>JACMOZ010000438.1 GCA_014377785.1 Aeromicrobium sp.
CCCAGCATGCGGCGCACGGGAGAGTGCAGCCCGTCGGCGGCCACTAAGTAGCGCGTCGGCTCCCCGACGCCGCGGGGGAGGTCGCCGCGGTCGTCGACCTGACGGACCGCCCGATTCTCTAGCGGCACTCCCGCGGCCTCGATCGCGACGGACAGGGCATCGTGCAGGGTCGTCCGCCTCACCCCGCAACCCAGGCCGTGGCGGAACGGGGCCTCGACCCAACGTGCGGCGTCGACGTAGCGGATGCCTACCAGCGGCCGGCCGTCGAGACGCACGCCGAGCCCGGTGAGGCCGGCCACAGCGCCGGGCATCAGGCCCTCACCGCACGCCTTGTCGACCGGGCCGGGCCGGGGCTCGCGGACCACGACGTCCAGCCCCGCGCGCGCGGCGTGCAGGGCGGTGACGAGCCCCACGGGGCCACCACCGGCGACGACCAGGTCACGCATCAGGCCAGCCCGTCGGCGACGAGGTGCTCGGGCGACGAGAGCGTGCGCAACGCCTCGGCCTCCACCCGGATGCGGACGGTCAGCAGGGCCGCGTTCAGCAGTGTGAAGATGACGGCGGAGATCCAGGCAGCGTGTACCAGCGGCAGGGCGACGCCCTCGATGACCACGACGAGGTAGTTGGGGTGTGGCAGCCAGCGGTAGGGGCCACGGCGCACCGGCGACTTCCCCGGTACGACGATTACCCGAGTGTTCCAGTGTCGGCCGAGCACCTTGATGCACCACCACCGGACGGCTTGGCAAAGCACTACGGCCGCGAGCATCGACCAGGCCAGCGCGCCTGGCACGTCGGGACGACGCCACCAGGCCTCGACCAGCATTCCCACGAGGAATCCCGTGTGCAGCGCGACCATGGCCGGGAAGTGGCGCTGGCCACTCTCGACACCACCGCGCTCCAGGCTCCACGCGGCGTTGCGCCTCGACACCACCATCTCGGCCAGGCGCTCGAGGGCGACGAGGGCCACGACGATGGTGAACGCCGCCAGGCTGGTCACGCGGTGTGCCGGGGCGCGCGCACGAGGACCAGCTCGGAGCAGAACCCCGGCCCCATCGCGAGCACGATGCCATACGCGCCGGGCTCGGGAGGACGTTCGGCAAGCGTGTCCTTGAGGACGTGGAGCACCGAGGCCGAGGACAGGTTGCCGATCGCGTCGAGCGACTCCCAGGTCAGCCGCAAGTCGTCATGGTCCAGGCCAAGGGTCTCCTGCAGGGCCTCGATCACCTTGGGACCACCGGGGTGGCACACCCAGAAGTCGATGTCGTCGCGAGTAAGCCCGTTGTCGGTAAGGAACACGTCGACGTCGCCGCCGAGGTACTGCTTGACGACCGCCGGGACACTGGCGTCGAGCACGATCCTGAGCCCGGACGAGCCGACGTCGAACCCCATGGTGCGCTCGGAGTCCGGGTACAGGTGGCTGCGTGACGCGAGCACTTCGAGCGTGCTCGACCCCGACGGGGACCCAACTCGACCGGAACCGCTCGCGACGACGGCGGCGGCGCCGTCGCCGAAGAGTCCGCTGGCGACCATGTTCGCCACCGAGACGTCGGCCCGCTGCACCGTCAGGGAGCACAGCTCCATTGAAACCAGCACCGCGACGTCGTCGGGGTGACCCACGAGGTGGTCGAGCAGGCGCGCGATGCCGGCGGCCCCGGCCACGCAGCCGAGCCCGACGAGCGGGACCCGCTTGACGTCGGGCCGCAGGCCGATCGCCGAGGCGATGCGCGCATCGAGGGTCGGGATGGCCAGCCCGGTCACCGTGGTCGTCACGATGAGGTCGACGTCCGAGGGGGTGAGGCCCGCGGCCTTGAGCGCGGCGACGAGTGCCTGCGAACCCAGCGCCACGGCGTGCTCGAGGAAGAGGTCGTTCGACGTGCCGAAGTCGCCGAGCAAGGCGTAGTCGTCAAGCGGCAGGACGAGGTGCCGGTGACTCACGCCGGCGTTGCGGTGGAAGCGACGCAGCAGCTCGGGGTCGAGCTTGCCGTCGGAGATGACCTCGACGAACGCGTCCGTGATCTGGTCCTGGCTGTAGCGGTGCTCCGGCAGCGCTCCTCGGACGGACAGGATTTCCATGGTCATGCTCCTTCGGTGTCGGGGGTGGGTCGGGCGGTGCGGGACATGACGGTTGACGGGGCCGCGAGGTCGGCGGCGAGACCGATGCCGAGTCGGGGGGTGATGCGACCCCGGCCCAGGCCCAACTCGATGAGATCGTCCATCGTGCGGGGATCGCGGGACGCGGCGCGGATGCCGGCGGCCACAACCGCTGACATTCCGGAGAGGCGGGCTGCCACGCTGGTGTGGCGCAGATGACGTCCGAGCAGGTGGCGCACCTCGCGCCGATAGGACCCGCCGGTGGACGACGGGTCGCCGGTGCCGATGGCGCGGGCGGCGGCGCGGCCCGCCCGGATGCCTGTGGCCACGGCGTAGTAGATGCCCTCGCCGGTCATCGGGTTGACGAGGCCCGACGCGTCGCCCGCCAGCAGGACTCGTCCGTCGGGGTGGGGCCACCGCCAACTCGACAGCGGCAGGTGGTGGGCGCGGAAGTCGCTGCCGCCACCGGTGCTGCCGGGAAGGATTCGCTCGAGCTCGTGCAGCAGCAGGTCGCGCGTCGGCGGCTTGTCCACGTGGCGGCCCAGCAGCTCGCCGTAGCCGACGTTGGTGAGTCCGTCGCCCCGGTCGAACGCCCAGGCGTACGAGGGCTGGCGTTGCTCGCCGAACCGGATGAGCTGGCCGCCCCCCCAGTCCGGACGGGTAGCCGTGTACCCGCGCAGCGCCAGGGCCCGACGTCCGGTGGGTGCCAGGCCAGCGGCCGTGCGCGTCACCGAGTACGGGCCGTCAGCCCCCACGACGACCGACGCACGGGCGATGTCATCGACAGTGACGCCGTCGGCGTCGGCCGAGACCTGCACCGCACGGTGGCGGATCAAAACCGCACCGGCGTCGGTGGCGCGTTCCACGAGACGGGCGTCGAAGACGGCACGCGGGATCACCCACCCCAGCCGGTCGCGCGAGGACGAGACCCGGGCGGAGCCGGCAGCCAGCTCGAGTCGCCGCACCGGGGCCCAGCCGTGCTCGACGCCGCGCACCCCGACGGAGGCGAGCTCGGCGATCGCGTGGTGGGCAATGCCGTCACCGCAGGTCTTGTCGCGCGGAAAGTCCGCCCGGTCCACCATGAGCACCCGCAGCCCCGGCGACTCGTCGAGCGCGCCCAAAGCCGTCGCGGTGCCTGCTGGGCCGGCGCCCACGACCACGAGGTCCCACTCCTGCGCGAGCATCAGGAGCCGCCCTGCGACCAAGCCAGCATGACGACATCGACGAAAGCGACGCCGATGGCGGCGCGAAACGGCGTCCGGCCACCGCGCACGAGGGCAACGGCACCGAGGCTGAGCACGACGGCAAGCGAGAGGGCCGTCACCCACGGTGACCGGACGGGCGCCCCTACCGCGATGACGAGGGACGCGACAACGAGGACCACCACGGCGACCGGCGCCGTCCAGCGGGCGCCGAGACGATGGGGCAGTCCCATCACACCTGTCGCGGCGTCGTCCGCGAGGTCGGGCAGGACGTTGACGAAGTGCGCACCCACCCCGAGCAGCGCACCGGCCAGTGGAATCCATAGCGGTGGAAACGTTGACGAGTCGTGTGCGAGAGAGACGAACGTCGGAAGCCCGCCGAACGCTACGGCATAGGGGGCCCACGACCAGATGGTTGACTTGAGGCCCGCGTTGTAGGCCCAGCCGGCCGCCGTGCAGAGCAGCTGCACCAGCCCAGCGACGACGCCCGAGGCAAGGCTGAGCGGGACGGTCGCCACAATGGCGACTAGCACCGCCAGTCGGACGACGTCAACTGACAGCTCGCCGGTAGCCAGCGGCTTGTCGGGGCGCCCAACCCGTCGGTCGCGGCCCGCGTCGATCAGGTCATTCGTCCACCCGATCGTCAACTGGCCGGTCAGCACGGCCGCTACTACGAGCAGCACGCCGACGCCGTCCAGACCGACGGCAAACGCGAACAGCCCCGTCATCGCCGTGACGGCCACGGCCGGCCCGGGGTGCGACGCCGCCACCAACGCAACGACCTGCGCGCCGCGCATGGCGCGAGCCCTCGACGGCGATCCGCTGCTGGCCAAAATGTCTCTCCCGTCCCGGAACAT
The DNA here is from genome assembly GCA_014377785.1 of Aeromicrobium sp. Lineage (GTDB taxonomy): Bacteria > Actinomycetota > Actinomycetes > Propionibacteriales > Nocardioidaceae > JACMOZ01. The sequence continues at coordinate 4,151 of JACMOZ010000438.1, forward strand.
GAGGTGCTGGACGTGCTTGTTCATCGTGACACAGTGAGCCCGGGAGCACATCTCGGCGACGCAGGGGGAGTCGTTCGCGTGCGAAGTGGCTGGGTGTGACACGACTTGACGAGATTCAGACGGCGAATTCTGTACGTCACAGCACTGCTGCGAAGGCGAGAGCCGCAACCGAAACGCCCGTGATCACAACGTTAACTTCGATCGTTGCGTAGTCATTTCGTACAGAGTCGCTGAAAGGATCACCAGAAACCTGGTGACCGCGGCGATCGCAGCGAATGGCTGGCAGCTCGCACGCCTAGTCGCGGAAGGCTTCTGCAAATCTGAATTCTTTTGCAAGGGACCGGTTGAGTCACCCGGGTGCGGGTACCACCGAAGTATGAGTTTGAACAAGAGGGCCGTCCAAGCAACCTCCGATCAGGTTTGGTCCGTTCTCGCCGATGGGTGGCTTTACCCACTATGGGTGGTAGGGGCCTCCCGCATCCGAGAAGTCGACAACACCTGGCCGGCCGAAGGCAGTTCAATTCATCATTCGATGGGCGTGTGGCCAGTACTCATCGACGATCGAACTTCTGTGCTGGAGGCCAATCCCGGCAGTCACATACGACTTCGAGCACGCGGGTGGCCGCTTGGCGAGGCCGAAGTCGAGATCACCCTGCGAGCAGAGGGGAGCCACACCGAGATAGCCATCGCCGAACATCCCACCGCCGGGCCCGGCGTACTGGTACCCAATGTAATCAACGATGTCTTATTGAAATGGCGGAACACCGAAACATTGCGACGGCTCGCCTACGTCGTCGAGCGCCGCCCCAACTCATGAGGACGGCTGCCTGCAGCATTCACTCACGATCGAACCGCGCGAGGAGATCCGCATGAAGGCATTGACCTGGCAAGGTACCGAGAAGGTCTCGGTCGAAGAGGTTCCCGACCCTCGGATCGAGCAGCCCAACGACGCAATCATCAAGGTGACTTCGACCGCCATCTGCGGATCGGACCTGCACCTTTACAAGGTGTTGGGTCCGTTCCTCCACCCCGGAGATGTTCTCGGCCACGAAACAATGGGCATCGTGGAAGAGGTCGGCCCGAAGGCCGGAGATCTCCGTGTGGGCGATCGGGTAGTGGTTCCGTTCAACATTTCGTGCGGTCACTGCTGGATGTGTTCGCGCGGTTTCTTTGCACAATGCGAAACAACCCAAGTCACAAAATTCGGCAAGGGCGCCTCACTGTTCGGCTACACCGACCTGTATGGCGCAGTCCCTGGTGGTCAGGCCGAATACCTCCGCGTCCCGCAGGCCCAGTTCGGGCCAATCAAGGTCCCCGACGGCGTGGCCGATGAACGCTTTCTTTATGTATCGGACGTCCTTCCGACGGCTTGGCAAGCGTTCGCCTTCGCCGACGTAAAAGAAGGCCAGACCTTGGCCGTGTTCGGCCTCGGACCAATCGGACAAATGACCGCTCGGATCGCTCTGGCCGCGGGTGCACGGGTCATCGGTGTCGACCGTGTACCCGAACGACTCGACCTGGCGCGGTCATGGGGAATCGAGGTCATCGACATGGATCAGGTCGATGATGTGGCCGAAGCGATTCTGGATCTCACCGATGGGCGCGGCGCAGATGGCACTGTCGACGCAGTCGGCATGGAGTCGCATGGCAACCCCTTGGCAGAGAAGGCCATCACCGCTGCTGGACTGCTGCCTGACGCGTTGGCCAAGCCAGTGATCGATAAGTTTGCAATCGATCGACTCGATGCGCTGACCACTGCCATCAAATCGGTGCGCCGCGGAGGGACCGTTTCGGTCAGCGGAGTCTACGGCGGAGAAGTCGACCCGATGCCCCTCATGGAGATGTTCGACCGCGGCATCACGATGCGATTGGGACAGTGCCATGTGAAGCGATGGACTGAGGCCATCGTGAAGGTGCTGGAAAGAGACGAAGACGTCCTGGGAGCCGAGTCACTTGCCACACATCGCCTGCCGCTGGCCGAGGCGCCGGGTGCTTATGAAATGTTCCAGAAGAAGCAGGACGGCTGTATCAAGGTCGTGCTCAAGCCGTGAGCGGACGCTCCAAGGTCATCATCATCACAGGTGCCTCCAGCGGTATCGGCAGGGCGACAGCCTTGCGCGCCGCCGACCACGAAGATCACCTCGTCCTTGTTGCGCGAGGAGCTGGCGCCCTCGAAGACGTCGCGCGCGAATGCCGGGCAAGCGGGGCGGCATCGGTGATGGTGCTGCCCTGCGATGTGGGAGACGACAGCGCAGTTGCCGCCTGCTTTGAAAAAGCGCTGACCGCGCACTCCGTCATCGACGCGGTGGTCCATGCTGCAGGAGTCGTGGCATACGGGCGAACCGAGGAGATACCGCCCGACGTCTTCGATGGGGTGCTGCGCACGAATCTCACCGGCTCAGTAAACGTGGCAAGGCATGCAGTGTCGACCTTTCGCACTCAGCGAGCCGGCACATTGGTTCTGATTGGCTCGGTGATCGGTCACATCAGCGTGCCTTCGATGAGCCCGTATGTGATCAGCAAATGGGGAATCCGGGCGCTGGCGCGTCAGCTCCTCGTGGAGAACCGCGACATGCCTGGCGTCCATATCGCCTACGTCGCCCCCGGCGGAGTTGACACGCCCATCTACGAGCAGGCGGCGAATTACGACGGTCACATCGGGAGGCCGCCGCCGCCGATCGCGACGCCGGAGAAGGTGGCACGGATCGCGCTCAGACTATTGGAACGACCTCGTGCGCGAAGCCAAGTCAATCTTTCCAACGAGGTGATCCGCCTCGGATTCAGCGTGCTCCCTGGTATTTTCGACATGCTGGTGGGACCCCTCTTCCGGCTCGCTGCCATCGACGGGACATCGCCGATCGAGCCTCATAGGGGCAACGTTCTGGCATCACACGAGGCAGGTAACAAGCTGCACGGTGGGCAGAGAGGTGCGCTGGCCGGGATCGCTCGCAACGCTCTGGCGCGTGTTCGAGTAGCGGCCTCGGGGAGCGCGAAATGACAGGGCGAGGGCATGACGCCGTGGTAATTGGGGCTGGACCGAATGGCCTTGTTGCTGCGAATCACCTGGCGGACGCGGGCTGGTCTGTCCTGGTACTCGAGGCTCAGGACGAGGTGGGTGGCGCCGTAAAGAGCGCGCGTGACGTCCACCCCGACTTCGTCCACGACACATTCAGTGCTTTCTATCCCCTCGCTGAAGCGTCGCCAACGATCAAGTCGTTCTCACTGGAGGACCACGGACTTACCTGGCGCCACGCCCCGGCAGTGTTGGGACACCCCATGCTCGATGGGAACTGGGCCATACTGCACCGCGATCGTTTGGTGACAGCCCGATTGTTCGATCAAGCGCACGGTGGAGATGGCGAAGCGTGGCTCGACCTGTGCTCGCAGTGGGACAGGATCGGCGACCAGATCATCAAAGCGCTGTTGTCTCCTTTTCCGCCGATCCGGTACGGCGTGGGTGCGTTGGCCCGACTGCGAAGTGTGGGTGGGCTTGACTTCGTGAAGACGATGTTGATGCCGGCGAGTGAATTCGGTAAGTCCAGGTTCGGCGGTGTCGCTCCCCGGTTAGTAATTGCCGGCAACGCCGGGCACGCCGACATTCCGCTCAACGCACCCGGTTCGGGCCTGATGGGTGTGCTGATGTCGATGCTGGGACAGACCGTCGGATTCCCGGTGCCCGAGGGAGGCGCAGGTGCTCTCGCGCAGGCGCTGAGACGGCGATTTGAATCACGGGGCGGTGAGATCAGATGCTCGACGGAAGTAGTCTCCATCGAGGTCGTGCGTCGACGAGCGACGGCTGTGCGAACGAAAGATGGCGAGCGATTTGAAGCACGCCGGGCCGTGATTGCCGACATAGTCGCTCCGCATCTGTACGGTCGGCTACTTGCGCCCGACGACGTCCCATCGCGCACTAAGGGTGCGATGCGGTCGTTTGACCTCGATCCGTCGACGGTCAAGGTTGACTGGGCGCTCGATGGCCCCGTGCCATGGGCATCGGCACCGGCGTATGCGCCCGGGACATTTCATGTGGCGGACTCAGTGGAGCAGATGATCGAAGCCCACGGCCAAGTCGCCGCTCGGATGATCCCGGCCGCGCCATTCATGCTGGCCGGCCAAATGACGACCGCCGATCCCTCGCGGTCGCCCGCGGACACGCAGTCGCTGTGGGCATACACGCACGTGCCACAACATTCAGTTGCCGATGCCGGCAACGGCGGTCTGAAGGGCACCTGGCATCGAGACGACTGCGAACGCTTTGCTGACCGCATGCAAGCCCGTATCGAGAAACTCGCCCCCGGGTTCGGCAGCAAGATCCTCGGCCGGCGCGTCCTCGGCCCCAAAGAACTGGAACAGCGAGATGCCAATCTAATCGGCGGGGCCATCAACGGCGGAACGTCACAATTGCATCAGGAACTCATTTTTCGGCCCATCCCTGGCATGGGTCGGGCTGAGACGCCGATCCGGGGCTTGTACTTGGGCTCAGCCTCAGCACATCCTGGCGGCGGTGTTCACGGCGCACCCGGCATGAATGCTGCCCGGGCCGCTCTTGCTCATGCCAGGATTCGGCGCTCCACCGGCGGCCTCCTGCGCTGAAGCCGACATGCATTGTTGCCGTTGCTGCTGCATCGAATTCACGTTCGGACTCACCACTTCAGACTCAGCGTCGTTGACCAATCCCGACGGCCCGCGCCTGTGGGATTTTCTGTGTAAATGGTCATGGCTAGTTGATTTCGAGCCGTTCCGGGCCTATCCCGCGTTGCGGGAATGAAACGCAACGGGACAAGCCTCGCATATGTGTTTGGCGTCTGGGAAGGCATCGAGACGGGCCTGGAGTTCGGGCCCTCACTCCAGAGGGGACTCGTGCACGATTTGGTGACAGATTGTCCTGACCCACTGCTGATCTCCACTTTCGATCGTGCATTTCAGGCCGGGGTGGAGTTCCTCTCGGAGAGTAGTTCGTATTCGAATGTGGTGCGATAGCCGAACGAGGAATGGCGCCCCTTGCGGATGCGGATCAACGTTGAGGGTCGTCACGACCTGAGCCCGGGGGATCACTCTTCAGAGCTGCTCGCACCCCCGGTTGCGACGTACTCGCCCGGGTTCAGGTCGTGCGGCTGCACTCCGTCGGCATGCTGGGCCTCGAAGACCAGGAACCGCACGGCGACGTCGTGACGCAGTTGCAAGCTCGCGTGCTGACGGAAGTCGGCGAGGTCCTCGCGCTCTTCCTCAGCCATGTGGTCACTGTTGGCGAGCCGGGCCTCGATCACGGCCTGCCACCAGTCCTCCGAGCCTGTCTCATGCTCACCGGCTCGGGCGATCGCGTCGCGAATGTCGTTGTGGTCGCCGATTGCGTCCTCGGTCTCGTCCGCTGCACTGTGCGCTCCGCCGGCGCCGTGCCCGACCTTCAGAACCTCAGGATAGAAATATCGCTCCTCAGCAGTCGCGTGCACCTCGAGGAACCTGGCCAATTGCGCCCAGACAGCCGCGAGACCTGTCGCATCACCGCGGTCCAGCTCGTCGAGTGCCGCAAACATCCGCCGCTGCTGGTGGTGCTGGAAAAGAATGACTTCGGTGATGTCCATGGGATCCCTCCGCTGTGGTCGACCCGCCAGTCGGCGGACCGCTCCGCTGCCGTATACGAGTAGAAACTGTTCATGAGCGAGCCGGTCCCGGCTTCCGAAGGACCCCACGTCTTTCAATGCGCTCTCCAACCTATGCGCAGCCTCATACATTGGCGAGTAGTGGGTATGTCGAGGATCTACCGAGGGAGAGCATCAGGATGGTCGACCGTATCAATGACATCTGGGGCTAGCGCACCCCCCACCAGCGCGGCACGACCTGGCCGGCCCGAGTGGACCAGCACCTGGAGCAGGGAGTCAGCGAGGCGCAGGTCGACCGGTGGGTGCAGTCGGCGTGCCTGTTGTGCAGCAACGGCTGCGGCGCTGACATTGCGATGAAGGACGGCCGGATGGTCGGTATCCGCGGCCGTGCCGGGGACACGGTCAACCACGGCCGGCTGGGACCGAAGGGCCTTTATGGCAGCACGCCCTGGGCGTCATCGCCCGACCGGCTGACCAGGCCACTGATCCGTCAGGACGGCCGGTTGGTGGAGACCGACTGGGAGACTGCGATGGGTCGCATCGTCGAGGTCTCGCAGCGACTGCTGCAGGAGAAGGGGCCGTTGTCGCACGGCTTCTACACCAGCGGTCAACTGTTCCTGGAGGAGTACTTCGCGCTGGCGGTGATCGGGAAGGCCGGCCTGGGTACCCCGCACATGGGTGGCAACACGCGGCTGTGTACCGCGACCAGCGCCGCGGCGTTCAAGGAGTCCTTCGGTGCGGACGGCCAGCCCGGCTCTTACATCGACATAGAGCACTGCGACGCGATCTTCCTGTTCGGGCACAACATGCCCGAGACCCAAACGGTGCTCTGGACCCGCTGGCCGGTGAGGTCGATCCAAAGAGCTCGCTTTGCCGCGATAGTGCTTCGTTGCATCGGCGAAATAGAAGTCGAGTTGCACCTGATGTGCGTCGCGGTGCCAGCCGATGTCGGTGACGAGGGCGCCCCGGCCTCCGAACTGCATACCGAGGATCTTCGCGGCGAAGTCGCTGCGAAGTATCTGGACGGGAGTGGGCAGGCCGGTCCAATCCCGCAGTTCGTGTCGGCCGGTGGTGCTGATCTGGTGCACCCGCTTGTCGGGCCAGTCGTCCTGCTTGACGACGGCGGCGGAGGCAATACTGCCCTTTTCCATTCGGCCCAGGACTTTGTAGATCTGTTGGTGGCTGGCCCGCCAGACATGGCCGATCGATATGTCGAAGCGGCGCGCGAGGTCATAGCCCGAGGCGGACCACTCGGCGAGCGAGACGAGGATCGCGTGTTCCAACGACATGCGGACATGATGCTAGTTGCATAGTAAATGATTTTATTTGAAATCGGGCCCAGATGGGTGCTCGTGACGTGACCATGCCTTGACTGTGCTCGCTTGCTAGGGTGTCAATACAATGCGCGGCTGGGACCGTTGAACATACGTAACCATCGGGGCGCACTCGTTCGGCACGTCTCAAGGAGAATCATGCGTCGCAATCTCATGTCCGCTGCTGCAACGGCATCTGTCCTCTTGCTTGTTCTCGCAGCCTGCGGTTCGTCGGGAGAATCGTCCGGGGGTGACAGTTCGCTGGCCGGCTCAGGTTCGGGCGCGGACTGCAAGATCAGCAACGACGTGCCCGTGGCTGCTGCGTTCAGCCTCACCGGGGCGGCGGGCCAATACGGTGCAGGTCAAAAGAATGCCCTCGAGTTGGCTGTCGAGAAGTTGAACGCCGTCGGTGGAGTGACTTACAAACTCACGGTCGAGGACGACCAGACCGATCCGAAACAGGGCATCCAGTTGTTTGAAAAGTTCGTCAATGACGGCACGAGCATCATCGTCGGGCCGACTCTGTCAAACACGGCCATGCAAACTGACCCGGTTGCGCAGGACGGAAAAACCCCCGTGCTCGGGGTCTCTAACACGGCGTCAGGCATCACGGCCATCGGCGACTACGTGTTCCGGGACTCGCTCACCGAAGACGCCGTCATCCCACAGACCATCAAGACCGCCAAAGACTCGTTGAACCTAAAGAACGTCGTTGTCATGTACAGCAACGACGACGCATTCACCGAGTCTGGTTACAAGGCCATGGCATCGGCGCTGAAAAAGGAGGGGGTCACCATCAGTGAGACGCTGACCTTCTCCAAATCCGACACGGATTTCCGCGCGATTCTTGACAAAGTCAAGAAGGAGAAGCCCGACGCCCTCGTCGTATCGGCCCTTGTCGATGCGGCCGTGCCGCTCGTGACTCAGGCCAGGGAAATCGGCGTTGACGTTCCGATCGTTGGCGGCAACGGATTCAACTCGCCGGCCATGATCAAGGGCGCCGGCGAGGCGGCTGAAGGCGTGATCGTCGGTGCGGCTTGGAATTCGGCTGCCGAAAATGAACAAAATCAGGCTTTCCTCAAGGATTACAAGGCGAAGTTCAATGCCGATCCCGACCAGTTTGCCGCCCAGGCTTATGCCGGTATGCAGGTCATCGACGATGCCGTTCGCCGTGGCTGCTCCGGTGAGCGTGAGGACATCAAAACAAATCTTTCCAAGGTGAAGGACCTGCCGACTGTTCTCGGTGATTTCAGCATCGACGAAAACCGCGATGCGGTACAGATCGCGTTGGTACAGGTTGTCAAGGATGGCAAGTTCGCAATCCTCCAGTAACGCTCACCGCCGTACACCGGTGACTGCACGTTGTGCGCCGCTACTCGATCTGAGCGCGGCGCACCACGCACAACAAGGGACTCGGTATGCAGCAACTCATGGATGGGATCTTCCTCGGCTCGATCTATGCCCTCTTTGCCGTGGGTTACACCCTCGTCTTCGGTGTGCTGGACCGGCTCAACCTCGCACATGCCGCAGTGTTCTCTGCGGGCGCCTTGGTTGGGATCGAGGTTGTCACGCGATCCGGCCTGTCGATCTGGCTGGCGGTGCCGATCGTCATGGTTGTCGGAGCGTTGCTTGGCCTAATCATTGAACGGGTCGCATTTCGACCGCTGAATGGCAGGCATGACGCGCATTTCGCGGGTTTGATTTCATCGATTGCGCTTGGCGCCATCATCATCGCGTTGTTACAGGCGAGGTACGGACCCGATACGACCCGGTTCCCTCCTGAAGCGTTTCCCAAAAAGCGCTTTGAGTTCCTGGGCGCAACTGTGTCACTCCTTCAGGTGCTCATCCTCATCATCAGCGTCGGTCTGGTGGTTTTGCTTACCTGGCTCGTGGCGAAATCGAAACTGGGTCGCGGGATGCGCGCCATCGCGGAGAACCCGCATGCCGCATCGGTGGTCGGGATCAACGTCAACCGAGTGACGTCGGTGACCTTCGCCATATCCTCGGCTCTCGGCGCGGCTGCCGGGGTGCTTTTCACCCTGAATGTGAACACCGCTCAACTGGGGATCGGCCATGCGGTTGAGCTCAAGGGCCTCGCCGTGATAATCGTCGGTGGACTCGGCTCGCTGCCCGGAGCGCTCGTCGGCGGTGTGGCGCTGGGACTGGCCGAGGTTTATGCGGTGAACTACGTCGGAAGCTCATGGCGCGACATGGTCGCGTTCGGATTGCTTTTCCTCATTCTTGTTGTTCGCCCACAGGGACTCTTCGGCGCCAAGAAGACGCGGGAGGTGTGACATGTTCGAATACACGTCCCTCGTCACCTTGATCGCGCTGTCGGCGATCCTGGCCTACAGCTTCTACGCGGTGTTGCTCGCGGGACAACTGAGTCTCGCCCAACTCGGCCTCGCCTCGCTGGCCGTCTTCACGTCTTCGCTGATTGTGCCCGACGATCCGCTGTTTGGTTTCATTCCGCCGTTGGTGGTGGGCATCGTCTTCGGCATTCTGGTCGGGATGATTGCCGCCTTCATCCTCGGCTTGCCGTTGATGCGATTACGGGGCGTCTTCCTCGCCATCGCGACGTTGGCTTTTGCCGAGATGGTGCGGATTTTCCTGATCAACCAATCGTGGACGAACGGTGCGCAAGGGCTCTCCTATCCCAAACTCGTGGGACCGGGAATTGCCTGGATTGCGCTCGCCATCGTCGCGTTCGGTTTCTGGCGCCTTTCTGGTTCGAGGCTGGGGCGTGCTTTCGATGCGATTCGCGAAGACGAACTTGCCGCCACGTCCATGGGCATTAACGTCGCCCGGCATCGGATGCTCTCATTTGTGATCGCGGGGGCAATTTCGGGCCTGTATGGAGTCCTGTTGGGGTATTTCACCCGTTTTGCCGACCCCAACGAATTCTCCTTTACGGCCGCGGTGGACGGTCTGGTCACCGCGGTGGTCGGTGGCGTCGTGTTCTTCATTGGCCCGATTCTCGGCGGCCTCTTCCTCACCGTGTTGCCGGAGTTGCAGCGGACGTTCGGTGTCGAGGCGAGTTGGATTCGGCCGTTGATTTCTGGGGTGCTGCTCCTCGTGGTCATCCTGTTCATACCTGGCGGGCTCGCCGGACTCATTCCGCGCCGGAAATCCGCGAACAAGTTGATCACGGATCATACGCTGATGCCGTCGCTGCCGGGGTTGCCGAAGCGGGGCACGCCTCTGGTCAACCTTCGCGGGTTGAGCAAGTCATACGGCGGTGTGACCGCGGTTCAAACTGTCGATCTTGATCTCGCCGCAGGAGAAATCCTTGGATTGATCGGCCCGAACGGTGCAGGGAAGACGACCTTGGTGAACATGGTCACCGGTCTTACCATCCAGTCCGCCGGAACGGGTGAGGTGCTGGGCAACGCCTTAACTGAACGGACAAAGGCGCATGCTCTGGCACAGGCCGGAGTGGCCCGCACGTTCCAACAAATCAAATTGTTCGGCCGACTCTCTGCCCTTGAGAATGTGCTCGTGGGGAGTTATCGGATCTCACAGGGCACGCTGTTGCGGCGGCTGATCTTCCTGCCATCGGCACGGCGGGACGAACGCCAGGCCGTGGCGATGGCCTCGGCGCAATTGGCGCGGGTCGGGCTCTCGGACAAGGCTGCGACGCCGGCTGGCGACCTCCCCTATGGCGACCAACGCCGACTAGAAATCGCGCGCGCTCTCGCCGCTCATCCGACGCTGCTCGTGCTCGACGAGCCCGCTGCGGGCATGAACCGGGTCGAGGCCGGGCGGCTCGCAGCCTTGATCCGTTCCCTCGGCTCCGACGGCATCGGCATCCTGGTTATCGAACACAACGTGCGAATGATGCTTGAAACCTGCGACCGGATCATCGTCCTGAATTTCGGTGAAGTCATTGCCAGCGGCGCCCCGGCGGACATCGCCCGAGACCCTGCCGTGCTCGAGGCGTATCTCGGGTCAGATGCCACCGCGTCGGACGAAGCGGTCACCCGGCTGGCCGTGCAGGATTTGACCGCCACGGCCCGACACGCCGAAACATCGCGGCTTCGGGGCGAGGAGAAACAATGAGCGGACCGATTCTGAGTATCGAGGGCTTGCAGGTCAACTACGGTCACGTCGATGCGGTTCGCGGCGTTTCCTTCGAAGTGCCGACCGGATCAATTGTGAGCCTCGTTGGGGCGAATGGTGCAGGTAAAACGTCGGTGCTCAATGCAGTGGCGGGGCTCATCAGGCCGCACCGCGGGGCGATCCGGTTCAAGGGCGAGGACGTTACTCACTGGCCGGCATACAAGATGGTGAAGGCCGGGCTGGTGCAGGTGCCCGAGGGACGGGAGATCCTGGCGACGCTCACCGTCGCAGAAAACCTGATGCTCGGCGGCTGGCATCGCAGGAGCACGCTCGCGATGAATGTGGGACGCATGTATGAGCGTTTCCCCGTGCTCGGCGAACGCCGGACGTTGAAAGCGGGTTCATTGTCCGGCGGCGAACAGCAAATGCTTGCGATAGCACGCGCCCTGATCGCCGAGCCCGAAGTGCTCCTGCTCGACGAGCCGTCGATGGGACTCGCCCCAAAAATCGTCGATGAGGTCTTCGCCGTGATCGAGGAGATCCGGAGGGCCGGGACGACTGTTGTTCTTGTCGAACAAAACGCCAGACGCGGCCTCGCCGCCGCCGATTTCGGCTACGTGCTCGAAACCGGCGAAATCACGCACTCGGGCGTGGCAACCGAATTATTGGCCGACGAGCGGGTGATCGAGGCATACCTCGGACTCGAATGACCCGAAGCGCAGACGTCCGTCGATGAAGGCGAATTGCCTTGGCGCTGAGGACCATCAGGTCGCCGGTGAGCGTCCACCCGCCTGCTCCTCGACGAGCCCCACGGCGGCACGGCCCCCTCCTTGCCAAACGGTCCTTCGCGCCACACGGGCGGCCGACGAGTCACTAATACGGTGTCGGCGATCCCGGCCAACTCGCCGAGGATCTGCACGGCCGAGGCACCGCCGCCAACAACGATGACTCGCTGCCCGTGGAATTCCTCGGGCCCGTCGAAATCAACGGTATGGAGTTGACGCCCGGTGAACGTGTCGGCGCCGAGATAGAACGGGATGAACGGCTGCGTCCACGTGCCCGTCGCATTGATGAGAGTGCGGGGTCGTGAACGTCTGCGTCTCGGCGACCGCCTCGAGCAATCCGGAGTGGTCCTGGACCCCTCTGACGCGAACCGGCCGGCGGATCGGCAGGTTGAAGAGCTCCTCGTACGAGCCGAGGTAGCCGGGTACGAAGTCGCGGGCGCGGGCGATATCTACGTTACGAGGGACGGCCATGTCGGGCAGTTGGGAAATGCCGTGCACGTCGTGCATCGTGAGCGTCTTCCAACGGTGTTGCCACGCGCCGCCGGGGTGTGAGTTCGCGTCCAGCACGAGGTGTTCGATGCCCCGTTTGCGAAGGTGGAAGGAGGCCGACAACCCCGCCTGGCCTGCGCCGATGACGATGCTTTCGTAGACCTTCATACCTCATTGAACCTTGTTGCCCGAAGCGATGTTTCCCGTCACTCCTTCGCGGTTTCGGCCTAACCGATCGGCAACACCCGATCGTGTACGCCCCACGCAATCGTGGTCGGCACCGGCAACCGGCCACCGTATGTCTAGGTGGGCGCATTCAGCGGGGTCGGCTCGAGTTCCTTCGACCCTCGCAGGCTGGATCG
>JACMOZ010000439.1 GCA_014377785.1 Aeromicrobium sp.
ACAGAACATCCGATTTCGTACGGCGCAACGCGAGAAACGACGCTTGGAATGGATGAGGCCGCATGGCGGATGCGGGCCGCGCGCGGCGATCGTGACGATGCGGGCTCGTACGTCGCCATCGAGCAGACCACTGGTCGGTGGGTGGGCATGATGTCCTGCCAGCTCGGGGACGAGTACGGCCGCGAGCCGATACTAACCGGTGTGTACGTTTCGGCGGAGTTCCGGGGCCGTGACCTGGGCGTCGCTGACAGGCTGCTCGACCACGTCGAGACATACGCGAGCGCATTTGCTCCTCGTCTGAGACTGTTCGTATACGAAGGCAGCACACCGGCGTTGCGGTTTTACAGTCGTCGGGGGTTCACTGTGACCGGACGGACCGCAGCCGAGGCGATGGTGGCCGATGGGTTACTCGTCGAGATGTCGCGTTCGCTCAGGTAGTCCACAGCATGAACACCGTTTTCTGAGTGCTCGTAATAACGTCCGGTGATCGTTCCAGTTACGGGCGCCTTCGGCATCCAACACCGTGTCGGATCGACGCTTCGATTTGGACAAGTCGGGTGACACATACTTACGCAAATTCACCAATTACGACGCGAAATCCGCTGGCCAGCAAGATCTACGTGGACAAATCGATCGGCAAGGGACACTCAGCCACTCAACTTGTCCGTTTGCGGTCTAACTTGTTCGCCTATCGCGCGATGTGCCGACCCCAGAAGTCATCGTCTGCCCAAGACTCAGGAATACCCATACTCGCGAGGTTCATCGGTGGACGAGTACTAACGAGATCGTGTAGGCGCTGTGCCCAGGTGCTTCGCGGTGACACCACGTCGAGCACCGACTGAAGCGACACGAGCACCGGGTAAAGGCGCTTTGCTGAGCGCGCAGGGAGGGCATCGTCAGCCTTGAGCCAAGAGATCGCACTTGAGTTCGGGATCGCCGGGTAGACGCCGATGCCAACGTTCCACAAGCGACCATGATGCGCGCAGATGTTCCGGACGCGCACATATGTCCGCATCCAGGACACGAGCACCGGCTCGCTCAGGCCGATATACGCCGCTACCGCGTTCCTGTCGGAGCGTTGGCGCAGGTTGCTGATTGCACTGTCGAGCTGGCCGATAGTGAGTCCCTCCACCATGAGCCACGATGGCGGCAATTCGGGCGTGCCATAGGTCAGTAAATAGTGTTCAAGGGCGGACCGGTGGGACACCGCACGATCCGTTATATCAAGCTCGTCATCTTCTGACACAGAGGACTGCCCCACCAGCTCAGGTGCGCTGAGAAGCTTTTTTCTAGACGCCTCCCGAACGATATTCAAGAGACCTGCGTGATTGACGCGGTCTCGAAAGTAGGACGAGTCGACGTACCAATGCGGATTCTTGTACGTGGTCGACATGTGGTCGGTTAGTGCCGCACGAACCGCGACCTCGACGCGCTCCAGCGCGTCCATGACCAGCAGCCGAAGAGCGCGGTCGAAGATGTAAGTATCCAAGACGTCGTCGAACGAAGCACCGTCGCGGAACAGGTGATCTGGCTTTCCCTGCTGGAACGGGATTGTGTATGGCGAGAGCCGGAAGTAGCCAATATGACGCCGGTACCGTGAGGCCCTGTTCCGGTCGGGAATCCCTAGGCCGCGTTCGGAAAGCCGATCGACCAATTTGTCGAGGCTCAATGGATCTTTATCGTACTGAAGAGTGCCGCGCGGGCGCGGCTCTTTAGGCGGTCGAAGCATCGGCGCTCCTTCTTCCCGGCAGAAAAAATCCCCCAAGTGCGCTTCTACGAGAGGCGTGGGGGATGTAGTGGTTTGAGAGTAGCACGGACATCCGACGCACCAATGGCGCGAGCGCTCGTGTCATTTGAGTTCGACAGCTTCAGCCGGTCGATCGTCCGTAGGAAATGGGTCGGTTAACGATGCGTTCCAAGGGCTGGCGGCCTGCCAGAAGCGGCCCAGACTGACTCAACCGTTGAGGGTTCCGGCCGCAGGGTAACGCCATTTATCGCTGGTCACTCGCACTGGAATACTGCTCATGTGGGAATGAATCGAAAGCCGCGCTGGCCGGATGTCACGACAATCGAACTCGTCGGAGGTGTCGAGGCGCTCACGCTGGAATTGCACAGCTACGACGACGGGTGGCCAGACGTGTATCGCGATCAGCGGCAGCGGATCGCGGAGGCTCTTGCATCGGTCGACATCGAGGTGGAACACATCGGCTCCACATCGGTACCCGGACTTGCTGCCAAGCCGATCATCGACATCGTGGTCGCAGTGAACGACATCACCGCCGAAGAGGACTACCTCGACGCGCTTCTGGCCGCTGGCTACGTCCTGCGAGTTCGTGAGCCAGGGCATCGACTTGTTCGCACACCGTCACGCGACGTGCATGTGCACCTTTTCGAGCACGGTGACCCTGCTGTGGACGAGTACCTTCTACTCCGCGATCACCTGCGCTCCGACGCGGCCGACCGCACCCTCTACGAGACCACTAAAAGGGGTTTGCTCAGCAAGCGGTGGGATGACATGAACGATTACGCGGATGCCAAGACCGACGTCATCCTTGCGATCAAGGCACGAGCGAGGGCAGCTCGAGGGCTCTGACGGGGCGGGAATTTCTCGATCGACACACGTCGATAGATTTGACAGTCAGAATTTGAATTGACGCTATGGGCGTCCCTATTCGGGCGCCAGCTCAGGTCCTCGCCGGCTTCTCGGTTGGGGCACGCTCGGCGGGAGGTCAGTACCGTTGGGGGGATGAAGATTGAACTACGGATGTTGTCTCCCGACGACTGGCAGTTGTGGCGCTCGGTGAGGCTCGCCGCCCTGGCTGAAGCGCCGGATGCCTTCGGCTCGCGGTTGCA
>JACMOZ010000440.1 GCA_014377785.1 Aeromicrobium sp.
CTGCGACCGCGTATGCGATGCTGGGAGGACGGAAAGGATGCCGGGACCGGCTCATCATCGTCGCCGGTTCACTGCAGAGCGGTGGCCATTTGAGGCTCCGGGACACTGTGAATGAAACCAGTATCGCATCAGAATCGCGTTGGGCGAAGTCGCGCGGCGCCGAAGACAGGAAATTTGTGCGATCCGATTCGCTTCGGCGCGGCATGTCGGAATTCCGACAGCCTATATCCCGCGCAAGCCTTGGAGGAAGGGGCGGGCGGCAGGAACACATGCTTAGGGCGCCTGAGCTGCGCGGACTGCTTTCGGTACGCCGGGCTAGCGCGTAGTCGAGCAGCTTTCAAACCTCCGCTGACATTGGCGATACCAGCCTCACCGTCGGCACTGCAGCGGTTGCTGTCGGCTAGGTACGAACGGCGAACTCAAGCTCTCAGGGACACAGCCGTCATCCGGGCGTCGGCAGCATCGCGATCGGAGTGGCGGCTTTGAAGGCACTGCCGACCTTCCGGGTCCGTGATTACTTCCGGCGTTCCGAACGACTGCTGTCCCGTCCTGCGAACCGGAACCCTCCACCCATTGCAGCCGGCGGCGGTATTGTCAGCGAGCGACAGATGTACTTCGGAACTTGACGTTCGCTCGCGCCGTCGAGAAACTACGCCACCGCGACAGCGGTCGTTCGAGCGTGGAGAGCATCGGCCACCGGGAGAAGATCCCGCGAATGACTGCATCCGCAGAGCCTGTACTCACACTATCGCCCGGGACAGACCACGCTGTACCGCCTGTTAGCGCAGCACGCCGCGACCTTCATCGCCAAGGCGGAGGCGGCTACAGCGGCCCACCTGCCGCAGTTCGTAAAGGACTAGTTCGACGCCCTCCTGGCGTGCGGCATCCCGGCCCACCGCTTCCTGCGGCTGCGCTGCGGTAACTGTGGCCACGACAAGGTGGTCGCTCTCAGCTGCAAGCGGCGCGGCTTTTGCGCCTCATGCGTAGGCTCCGGGCGCCTTTGAACCGGTCGAAGAGTGCCGCACTCGAGGGGCAGAAGAAGCGGTTGCGCGACATGCTTCTCCGATCCGACCATCAAGCCCGTTACGGAGCTCGCTTCGCGACGGATGCTCTCACTTGTCTTCCGCGAATAATCGCAAATCAATCGCATTGGCCATCGCACGGTAGCCCGCATCGTTCGGGTGCAGATGGTCGCCCACGTCATAAGCTGGAAGAATCTTCGTAGGGTTCGAGGGATCACGGACCACTGCATCAAAGTCGATCACAGCGTCAAATGCACCGCTATTACGAATCCATGAATTCACGAGCTCGCGCTTGACTTCACCCGCTTGCTGAAAGTATCCCGGAAAGATCGTCCCGACGTAGGGGGTCAAAGTCGCGCCATAGACCTTGATTTTGTGCGCACGAGCACGTCGGATTATCTGCTTATAGCCTGCGATGATGTCGTCGGCGAAAACGGCATCCGGGGTTCCGGGTGCAGCGTGACCAAAATCGTTGATCCCCTCCAAGAGGATGATGTACTTGACGCCGGACTGAGCGAGCACGTCACGGTCGAAACGCGCCAGTGCGTCTGGCCCGAACACAGGGATCAGGCCGTCATGGAGCACGCGATTGCCGCTGATCCCCTCATCCAGAACGGCCACCTTGCGGTGATTCGCATGAAGTCTCTCGGCCAAAATGTTTGGCCACCGGTGATTGGCATCCACAGTCGACCCATAGCCGTCCGTTATTGAGTCTCCCAACGTCACGACAGCCCGGGTATCTTCGTCAGCGGTAACCTCGACTGCGGTGAGCAAGCTCCATGACGTGGAAGTAGTAAGCACCGGCATGTTGACTGCATCGACATAGTTGCCGGCCGTGGATGCGTAGTTGTGCTGAACAGCAAGTGAATGCTCGGTGACTGGCCCTGTAACGCCAGGCAAGTAGACACTCACTGCCAGGTTGCTCAGAGCACGGACGTCAAGGTCTACCGCGTCGCTGACTACCATAGCGCCTGCAGGGATGGTCGTCGATGTGCTCCCTCCAAATCGAAGCGGTCGGTCTGTCCGCGAGTCGATGGAGGCGCCGGAGGTTTGCGCTGCGATATGCGCTGCTCCAATGGTCAGCGACTTTGTGCCAAACGTATTGGACAGGCGAACGCGAACGTGGTCACCGCCAATGCTTGTGTGGACGATTTGGCGCAATGTCTGATCGTCGTACCCGACAGCGGACAAGTTCGACGGGCTAGCAGTCCAGGTTCCGACCCAGTTCGAACTATCTTCACCCTGTCGATCTCGAGCGAAAACGGACGAACCACCCCCGAGTAGGAGTGTGCTGAGAAGCAGTCCGGCGACGACAGACAAAGAGGTGTGGCTGAGCCATGACCGACGCAAAGCTTTGAACGCATTCATTGGTTTGTCTCCTCAAATTGTTTTCGAAACGAGAGGCTGAAATCGAAAAACTAAACAGGATGAGGCGAGTTCCACCTCGGAATTACCGCTTGGCGAGGCTACTCCCGCTACTAAAGTTAAAGCGTTAGGGAATTACCCTACATCTGCGGGAACAGCGACGCCGACGCTGAGATGACGTTGGGGAGAGCAAACCAGAAGTGCGGGTCGAAGAGGAAGGTTTGATTTGCATGGCCGATAACGACGGCGAGTCGGAGGAAACCCACTCGTTCAGGCCGCTGCAGGCGGCGGCCTGTACCTATCGGATCCCCTTCGGTCCTCGGGCCTGCCAGAAGGTGCTGACGGTGCAGGACGCTGGACCAGCCCGTGCTGACCACGGACTTCCTTGGCTTCGACACCTCCAACAACCACTACTAGTTGCAAGGGTTGGGCGACGTGTCGGAGATGGGAAACGCGGTGCTTGGTTTGGTGACGCCGTCCCAGGGCGCGGTCGATGAAATCGCCGCAAGCGCTTCGAAGTGCACCCGAAAACTCGGAGAGGTGAATTGCTCCGAAGCAGCCGCTGGCTAACTTCAGCTTGTTGCCGAGGGCTGCCACAAGCCGACTGCCCAGACAGCTGACCTTCAAAATAGGGGGTACCGCTGCGCGGGCAGTCCTACCGGTCGCCAACGTGGCGCCGACTGACTGCTGCTTGGCCGGGCCGCGTACTGACACTCGCGGCCATTAGGAGCCATTCGTGTCGGGCCGCTTCCTGGCTATCCGAATCTGGTGGCGACCATCCTGAGTGGCCCCAAGGACCATGCCAGCGCCTCACTAGCGCCAAGAAG
>JACMOZ010000441.1 GCA_014377785.1 Aeromicrobium sp.
TATGTGCTGTGACGAACGTCGCAGTATGACATCGTCCGGCTCGGAGATTGCTTGACGAATCTGGTCGCTCGTAAGGTGACCCGCAAGCGCATATCGCCGACGGCCCTCCTCGGCTACGACGAGAAGCCGGCCGATGAGGTCAATGGCTTCGAACGGGGGGAAGTAGTTGCGGAGGGCGTCAAGCAGCTCGGAACCAGCCCGATCGCTATTGCTGCGTTGGCCTCCAAGCCGTGGGTTCGCATCCAGCCACGACAGCACTTCCGCGCGATCAAACTTCGGTCGCTTTCCATGGTCGTCAGTCAACTGCGCGCTCGGGAAGTCGGACACGAATCGCTTGCGCCAGTTGCTCACCGTCGAGATATCGACGTCGGCCAATGCCGCGACCTCACTCGTGGAGATCAGGGTCTTGGGTTGGATATTCACAAAGTCTCCAGATACAGGACGGGTCAGCTAGCCATTGCGGCGGCGACGTTGGGTCGGTCGAGGTAGATGATATTGGAAGCTGCAAGGCGCATACGCGGGGACAATGAGCCAATCCGGCTGACGGCTGTGACACTCGCGCCCTGGGAGGCCAGGTGGGCCGCAAAAGGCGCAAGTCCCCCATCCCCAGAACCGATGAAGATGCTTTCGAACCGCTCAGCGAGGTGCTCATAGACAACAATCTCAGCCAAGCAGATGTCGGCACCGTCCTTCCCCGATCGCATCTCGTGGCGAATACCCCGCCATTCGGCACCAACGGAAAGAAGACTGTTGTGAGCCGTGGCGACAACGATGTGATCCATTGGCCCGACCGGGACCGAAGTCGAGTACGCATCACGGAGGCGAACGACATCCAGACGGCTGAGCACAGGTCCCCCGACGAGGTTCTCCGCGTCGATCAGGTGGATTGCTCTATGACTACGTAGTGATGTGAATTTGCCATTCATCGTTTGCTCCTTCCATTGGTGACTTGCTCTGAAAATGACACTACACATTATTTAATATGAAAACAATCATTTTATGAAAAGTTTGTGTGCAAATTTTTTCATAGCTCTCGACACAGCTGCTTGGAGCGATGAAAACTAAATAGATTTGGCTTTGCCGTCGTTCAAACCGACGGAATGCTATTCGCGGGCCAGCGACGTGATCGCCTGGATCGAAGGTTCAGAGCACACGCAATCAAGCGACTGATTGGATTCCTTATTCTCTACAGCGGCCGTCGAATTGACTCATCTATCGTCGCGCCGCGTCGAGTGGCTGCTGGGCACTACTCCGAGCCAGTCCGGGCAGGTCTCTTCCACGGTCTGGCTTGCGCAGTGCTCGCCTGCGAGGTCGCGGGCTCACAGCGGAGAAGCGGGTCGATGCGTTCAAGTTCACGGATATGCCCATTGCTGCGGTGAGTTGATCGTCGAGTCGGCGACCGCCCTTTTCTGAGAACTAGAACTCGGCCTTGCGGGAGATCTTATTGATTCGAACCAGATTGGCGCCCTTGCTCTCATACCATCTGCGGAAGTGAGATGGGTCTACTTCTCTCATCCCTTTTGCGTCTCGCTCAAATTGATAGCCGGATCGCTTCCAAGGATGCCTCGCTCTATGCAAGGCGAGAGCGAGCGAAGGCCTCGGTAGCAGCCGGCCTCTGGCTCGTGAGGCCCGAAAGAGTGCGTTTCTCACCGGGATATCCCAAGTGTTTGTCAGGTCGGTTGCCAATTTCGATACGAACCAGGCATATGTGTCACCGCGACGGCACTGCTCGGCGCGTAGTAGAAATGCGATAACCACCAGAGAGTCCTGCGAATCGTGGAAGTTAAATTCTGGAAGCTGGTCAATAGATCTTTTCCAGTCTTCTCCACCGCCAGGATTCGCAAAATTGACATCGCCCGCGCTTAGACGATGCGACATCCAAAGGATCGTGTCGTATTGCCTGGCGACGTCTGGCCCAAACAGCGCATACGCCTCACGCAAGGTCCAGCGCCCTGACAACAGAGCATCACTTGCGTACGCCAAAAACCTCGCAGTGCTCGATACAGTAGCCCGCTGGTCTCTAACCCACTCCCAGCTCTCAGTGTTGAAGTCTTTCCCGGAGCCGACAAATCTATTGATTCGGTCGGCATGATCCAGGCGTTCGTGAGGCGGGACCTCGTGATAGTAGCTCTCTGCGCCGTTTACGTACATGAGGGTTCGATTCCACCGTGGACGTAGTTCCTCCCACTCACCGCGGATCGCTATCAAGAAGCTTTCTTGCTCCGTACGGCGGGTACCGCGCGCTACATACAAGGCCGCGAGCGCAACTACTAGAGTGCAGAATCCGACCGCAGCTTGAACGATGACAGCAACCAAGGAATAGGGATCTTCTCGCATGCTAGAGAACCTATCGCAGCGCTTTCTATTCGGGGGACGAGCCTAGACCCGGCGAACGATGCTCCAAGGAACAGTACGGAGTCGCATGTCAGCCCGCTCGTTTCCGCCGAGTCGCGGAAACGATTTTGCGTGCCCCGCTGTGGTTCATTCGCCATTGGGCGTAGACAAGACTGACAACGAACCGTTGAGCCACCACCTGGTCAGGAGTGTCTGCCCAAGCCATTCGAATCGCGGCGTCCGAGGGAATGAGCAACTCGGCGGCAAGCCAATCGGCCTCATCTTCCTGTTCTGCCGCGGCCCCACACTTTCTGTCGTAAGTCAACGACAACTCGTGCGAATGTTCGAGCAGGACGTGCGCCAACTCGTGGCTGAGTGTCGATCGACGGCGGGGCAGCGTATGGAAGTCGTTCTCAACGATTGCCACTCCACGCCCATGATCGACAAGCGCTCCAGAAAAAATCTGGGGACTATCGACACCGTATCGTCGAAGGGTCTCAGGGGTGACGCTCAATTCGCTGAAGTGATAAACCGGGATGCCGTATTCGCGAGCGAGCACATGGGGATCCAAGGCTTGGTGCGCAGTCAGACCGATCTCCGACCGCACTTCCAAAGCGAGCGCCTTCGCTTCAGTCTTGAACCCTCGCTTCATGACGCTAGTTTGCGCGGGCTCGCGTGATGGTGGCACTGATGATGTCGGAGATAAATTTCACATCGTCATCGCTGAGGTCCTTGTCGGCTCGCAAGAGTGGGGCTACGCGCGACATCAATTCCGGCTCAGCTTGAGGATGTTCGCCCTCGTGCTCGAAAAAGTCTTCCGCCGGCAGGTTCAGCCACGAGACGATCGTCGCAAAACCGTTCGCATCCGGCCTTAATCCCTGCCCCAGGCGCGAGAGCAGCGACGGGCTGACCCCAATGGTTCCAGCCAGCGTTCGCCAGGACACGCCCTGCGCTGTGCGTGTGGCATTGAGGGCGGCATGAAGACGGAAGGGATCCACTGTTGTTTTCGCCATGCCCCATTGTTGCACTTCCGAATCATCGGGTCGATGTCGACCCACTGTGTTAGAATTGAAACACTGACTCGATACCAAGACAAGGGAGGTGAGTATGGCCGGAAAGCGAGGACGAAGCGCGATCACGGGACGCTTCGTGAAGCAGTCGACGGTGACCCGCAGCCCGAAGACGACAGTCAACGAGCGCAGCACCAAGAAGGGCAAGTAGCGGCATCGTCAGGTGGGAGCAGCACCCTTTGGCTCCTACCTGACGATCAACATCCACCATTCGGATTCAGGAGAACCACATGAGCATTCGCATCACCGCAGTCCATCTCGTCGGAGGCGTCACACACCAACACATCGAGGAGGTGAAATGGGACACCGTCGAAACCTCGGGCTCCGGCCAGAGTTCGCGAGCGAGTATTGTCACGTGGCTTGATACCTCCACGACAAACGTTGCGTGGGTGGGAGCTGGAGCGAACGCGGTCCGAGTACACGTTGTGCGGCCGGCAGTCGGCGAGCCCTATATCCAGACGGTAGCCGATGGGCAGTGGGCCAACAATTTGCTTAGCCTGGCGAGGTATTGACCAATATGGACATCAACCTCGCCGCGGTCTTCATACACAGTCTGATCACTGCAGCCGAAATTATGTGGACCGGACTTTGGGCCGACCCGAAAGTTGGGTGGACGGTTGTGCTCCTCGTTGCGGCTGGCTTAATCCTTCCGCGGACAGCCAGACGGAAACGGCGACGCAGCCGATAGACCGAACGTACGCAACACCCTTATTTCTAGGTGCAAGAGAGAAGTGCTACCTGGTTTCGGTGATTACGCTCACCAATTCAATCGTCACCAAACCGGTAGTTCTTTGAGCCACGGATGCCCGACCGGCAACCCCACCCGGCTGTCGAGGGCGAGCTCCCGATAGCGAGGAGGCAGGAGCACCGGTGCGTCAGTGGTCGGTTGGTTGATGAGATCCCACCGGTCCTCATAGCTCGCCCAGATCGGAAGGAGCACCCGCGAGCGGTCGACCGGCGCATTCCGTTTGCCTGGCTCCGCGTCCGGTGAGGTCAACCAATCCTGATGGGAGATCCACGCGGCGGCAGCGACAACGTCCCGCGGCACGACGAACGATCGAGGCGCCTGTTTCACGTCTGCTGGCAGGGCGACGAGCACGAACCATTCGCGGTCCGTCCGCGATGCAAGTTGTGACTTGCTGCCGAGCGGCCAACTTGTCTTGTCGGTAGCACCCGTCGCAGTCTTTACCTGCACTTCAATCATCTGGCGAGAGTCATCTGCGCGGACGGCGAGGATGTCGGTGCGTTCGAGACCGTCGCGGGTAAGGGCCGCGCCCCAGTTGAGGCGGGAGAGCACAGAGCACACCCAATGCTCGCCCGCGGACTTCGTCATTTTGCTGTCGACCATTGGCACATTCTGTCAGGCAAGCATCATGTCACCATCTAGAGCACCAAACCTGGGGTTCCCTCTACAATGGGCGAGAAGTAGGGGGTAGTGGGGAGTGTCTTTACAGTTGGGTTATCCCGTTCCGGTCGGGTGGAGCGTCGACGAGGGTCACAAATTGCACACTGAAGTGCAGGCGAGTAGTCCAGGGGCGATCGACGCAGTGGTCGTCGTCGTCGTGCTCGTCGCGATCTTCCTCACGTTGAGTTGGGCGCTGTTCGCGTTCCAGCGACGGCAGTTGGTGGACAGCGAAAGCATCGCGCTGAAGAAGCTCGGCGAGTTGAACGAAGGCTTCCGTGCATCCGTTGCCAGACGTCCAACGCTGAAACGAAGCTTCACAATTTCCGTCAATTCCAAATCCCGGTTCGTTCGATTCGATCTTCCGAAATTCATGAGCGGGAGCATTCTTGAGAACGAGTTCTGGATTGCATCGGAGGTCGAACTGCGTCTCACCGCAACGAAGCAATTTGTTGCATATCGGCTTGATCGGGAAGCTATCGAGTACCCGCTACTTGGCAGCAGTAGCCATCCGAAGCTACGACAAGATCGATTCGTTGCTGTTGAACGGCGTCTGTTCGACCGCCGGAAGCTGAAGGAGCCTATTCCCAAAGCCCGCATCACGTCAGCGGTGAAATACACGAGCCCGAAAGGAAAGAACTCCTACTCGCGCAGCCTTGTGTGGAACTTCGATCAACTTAGGCACGGCCTTCTAGACGCCCAGGCCGTGAGGGCCAGCCAGTCGACCGCCCAAGCACTGCGCAAACGCGAACGAAGTTTGATGACCGACAGACTCAGAATGACGATCTTGCGCCGGGACGGTTCACGGTGCAAGATGTGCGGCGCATCCGCGGCGGACGGCGCGACCCTGCACATCGATCACATCATCCCGGTAAGCCTCGACGGACGAACTGTGGCTGAAAATCTCCAGACGCTCTGTGCCGCGTGCAATATGGGAAAGAGCAACACGTTCATCGGCTGACCCGAAGACACATCACCGGGCAAAAGAAAGCGCAACGATTCGCCGGCGCAGAATGGGCAATGCCCCTGTTTTCGGTCGGCGTTAAGACCTCGGTGAAAATCCTCACTCGATGACCTCTGCAGGATCGACATCTCTGCAATTTCCCCCGACGACCGCTCACTTAGCCGCCGCGAGGAGCTTTTCGCTCGGAGGTGCGGGCAAGCTTCTCCGCTCGCGTGAGCGGTCACTTCCCCCACGTTCACATCGGCAGCTGTCCAA
>JACMOZ010000442.1 GCA_014377785.1 Aeromicrobium sp.
AATATCACGGGGACCGCCTCACTGTTGTGAAAAACGGCAAGAGGTTCGTGACCCCCATGCTCCTCACAATCGTCGCCATCGGCTTCGTCGACCTCATCTTCGCCGTCGACTCCATCCCAGCCATCTACGGGCTCACCAACGAGGCCTACATCGTCTTCACCGCGAACGCCTTCGCGCTGATGGGACTGCGACAGCTGTTCTTCCTCATCGGCGGCCTGCTGGAGCGCTTGGTCTACCTTGCGCAGGGACTCTCGGTCATCTTGGCGTTCATCGGGGTGAAACTCGTCTTCCACGCCTTGCATGTGAACGAGTTGCCGTTCATCAACGGCGGGCAGCTACTTCTGTGGGTCCCTGAGATCCCGATCTCTTTGTCGCTCCTGTTCATCCTCGCCACGATTTCAGTGGCCACCGTTGCGAGCCTGCTTAAAACCCGCAGTGAACACTCCGAATGACTGACGCGCGATGGTGCAGGCTTCTCGGGTCCGCAGAGGCTCCGCGCGTCGCCGGGGTTGCGACGTGTGGAGGGGCGGTCTGGCAAGCCATCGCGCGTCCGGGCTGATGTGCCCCGGGTTCGAAAGAGTCGGCAGTCTGGAATCGTCATGCTTGATTCTTGAAAGGGATCATCATGCCGAAGCCGTATCCGGCCGAATTCCGTGCCCGCGTTCTTGCCCTTCTTCGGGCAGGAAAGACCGTGCAGCAGGTTGCCCGGGAGCTCGACCTTAGTGACGCCACGATCTACAACTGGCGCCGCCAGGACGAGATCGACACTGGCAACCGTCCTGGGCTCTCATCCCCACAAGCGGCTGAGCTCGCCACCGCGCGGCGGCGTATCCGTGGGCTCGAGGAGGAGGTTCTTATCCTCAACCGTGCTGCCGAGAAGTGGAAGCCGGTGGTGCGCCCAAAAGAACGCTTCGCCCTGATCGCTGATCTGGGCGACCAGGGTTGCTCCATCGAGCGGGCCAGCCGCGTCCTCGAGGTCTCCGCAGCTGGCTTCTATGCCTGGCGGCAACGACCGCCATCTGAACGAGCGATCCGCCACGCCTGGCTGACTGACGTGATCCGTGAGGTTCATGCCGAGTCGTTTCAGACCTATGGCGCCCGCCGGGTCTATGCCGAGCTCACCCTGGGTCGCGGCCTGACAGTTGGACGAGGGGCCGTCGAACTCCTGATGGGTCGTGCCGGCCTGTATGGGCTTCCCGGGCCACGCAAGAGCCGACTGATCTTGCCCAAGCTCACCACCGCCGGTGATTTGGTCCGACGCGAGTTCACTCGTGAAGCCATCGACCAGCTCTGGGTCACCGACATCACCGAGCACCCGACCCGTGAGGGCAAGGTCTACTGCTGCGTGGTCCTGGACATCTGCTCGCGCAAAATCGTGGGCTGGTCCATCGACTCGAGCCAGACAGCGGCCCTGGCTACCAACGCGCTCGGGATGGCGATCCAAGCCCGCAGGCCGCCTGACGGGGCTGTGATCCACTCCGATCACGGAGTCCAATTCACGTCTTGGGCCTTCACGCAACGCGCACTGGATTCAGGTCTTCTGCCGTCGATGGGCGCCGTCGGATCCTGTTACGACAACGCCGTCATCGAGTCATTTTGGGGACGCATGCAAGTCGAGCTGCTCAACCGGCGCCGCTGGAACACCCGCCTTGAACTGGCAAACGCGATCTTCGAATACCTCGAGATCTTCCACAATCGCAAGCGCCGCCACAGCTCCCTAGGAATGCTCACTCCGACCGAATACGAGACAATGAACCGAGCCATCCACGTCGCATGAGATTCCAGCAATCCGACTCCACGAAACCCAGGGCACATCAAGGTGTCAACCAAACCGGGGGCAGTCCCCTGGTGGAGCCGGCTTTGGTGGCGGTGATCCCGATGGGGCCGTTGATGGTGCGGTCGGGCCCGGCTCTAGAGCGTAGGTCGTTGCCGAGGTCGAGGTAGGTCATGGCCTGGCCACCGATGGTGGTGACCTAGTCGTGGTTGAACGTGTATTGCCTGACGGCGCTGTTCCGCAGGTGCGTGAGGGTGCGTCGGTGTCTGGTTTGTTGTCGGAGTTGGTGGTTTGCCAGCAGAGCTGTCCGGTTTTGTCGTTGCCGAAGTAGGTGCTGGTCGAATCAGTCAGCCCTGACCGGATCGCCCAGAGCGGCCTGTCGTAGCTTAGGAAACGGCCCGCTTTGCTCGGGTTGCGCTCGATTCAGTTGACGATGGACTGGCGTGGGGCGACTTTGTCCATCAGGGTTCGCTCGGCGAGTTGAGCAAACTTGCGCGTCGCGGGTGACAGGTGCCCGGACTCGCGTTGGACCAGAGCGATCGTGTCGTAGAACGGTTCGGC
>JACMOZ010000443.1 GCA_014377785.1 Aeromicrobium sp.
AGGTCGTCGTCAAGCCGGGTTCGGTCACGCCGCACACCCAGTTCGAGGGCACCGCGTACATCCTGTCCAAGGATGAGGGTGGGCGTCATAACCCGTTCTACGCGAACTACCGCCCGCAGTTCTACTTCCGCACCACCGACGTCACCGGCGTCATCACGCTGCCCGAGGGCACCGAGATGGTCATGCCCGGCGACACCACCGAAATGACCGTTGAGCTGATCCAGCCCATCGCCATGGAGGAGGGCCTCGGGTTCGCCATCCGCGAGGGTGGACGCACCGTTGGTGCAGGCAAGGTCGTCAAGGTACTCAAGTAGTTCCTCAGGTTCACAGCAGCAGGGCCGCGCCTCAGGGTGCGGCCCTGCTGTCGTTAAGCCGCGCGCTCGCAGCAGGGCACCCGCTAACCTGTGGGCATGAGCCGCTCTGTAGGCACGATCGTCCTGGATGTTCTGCTGACCGTCGCGCTCTCGCTGGTGTTGCTCACGATCTGGCGCGGTATTGCCAGCGGTTCCCCGGCAGAGGGAGTCGCCCAGGCCGTCCAGCGACTTTTCCTCTTCATGGATATCGGCCTGCTTGTCTGGGTGGTCATGCTCACTGTCGTTGCGGTTCGCCGTCGCCCCGCGGGCGCGGGTCTCACCCTGGTGTTCGCCACTGTCGGTGCCCTGGCGAACCTACTCACCGTCATCGTGGTCGGTTTCGTGCAGCAGGGCACCTGGGCGGTCGATTTCATTGAGTTCGCGGTCGAGGCCGGAATCGTCTTCCTGGTGGCCGCGGCGATCATCGTCATACTCGTCCACAGGTTCATTCTCAAGCCCTCGCCGACGGGGGTGACGGCAACCTAATCTAGCTGAGTGCCAAGACTTCGCCGCAGTAACTCCCGCGGAAAGGGTCTTCGTCGTGTTCAAGCGGGGTCCGGTTTCCGCTACCGGGACGACGCCGGGAACCCGGTCACGGCAGAGGCTCGAGCGCGTATCGAGTTGCTCGCCATCCCGCCGGCCTGGGTCGACGTCTGGATCTCACCTCACGAGAACGGCCACATCCTTGGAACGGGAGTGGATGCCGCCGGCCGGACCCAGTACATCTATCACCCCTTCTGGCGGGAACAGAAAGACCGTGTGAAATTCGACCACGCTCTGGAGTTGGCTGCGTCCCTGCCTGCGGCCCGCCGCAGGGTGAC
Organism: Aeromicrobium sp.; assembly: GCA_014377785.1. Taxonomy (GTDB): domain Bacteria; phylum Actinomycetota; class Actinomycetes; order Propionibacteriales; family Nocardioidaceae; genus JACMOZ01. Next base: position 1,175 of record JACMOZ010000443.1, read on the forward strand.
CACCGACCTGCGCGATACCGAGTCGTCGAAGGCGCGCGCCCTCGCCGCCGCGTTCCGCCTGCTCGACACCGGATCCCTGCGCGTCGGATCGGAGAGGTACGCCCAGCAACATGGCAGCCATGGACTATCGACGCTGCTCTGCTCGCACGCCAGCATCTCGGGCGACACTGTCTCTCTGAACTTTCCCGGTAAGAGCGGGCAGGCGTGGAACTCCGTCCTGGTCGACGCGGAACTCGCGGGGGTGCTTCGTGGCCTGAAGCGCCGGGGTTCGGGTGCGCGGCTGCTCGCCTGGAAGGAGGGACGGTCGTGGCATCCACTCACCGCGGAAGATATCAACGCGTACGTGGCCGAGCGTACAGGTGGGGATTTCACCGCCAAGGATTTCCGAACGCTGCATGGCACCGTCACCGCGGCGTTGGGGCTTGCCGCCGTGGGGCCACAGAAGTCGACCAACGCCCGCAAACGCGCTGTGTCGCAGGTAATGCGGGATGTCGCAGAGGTTCTCGGCAACACCCCCTCAGTGGCGAGGGCGAGCTATGTCGACCCCAGGGTTGTCGATAAATTCGATAGCGGACGAACAGTGGATGCAGACCGGGGCGGCTCGCCAGAGGCGCTGCTCAGAGGGTTGCTGGGCGCCTGAAGCCGGGCCTCGCGACGAGCCCAGCGCGACACGCCGAAAAGCGACACGCCCGGGTTGCAGCAAGTGCAACTCTGTGACAAACTCTTCTAGTTCAACATTTCCCGCTTCGCGCGAGGAATCACTTCCAGGCAGTGCATAGTCCAGGTCCCAAGGATCGAGTGGCTAGGCCGCGGGAAGCAGAACCAGGTTCAACCAAATCCCCCGTGCTTCGGACTCGTTCTGCTGCCGCGCGGTCGGAAATGTGCAACAACGCAAGCAATTGACAGATAAACAGTGGTGCGAAAGCAGAAGTGCTGAGCATATGGGTCGAAAGGCCCCGCGCTGCAGTCCTGAGTAGTCCTAAAGGAAGAGAGTCACCCATGGCGGGACAGAAGATCCGCATTCGACTGAAGTCGTACGACCACGAGGTCATTGACTCGTCCGCACGCAAGATCGTCGACACGGTAACCCGCGCGGGTGCCACGGTGGTCGGCCCCGTGCCGCTGCCTACCGAGAAGAACGTGATCGCCGTGATCCGCTCCCCTCATAAGTACAAGGACAGCCGCGAGCACTACGAGAAGCGCACCCACAAGCGACTGATCGACATCATCGACCCGACTCCCAAGGCTGTGGATTCGCTTATGCGTCTCGACCTCCCTGCCGACGTCAACATCGAGATCAAGCTCTAGCTCGCGCTACAGCGCTTCAGTCGAATAGGAAACCTCCATGACTAACACCAAGACGATCAAGGGATTGCTGGGCAAGAAGCTCGGCATGACCCAGGTCTGGGATGCGAACAACAAGCTCGTACCCGTGACCGTGGTCGAAATCACTCCAAATGTCGTGACGCAGTTGCGTACGCCGGAGATCGATGGCTACAGCGCGGTGCAGATCGCGTACGGGCAGATCGACCCCCGCAAGGTGACCAAGCCCCTCACGGGTCACTTCGACGCTGCAGGCGTCACCCCCCGCCGCCACCTCACCGAGTTGCGCACCGACGACACCAGCGAGTACACGCTGGGCCAGGAACTGACCGTCGACATGTTCGAGGCCGGCAAGAAGGTCGACGTCATGGGCACCAGCAAGGGCAAGGGATTCGCCGGTGTGATGAAGCGTCACAACTTCAAGGGTGTCTCCTCCAGCCACGGTTCGCACCGCAACCACCGCAAGCCCGGCTCGATCGGCGCTTCCTCGACCCCGAGCCGTGTCTTCAAGGGCATGCGCATGGCAGGTCGTATGGGTGGAGACCGCGTGACCGTCCTCAACCTCATCGTCCACTCGGTCGACCTCGAGAAGGGCATCCTGCTCGTCAAGGGAGCCGTTCCCGGCGCCCGAGGTCGAATCGTCTTCGTCCGCAACGCAGTGAAGGGGGCCTAGTCGTTATGGCTACCTCAATCGACGTCATCAACGCCCAGGGTAAGAAGGTCGATTCCGTCGAACTTCCCGCCGAGGTGTTCGACGTGCAAACCAACGTCCCGCTCATCCACCAGGTCGTCGTAGCCCAGCGCGCCGCGGCCCGCCAGGGCACGCACAACACGCTGCGTCGCGGCGAGGTGTCGGGAGCAGGCCGCAAGCCCTTCAAGCAGAAGGGAACCGGTCGCGCCCGCCAGGGCTCAATCCGTGCTCCCCAGATGCGTGGTGGTGGCATTGTGCACGGTCCGCACCCCCGCGACTACTCGCAGCGCACCCCCAAGAAGATGATTGCAGCAGCCCTCCGCGGTGCCCTGTCCGACCGCGCCCGCGGCGAGCGTCTTCACATCATCGATTCGCTGTCGGTGGGCAACCTGCCCTCGACCAGGGCGATGGCCGCCCTGCTGCTCGACATCGCGCCCTCGAAGAACGTGCTCATCGTTCTGCAGCGTGACGACGAGACCAGCTACAAGAGCGTCCGCAACCTTCAGGCAGTGCATGTGCTGCCGTTCGACCAGCTGAACGCCTACGACGTGCTCATCAGTGACGACATCGTCTTCACCAGGGGTGCTTTCGAAGAGTTCGTGGCCTGGAACACCAAGGCGACCAAGGAAGAGGTCAGCGCATGACCACCGTCACGTTCAAAGACCCTCGCGACATCATCATCGCGCCCGTCGTCTCCGAGAAGAGCTACAGCCTGATCGATGACGGCAAGTACACCTTCGAGGTCGATCCCCGTGCCAACAAGACCGAGATCAAGCTCGCTATCGAGAAGATCTTCAACGTCAAGGTCGGCTCGGTCAATACCCTGAACCGCACGGGCAAGACTCGTCGCACCAAGTTCGGGCTCGGCAAGCGCAAGGACACCAAGCGTGCGATCGTCACGCTCAAGTCCGGTTCCATCGATATCTTCACGGCTGTCGGCTAGGGACTGAGGAGAAAAACTATGGCTATTCGCAAATACAAGCCCACGACCCCAGGTCGTCGCGGCTCCTCGGTGGCAGACTTCGCCGAGATCACCCGCTCGACGCCAGAGAAGTCGCTACTGCGCCCGCTGCCCAAAACCGGTGGTCGTAACAACGCTGGACGCATCACGACCCGCCACATCGGTGGTGGCCACAAGCGCCAGTACCGCGTGATCGACTTCAAGCGCAACGACAAAGATGGCGTCAACGCTCGCGTTGCCGAGATCGAGTACGACCCGAACCGCACGGCGCGCATCGCGCTGCTGCACTACCTCGATGGATCGAAGCGCTACATCATCGCTCCGAACAAGCTCAACCAGGGCGACATCGTGGAGTCGGGTGCCTCGGCCGACATCAAGCCGGGAAACAATCTCCCGCTGAAGAACATCCCCGTCGGTACCGTCATCCACATGATCGAGTTGCGCCCGGGTGGCGGGGCCAAGATGGCCCGCTCCGCCGGTGCCTCGGTTCGCCTCGTCGCCAAGGACGGCCCATACGCTCAGTTGCGTCTGCCCTCCGGCGAGATCCGGAATGTGGATGTTCGCTGCCGCGCCACGATCGGTGAGGTCGGCAACGCCGAGCAGTCCAACATCAACTGGGGCAAGGCCGGCCGCATGCGCTGGAAGGGCGTCCGCCCGACAGTGCGTGGTGTGGCCATGAACCCCGTCGACCACCCCCACGGTGGTGGAGAGGGCAAGACGTCCGGTGGACGTCACCCCGTGACCCCCTGGGGCCAGAAGGAAGGCCGTACGCGTAAGCGCAACCTTCCGAGCGACAAGCTCATCGTCCGCCGCCGCAATGTCGGCAAGAAGCGCAAGTAGGCCAGTCTTGTTTAAGGGAATTGAGTAAAAGATGCCACGCAGTCTGAAGAAGGGCCCTTTCGTCGACGACCACCTGCTGCAGAAGGTCGTCAAGGCGAATGAGGCCAGTAGCAAGAACGTGATCAAGACCTGGTCGCGCCGCTCGATGATCATCCCGGCCATGCTGGGTCACACCATCGCGGTGCACGACGGTCGCAAGCACATCCCGGTGTTCATCACCGAGACCATGGTGGGCCACAAGCTCGGAGAATTCTCCCCCACCCGTACCTTCCGTGGACACGTGAAGGATGACAAGAAGGGTCGTCGTCGCTAATGGTTGAATCCATCGCTCGCGTGAAGCACATTCGCGTCACCCCGACGAAGGCTCGTCGTGTCGTCAACCTCATCCGTGGCAAGCAGGCCGTCGAGGCTCTCGCCATCCTGAAGTTCGCACCGCAGGGTGCCAGCGAGCCCGTCTACAAGCTCGTCGCCGCGGCCATGGCCAACGCGAAGGTCACGGCAGACTCGACCAACAGCTACCTCGATGAGCAGGACCTGTTCATCTCGGAAGCTTTCGTCGATGAGGGAACCACGCTGAAGCGCTTCCAGCCGCGGGCACAGGGGCGCGCGTTCCAGATCCTGAAGCGCACGAGCCACATCACCATCGTGCTCGCCACGCCGACCGAGGCCGACGTCGAGAAAGCTTCGGCCCGCTCGACAGCAACCAAGACCACCGCCACGAAGGCAGGGAAGAAGTAATGGGACAGAAGGTAAACCCCTACGGTTTCCGTCTGGGAATCACTACCGACCACGTGTCGCGTTGGTTCTCCGACAGCACCAAGGTCGGCCAGCGTTACAGCGACTATGTCGCTGAGGACGTCAAGATCCGCAACCTGCTCAAGACCTCGCTCGACCATGCAGGCGTTGCCCGCATCGAGATTGAGCGCACCCGTGACCGCGTCCGTGTGGATATCCACCCGGCGCGCCCCGGTATCGTCATCGGTCGTCGCGGAGCGGAGGCCGAGCGCATCCGCTCAGACCTCGAGAAGCTCTCGGGCAAGCAGATCCAGCTCAACATCCTCGAGG
>JACMOZ010000444.1 GCA_014377785.1 Aeromicrobium sp.
GCAGGAGTTTGTTCGGGTAGTCGCCGACCGGGCGCACCCGCATCGAGACGAACAGCTCGGGCAGGGTCTGGGCCATGACCCGGCGGTTGGAGATGACATAGCTGACGCCGCTGGGCACACGCACGTTGTCTTCGAGCACCCGCCAGGCGCCCAACTCGTCACGGATGAGGTCGATGCCGGAGACCTGGATGCGCACGTTGTTCGCCGAGACGATATTCGCGGCCTGGCGGTGGAAGTGACTGGAGGAGGCGATGAGAGACGCCGGGGTGACACCGTCGCGTACCGCGGCCTGCGGCCCGTAGACATCGGCAAGGAATGCCTCAAGGGCACGCACCCGCTGCTTGATGCCGGCCTCGACGTCGACCCATTCCTTCTGCTCGATGACCCGCGGCACGGCGTCCAGCGGAAACGGCCGCTCCTCACCGGCGAAGTCAAAGGTGACACCCTGGGCGAGATACGAGCTGGCCAGCGCGTCGGTTCGGCCGCGCAATTCCTCCTGCGTCATCTTCGCCAGAGCGCTATAGACGTCCTTGTACGCCGCCCGGGCCTCGACCGGGGAACTAGAGCTGGGCTCCGGGAACATCTCGTCCCACGGTCGCGCCGAATCCTTCTTTCTGCGGGGGTTCAGCGTGGCTCCATAGCCGGCGAAGAGGTCTACCATCCTGTGACTCTACCGGCGCTTGATTGCCGGATTGTTACGGGGGCGCTTCCGGCGAGCGGCGCTACTGGCGTCGCTCCTGGCGCCCGACCGCCGACTCGGGGATGACCAGCTCGGGCGGGAAGACGACGTGGCGATACTCGACGCTTCCGTCGTCTTCGATCTCGGCCATCAGCAGCTCGGTGGCGGCCCTGCCGAGCTCCCACGAGGGCTGCCGCACAGAGGACAGGGGGATGGCTGCCGAGGCTGCGAAATAGATGTCGTCGTAGCCGATCAGGGCGATGTCGTCGGGGCGCATCTCGGGCGGAAGGGAGAGAAGATCTGAGGTGTGTCGAGTTTGTGAGACCTATTTGTTGGGATGGGCGGGTCAGGCTTCGGCAGGGAGCACGATCTTTAGGATGGGATTGAGCTTCACCCGCATGGCATCCGCTGGCGGCAACCTACCCTGGTTATGGCCATGGGGCCGATACCGGGTATAGAACCACTCGATGAACTTCACCGTGGAAGTACGGGCTCGCTGGCGGGTATCGAAATGGTGATGATGGTAGAAGTCGTTCTTAAAAGTCGAAAAGAACTTCGCCCCCGGGTCCTGCCGGGTCGTGCGCTTGAACGCGCGCATCCGTCGGGGTTTTCCACCCGTTCTCGGCCATGATCGACGCGATAGTCCCGACCGAGACTGTGACGCCCTCGTGGGAAAGTTTCTACTGAATGACGCGGTGCCCAAAAATGGTGTCCGAGGCCCGGAACACCCGCCCGATATCGTTTCTACCGGCGATGTTAAGGGACCTCGTCCCATCGTCGGGCAGGGAGCAGCCCTGATTCCGGCCGAGGTCGTAATCAGGGCGTCTGCGGAGGATACGGCAGGGAAAAACCACGAGAACCGGAAGAAGTTAACGCGGTCCGTTTGGTTGGGTTCCTGGTATTATTAGACAGTGTGTGGGTGCTTGCGTTTCATGCAGGAGAACCCGGCACGAGCCGGGAACGCAAAGCTCTGGGACGCACGCAGTCAGCTGGGCTACAGAACAGCAAAGGCCACACACATGACCGTCGAAGCTGCACCGCCCTCTACCGAAGAGACGACTGGTGTCATTGAAGAGCACTCGCCAGTCTCACGGCGCAACAATGTAACGGTGAGTGGCAACCCGGACGGCCGTGCCATCGTGTTCGCGCACGGCTTCGGGTGCAACCAAAGCGCATGGCGATTTATCACCCCAGCCTTTCTCGCGGACTATAAGGTCATCGTGTTCGACCATGTTGGAGCGGGCAATTCCGATGTATCTGCCTACAGTTTCTGGAAGTACGACTCGTTGCTCGGGTACGCGGACGACCTGCTCGAGATCCTTGATGACCTAGACGTGACCGACGTGGTGTATGTCGGTCACTCTGTTAGCGGGATGATTGGTGTGCTCGCCGCGAACCGTGACCCGTCCCGCTTCGGAGCCCTCGTCCTGATCACCCCGTCCCCTCGATACATCAACGCACCGGGCTATGAGGGCGGATTTGAGGTCGAGGACATCGATGCAATGTTGGACGATTTGGATTCGAACTATTTCGGCTGGTCGTCAGTCATGGCACCAAAGATGATGGGTAGCCCGGACCGACCGGAGCTCGGAGATGAACTGACGGAGAACTTCTGCAGCACCGACCCGACGATCGCCCGCCATTTCGCTCGTGTCACGTTCCTTTCCGACAACCGGGAGGACCTCCCCCTGGTCATCACGCCGACTCTGATCCTTGAATGCTCGGCCGACATCGTCGCTCCCCCCGCCGTGGGGCGCTACGTTCACCAACAGATAGCAGGGAGCACCCTGGTCACTCTCGCAGCCACCGGCCACATCCCTAACCTGTCGGCACCCGGCGCTCTAACAGATGCCATTCTTGCCTACCTGAAATGAGTGACGGTAGCGAACGTGGGGTCGAGAGCTTATTCGAAGACCTCTATGAGCACGCGCCGTGCGGGCACCTCTCCACAACGGTCGACGGCATCATCATCCGAGTCAACAAGACTCTGCTGAAGTGGACGGGGTATCAGCACGCGGAGCTCGTCGGCCATTCGTTCGTCTCGTTCCTCCAACCTGGCAGCCAGTTGATGTTCGAGACACGATATCTCTCAGTGCTTTACCTTCGAGGTGAAGTGAAAGAGGTGGCGGTGTCGTTCCGGCACGCGAACGGCACCGCTCTGCCGATGATGATCAACAGCACCGTAACCACCGCTGGAAATGGAGAACCCGCCACCATCCGGACGGCTGTCTTCGACGCCAGCGAACGCCAGGAATACGAACGAGAGCTCCTCTCCTCCCAACGCAAGGCGGAGGCGTCGGAAACTCGGATAAGGGTTCTGCAGACCGCATCGAGGGTGTTGACCGAAGCCACTACCGACACCGCGCTAGCAAATGAGCTGACGAAGATCACCCGTGAAGCGTTCGCTGCGTCTAACGTCTCGATGTACATCCTGAACGCTGAGGGGAAGCTGGACCTAACATCGGGAAATCCGGCGCTGGGACTGCTCGATCTGTCCAGCTTCGGGCCAGCCAGGGTACTGGCCCGAACCGACGGCACGATGATCTTTTCGCGCACTGATCCCATGGCTAAGTCATCAGGGCTCGCCGAAGTGATGCGAAGCGCCCAGGTGGAGACACTCATGATCGTGCCGTTGTCGGATGAAGCATCTCCGCTCGGTGTCCTGATCAGTTCCTTCGGACGTTCAAGAAGCTTTGAAGCGGACGACATCGGGCTATATGAAGCACTCGCACGTCAGTCCGCCCAGGTGCTCACACGCATCCATCTCCACCAGCAACTGGAACAACTAACGCTCATCGACCAGCTCACGGGCCTAGCCTCCCGTCGCCTCATTCACAAACGCCTCAGCGACGCGGTGACCCTCTCACGACTCAACCGCCGTTCGATAGCGGTTCTCCTCATCGATCTCGACGGTTTCAAACTCATCAACGATGAACTGGGACATGCCACGGGTGACATCGTGCTTAGTGAGGTCGGCTCCAGACTGTCGTCGGTCGTCCGTCATGGCGACCTCGTAGGGCGAATCGGCGGGGACGAGTTCGTGGTCCTCTGCGAGGACGTGAAACCCAAAGAGGTTAACCGTATCGTCGAACGGTTGCATGCCGCCCTCCGCAAGCCACTCACCGGGCGCGCTAGCCAGAAACGGGTCACCGGGAGTATCGGGACCATTCTGTATCTCGGCGGAGTCCCGGATCACATCCCTCCCGCCCTGATACTCGAA
>JACMOZ010000445.1 GCA_014377785.1 Aeromicrobium sp.
GCCGTCGTGCTGGTCATCGACGGTTTGTGGAAAGCCGCCAAAACGCCCCGGCGACGCTACCTCGTCGCTCTGATCACCGGTATCTATCTCGTCGCCGTCGTCGCCTGCTTTTGGTATTTCCACCCCATTTACACCGACGCCCTCATCAGTTATGACGATTGGTACAAACGCATGTGGTTCAAGCGCTGGATCTAGGCCACCCCGTACGCAGGTGAGATGGACACCATGCGTTGCGGCGCCGTGGTGCATAGGTCACCGCTCCACGGAGTCGATGACTTTGCCGGCAATCCAGGCGATTTGCTTCGCGGCTTCATCAGGCGAAGAGGACGGCCGCATGATGTGGCTGAGCACGAGCCGCACCACCGCATCGGCGGCGTGGTCGAGCTCGACATCGGTCAGTCCGAGATCGGGATGGCGTTCGTGAATCACTCCGACAACAGTCGATTTTGCGACGTCGATGACTCCTTGAGACTCTGTCGTCAGCAACGGCACGAGATCGTTCTCGCGCTGGTGGATTGAGGAAAGCACAGCACGCAGCAGCGGGCTCGACCCGGCCATCGTGAGAGCACCCTCGCAAGCGCTTTCGATTCCGGCAACGAGATCATCGTCGCCCATGAGCCGTGAACGGACGACGTCGAGAAAACGACCAAGCTCACGCATGACGAGTTCGTCGGCGAGTTCGGGCTTGGATCCGAACTCGTTGTAGACGGTCTGCCTGCTCACTCCGACGATGTCGGCGATCCGCACCATCGTGACATAGGACCAGCCCTTCGCGACGGTGATCTCCTGCGCCGCGTCAAGCAACCGCTCATGCAACAGGCTGCGCACAGATTCGCGGAAACTGGTGCCGGATAGGTTGGCGCTGGTCACGCGATCACGCTATCGGCCAGGGCGGCCTCTTCGTCGACCAACGCTTCGGGCCGCAACCGCACTCCGGCGGCGATCCATTTGCGGGCCTGTCGGACATTGCCGGGCCGGCCGATCGTCACGGCGCCGATGAGGGCGCCGTCGTCGAAAAAGAAGGCGCAAAAATCATGGGCGTCGATCGAACCGCGCACGAGCACGTCATGACTGGACTGGGGCCAACCGGTGACCTGCAGGTTAATGTCGTATTGATCGGACCAGCACCACGGAACTTCGGCGAAAGCGCTGTCCGCCCCGGCCATCGCCTTGCCGACGGCGGTGCCGTGGTTCTGCGCGTTTTGCCAATGCTCAACACGATGGCGACCGCCGAGGACAGCATTAGGCATGTTGGCGACGTCGCCAGCGGCATAAATGCCCGGTATGGACGTCTGCCCGTGTGTGTCGACGACGATCCCGCCGCCTGATTGCGGCGAGGCGATTTCGAGGCCCGCGGCATCGGCGAGGCCGGTGGCCGGGTCCATGCCGATCGCCACGACGACGACCGGCGCCGACCAAGCGCGTCCGTCGGCGGCGCGAACCACGGTTTCGCCGCCTTCGTCGATGATGTTCATTACCGTCACATCGGTATGGAGTTCGGTGCCGTTGCGCTTGTGGAGGTCGACATACATTTGACCGAGAAGCGGCGGCAACAATCGTGGCAGCGGGAGCGAAGCCGTTTCGAGCAGCGTGACTTCGCAACCGAGTCCCCGAGCGCTGGCAGCGATTTCGGACCCGATCAGGCCGGCGCCCACGACGATCAAGTGTTGACCGGGCGTGAGTTGGCTCTTCAGTCGGGGCACATCGGCGAGGGTGCGGAGCGTGCGGGCGCCTTTGGCATCGCTCATCTGTCGGGCAATCCCGCCCGTGGCCAACAACAAGCGGTCGAAGGAAATCGTCTCGCCCCCGGCCAGCCGGACGGTATGCGCCTCCGCATTCAAGGCAACCACAGGCGTCTCGCGCCGCAACCCGATGGCTTGCTGTTCATACCAGTTTTCGGGTTTGATCCTGATCTGATCGGCGGTCTTGTCGCCGCGGATGATCTCCTTGGAGACCGGTGGGCGGCGATAAGGCAATTCGGGCTCGTCGCCGATGAGCAGGATCTCGCCGTCCCAGCCGGCAGACCGCATGCCGGCGGCGGCACTGACTCCGGCAATGCCGGCGCCCACGATCACCGCGCGCGACTGCGCCGTCGGAAGGGGAACCATCAGGCAGCCACTTCCACCATGGTGAAGTCGGCTTTGGCCGCGCCACAATCAGGGCAGGTCCAATCGTCGGGAATGGAGTCCCAGAGAGTGCCGGGCGCGAAACCTTCTTCTGTCCAGCCTTGTGCTTCGTCGTATTCGAACCCACATTGTTCACAGCGCCAGACCTTCATGCGTAGTCCTCTCCTCGTGCGGCTTCGGCCGCGATGTCGGTTTCGCTCCGTTGCCCGTCGGCATTGAGCAGGTTGAAGTCCTGCTGTTCGCGGACTCCGCAGTCCGGGCAGGTCCAATCGGGATCGATCTCGATGAACGGTGTCCCGGCGGGCCATCCCTCACGGGGGTCGCCCTTCGCCTCGTCATAGACATAGTCGCAGTTGGGACAAACGTACGTACTCATGCCGCCTCCTGCGCTCCATACTTCCGCAGCCATTTGTCACGGTTACGCGGGTGGATGTTGGCGCGGGTGATGTCGCCGTCGTAGTGCTCGAGGACTCGCTTGTCCATGACTTTGCGCCAGATGGCAGGCACCCAGGTCAGCACGATCATGCCGGCGTAACCCGTTGGCAAAACCGGCGATTCCTTGAAGTCGCGCAATGCCTGATAGCGACGGGTCGGATTTGCGTGGTGATCGCTATGGCGCTGCAGGTGATACAGCAACACATTGGTTCCGATGTTGTTGCTGTTCCA
>JACMOZ010000446.1 GCA_014377785.1 Aeromicrobium sp.
ATACGTTCAACCTCGTTTAGGACTGCTGGCTGCGGTGCGAAAAGACAGCCGGGAGGTCATCGGCTACTGCGGTCTGATCGCAAACGCACATGGGCAGGAAGATGAGCCCGAGCTTGCGTATGAGTTTCTTCGAAGAGAATGGGGCCGCGGTCTCGCGACTGAGGCTGCATCTGCAGTCCTCGAATGGGCGGAGTCGTCGGGCTACACCCGCTTGTGGGCAACTATCCGAGACTGGAACACGGCCTCACAACAGGTCGCGTCGAAGCTGGGGTTCGTTGTGACCTCGCGAATAGAGCCAAATGCCGAGCACGGTGATTCCCGCTTCTATCGCAGGGACCTTGAGTCTGATCGCTGACCCGAATATCCGAGAGTGCCTGCATCAGCGAAGCCCCCGGAGACCAGCCGGGTCTACGCGGACATGTCGTTCACTTTGACGCCCTCTGGCACTTGACGTTGACAGCATCTAAGATTGATACAAGCTTGCTACAAAAAGGGGATGATGGGCGATGGCGATCGTTTGGGGAATAATCGCGATCGGAGGGGCGGCCTTCCTGCTGCAGCTCGTCCTTGAGCCCCGCCGGCGTCGGCGGGAGCATCTGATACTGGCATTTACTGATCGCATCGATCTCCCCGTCACAGCTGCTGTCGTCGATGTTATTGATCGCAGGATTCGCAACCGCTCAATTAGACAGGCCATGGGTGGTCTCATCACAGTAGTGATATTCGCGGTGGTGGTCTTGGTAGCGCCTGGACTCGTGCCCGTTGGCATCGCCGGGTTCGCCACCACAGGAATCCTTGTGGCGGGGGTGGCAGCCGGAGGTGCAGTGTCAGCAGCGCGCCAGTTCCCCGCCCCGGCAGGGTCCGACGCGACGCGGGTCGCTCGACTCGACACCCACACGCTGGGCGATTATGTTCACCCGGCGTGGGTTTGGGCTGCAGCTATAGGGGCCGGGACCGCGGCAGCACTGAGCGCAGGACTGCTCTCGGGTGCCATCCCCGGTGATGCTGATGCAGCCGGGATACCGATCCATGGGGTGGCGGTGTTGGCAGCCTTCTCAGTTGCCGGCGTCGCCGGAGCCGCGCTGATCACCCGGCGGCTGTTGGCGATCCCTCAACTGGCTTCCGATGAGGTGGAGCTTGAGTGGGACGATGCTCTTCGCGCTCATGCTCTGCGGGACGTCTGGATCGCGTCCATCGGACTCAGCGCAGCCGCCGTTGTTTCAGGATTCTCGTGGATGTTCAACGCCGCCTCGCCAGGACTCTACGTCGGCATCCTGATCGGTATTGCACCGCTACTGCTCCTCGAGTTCCGGGCAAGCACTCGCTCGAGTCGGCGCCTGTGGCGGCGTTCTGGTGTCGTGAACTGACCGATGCTGCTCAGCATCGACCCAGTCACAACAGCGGCGCCGTTTGAACAGATCCGAATTCAGATCGCGGCACTTGTGCGCTCCGGCGGGCTATTGCCAGGTACTCGACTCCCCACCGTGCGCAGACTCGCCGGTGACTTAGGCCTCGCCCCCAACACGGTTGCCCGGAGCTACCGCGAGCTCGAGAGCGATGGGATCATCGAAACACGCGGGCGAAAAGGCTCCTTCGTTGCCCGGCACGGCAACGCGAACGAGCGCCTTGCCCAGGCCGCCGCGGCAACCTATGCCGATCGAATTCGACAACTCGGCATCCTCCCCGAGCACGCAATTCGCTTCATCCAGGCCGCTCTCAAATCCGACCCTGAAAGCTGAGCGCTAAAAGCGACGAAGAGACCTACCCGGCCCAAACGCACTTTATAGCGGGAACGGCCATCGGACAGGAGCGCCTCTGCGTCAGCCGATTCGCTTGGCTCGTTTCAGGGTGGACGGGCGTAGTAGGGACTTGGCGCCGAGGATCTCGACTCCTAGAAGCTTGCCGTCTTTATCGAAGTCAAGGATGACTTCGCCGCGGCCGTCGATTCCGTGAACGTGCTGCCGAACGGCCCCGCCAGCTTCTCTTCGAGGCGAGATGTTGAAGTAGGCCGCATCCGCAGACCGATCATAGGTACCTCGCCGTGATTTCTTCACGGCGAAAGACTAGGGCAATGGGTGCCCGCGACCGGGACGATCACCGGGCGGCATTTCCGACCACCGCGAGACCACGCCCGAGCCCACTTTTCATGCGGATCGCCCGCCTGTAAGCGGAACCTTCTGCGGGATAACGTTCAGCTGCTGTCGGAGTTAATTGTTGACTGTGGGGACGAAGTCCAGGTTGCGTTGCGTGGGGAATGTAGTTGGTTCGTGGATCATCGCCGTGAGCGTCTTCAACTCCGGCTGAAGTCGTCTGTCACCCAGCGGGCAACTGCGTCGGTGTCATTGCTACCAATGACACCAGTCGCCGCAGCGAGCACGGCCGGTATTGCGTTGGAAACGGCGTACGACTCGTCGGCAATTCTGAACATGGGCAGGTCGTTGTTGTTGTCGCCGAACACCACAAGTCGATTAGCGCCGAGTTGTTTCATCACTCGTTCGATTGCTTTCGCCTTCGTTCCTTCTTCATGGTGAAATTCGAGCCAGTCCAGCC
>JACMOZ010000447.1 GCA_014377785.1 Aeromicrobium sp.
ACCGCCAGCGCGTCTTCAAATCCGGCGCGCCGATGACGCCTACAACGTGCTTCGGCTGCATCACGACGCCGGGGTGGTCCTTGAAGTCAATGCGCATGAGGTACGAGTCGGGGTCATTGGGCGTTGCCAACGTCGCCGAACTGCCGCCCTCGTCTCCGGTGACTCGACTCAGTCCGTGAAGCCCAGCCGCGAAGCTGATGAATGGCGACGTCCAGTCGTAGAGAAGTCGGCTGCGAATCTTGCCTTGCACGGGACGTACGTGCTCCGACCGCGCGGACAACACCTCACCGGCGCCGAGCTGGATCGTCAGGGTCCGCTGGGCAGCGGTGGTGCGAAGGTCAGCAGCCGCATTCTCAGACCCAGCCGCCAGGTGGATCGGCTTGTGAATCCGATTCACCACCGGCATCAGCAGGAAGTAGCTGACGATGCGCAGCGCTCCGGGCAGGACGAGTACCAACAGCGCGATGACAGCCAACCACTTCCACGACTGGGCCCACTGGTTGACCACCCATCCCACCCCGGATGCCTGGGCTTCCTCCAGACTCTTCTCTTCGGCCTTCTTCTGGCTCAGCTCCGACTCCTTGTTGTTGATCTTCCTCTCAGTGGAAGACAGGCCGCCGCCCTCGCCGATTCGATCCAGCTTCTGCTGAGTGGTCAGGTCGGGATCGCGAAGAACAGCGGCTTCCGCCTCGGCCTGGGCGAGGCTGCCTTCGATGGTGTCGAGCGTTTCGTCCGCCTTCTTGACTACTGCCTCACCGGCCCTGCACGCGTTGCCGGGGAACACCCATGCCTTCACCTCGCCAACGACACCGCAGAGCTCTTTGTCGTCACGCAGTCGCTTGACCTCCGCCTTCTGCTCGGCGACGTCGCGGCGCCCCTCCTTGATCTCGGCGTCGATCTTGTCGTTCTGCGACTCGATCGATTTGGCCCGGCCTTCCTCGACCTCTCTCTCCAGTTGCTCGAGCTCCTTCTCCACAGCTGCTCGTTCCTTGACCACCTGTTGCAGTCGATCCCGGTCTGCCACGGCTTCCCGAAGAGTTGGGATCAAGGCTTGAATAAGCAGATAGCCGAGAAACAAGGACAGCAACAGCGCCCCAAGCAGACCCACCTTCCTCAGCACGAAGCCGAGAACAGACGAGATCAGACGCATGCGCGCGATCCTAGTGCCAAGGATTTGGAAAAAACTGGACGGTTGGCCTTCTTGAGGATCTCTTCGGCGGTCTTGGTCCAGACGAAGGGGTGGGCGCGTCGTTCTGAATCGCCTCGGTCTGTGATCCCGGGATGCTTCTATGTTTGTCAAGCGGCCGTCAGGGGCGGCGAGGCCGTGAGGGTCCGGTGGATTTGTCGGGTGACGTAGCGTTTCAGGCATCGTGTGATCTCGCGCTTGGTCCGTCCTTCGGCGGTGCGTCGTTCGACGTATTCGCGGGTGGCGGGGTCCATCCGCATCCGGGTGAGGACGATGGTGTTGATCGCCCGGTTCAGTTGGCGGTCGCCGCCACGGTTCAGGCGGTGTCGCGTGGTGTTGCCTGATGACGCGGGGATCGGGCAGGTGCCCGCGATCTGCGCGAGCGCGGCCTGCGACCGGATGCGACCTGGGTGGGACCAGACCGTCATGATCACCGCCGCTGTGACAGCGCCGACACCGGTCATGTCCAGCAAGCACTGGGGCGTGGTCGGTCACGAGCTTCGTGATGTGCTCGCGATTGCCCTTCAGGTCGCCGTCGAGGTCGATCACGCGTCTGGCGTGACGGACCGCGTCTGCTCTGGCGACCGACAGGCTGTGGGGTTCTTCGCGGCGTCGCCACGATCCGACGGCCCTGATCTGCGTCAGCGTGAGTGCTTTGCGGGCGTCGACGCCGAGGTCGTGGGTGCGCAGCAACGCGGTCAGCGCGTTGATCGACCGCATTCGGTCGGCGTTCATCTGCTCGCGGGCGACGGTCAGGACCTTCAAGGCTGTCTCCAGCTCGCCAGCGCGCCGGTCCCGCAGCCTGTTGACGTCCATCACCAAAGTTGACCGGGCTGCGGTGACCGCGTCCAGCGTGTCGGTCTTTCCGACACCGCGCAGCCGCTTGCCCGATGGCGACTCCACCAGGGCATAGGTGTGGGTCGCGGCGTGGGTGTCGACGCCGACGATGAATCTGTAGTGATCTGCAACGATGGACAATGCGGTGTCTCCTTGTAGTGAGCGGACGTCGTGACCGGCGTCGGCCCGGGAGAAGATCACTACGAGACATGCCTGTAAGGGGCCACAGCCCATCGGGTTGGACAAGCTTCTGATCAAGCCATCGTGGTGGGCCGGGACGGCGCCGGCCCTCCCGACCCGACGGACAGATCCCGGGCAAGGCACCCCAGAAGGGGGCCAGGCGATTCACGAGTCACATCGGGCCAGAAGAACCAGCACCACCCTGCCAGCCAGCCCCAGGCCAGCCACCACAGACACTTACAGACGATTCAGTACCGCGGCCGAACCACCACTCCTACGCGCGCAGCCGCCGTCATGGTTCTGCCGAAGATCGAGCCTGCGATGCTGACCGTCACTCGGTAGCGACACGACGAAGGATGCTGGGGAGCAGGATCACCACGTCAGCAGCGATCCGAGCGTCACGCCGAGTTGCCCCGGACCGATGCTTGACCGCCTCAGCGAGTTCTGCAGACTTCCGCACCAATGCACGAGGCCGAAGCCTTCCCTCGGCGTCCCTGGTGGCGACGAATTGAGATTGTGGGCCCAAATGAGGCCGGTAAGACAAGGATCGTCTGGACCACTACTACCTCAACGACGTCGAAGGCCTGGAGAACCCAACAAGCGAGGTCCTTGCGGCATGGATCTGGGATCGTCTGTTGGTGGATCTGCCTGATCTTTCTGCCATCCAGGTCCGTGAGACATGCACATCCGGATGCATCTACCGGGGCGAATGAGCCACCAATGATCGACATCCAGGATCAGGCCGATCATCGTGGGGTTGCCATCGACCGCGTCGGGATTTCAGAGCACCGGCACCCGACGTGCTTCCTCGACGGCGATATCGAGCAGCCTGGAATGGGCACATTTTCGATTCACGTCGGACTGCCTGAGGATCGGCGAGGCACGCACATGAGTCGAATGGTGGAATTGGTTGCCGATCACCTAACTATCCTGGATCCGCGCGAATTGCCGGTGTTCCTGAAGGAGGCTTCATCGAAACTTGATGTTCTTTCAGTGCGAGTTGAGGCATCGATTGCTCTGGCAATCGAGGTCGTCTCACCTGTCAGCAAGCGCACCAGTTGGCAGTCGCTCGACGTCACATTGGCGGCTGAGGTGTCAGACAATGCCGTGACGACCACTTCTGAGGTCACCACGGCGATAACGAGCCTCTGTCCATGCAGCAAGGCGATCAGTGACTATGGCGCTCACAACCAACGAAGTGTCGTATCACTGCTGACTGTGGGCACCGCGGATTCGCCGTATCCGCTCCCGGTCGATCAAGCGTTTGCGTTGATCCGGCGAACCGGGTCCAGCCCCGTCTTCCCGCTCATCAAGCGTCCAGACGAGCGCGCAGTCACCATGATGGCGTTCGACAAGCCGGCCTTCGTCGAGGACATCGTGAGGGACGTGTCTCTCGAGTGCCGCACGGCCGGGATCCCTCATCGGGTCGCCGTGGCAAATATCGAGAGCATTCATAGCCACGATGCAACTGCATCACTCTCCTGGGGTATCGAGCGGCGCTGATCCAAACGCTGAGGTTCGGAGCGCCATTCAGAGACCGACCATGCCGGCGACAGGTCAAGTCCGCGGGAGTCGGGGACTGCCCCCGGTTCGGTTGATCCCAATGGTTGACAGTCTTCAGGCCGCGTCGGTCGAGTCCTTGTGAGTGGTGCAACGGTTGATGGGTCGGGACTGCCCAGAGTTTTGTTGACACTCGGGGTTTGTGATTCTCAGGCCGCGTTTGCGGCTGCGTAGATTGTCTCAAACGCGACTGGGGTGAGCTTGCCGAGGCGCCGCTGGCGGCGACGTCGGTTGTACTTGGTCTCAATCCAGGTCACGATCGCGAGGCGCAGTTCTTCGCGGGTGTCCCACCGCCTGGTGTCCAGGACGTTCTTTTGCAGCAGCGAAAAGAAGGACTCCATCGCGGCGTTGTCGCCCGAGGAGCCGACGCGGCCCATCGAACCTTGCAGGCCGTTGTTCTTCAACAACCGTTGGACCTTCTTGGACCGAAATTGAGACCCTCGGTCCGAGTGGCAGATCGTCCCGGCCGGTGCCCGCTGAACGATCGCGTTGCGGATCGCACTAACGGCCAGCGCCGACTTCATCCGCGAGTCGATCGAGTAGCCCACGATCCGCCCGGAGTAGCAGTCCTTGACCGCACAGAGATAGAGCTTTCCTTCAGCGGTCCGATGTTCCGTGATGTCCGTCAACCACTTCTCGTCCGGCGCCGTCGCGGTGAAGTCGTGGCGGACGACGCCGTGCTCGTCAACGACGGCCAGGAGGTCGTCATGGACCGGCGGTCCCGGTTTGCGCGCCTTGGCCCGCCGCCGTGATGCGACGCGAACACCCCGGCCATCGAGCACAGCCGCCAGACCCGGTTCTCCGACGCGGTGATCCCTGCGTCGCCGAGCTCGTCGGTCAAGAACCGGTAACCCAGAGTCGGGTCATCCTCATGGATCTCGCGCAACGCGTTGATCGCGTGTGCGTCGTCCCAATCACGTTGGGTCACGGGGTTCTTCAGCCAGAGGTAGTAGCCCTGCCGGGACAGTCCGAGCACCTCACACGCCACCGCGACCGGCACCCTGATTCGGGCACCGGTCGCGGCCATCTCACGGACGAGTGGGAAGACTATTTTCCCGGCAGATTGGCCTGTGACAGGTACGCAGCAGCCTTGCGCAGGACCTCGTTCTCCTGCTCGAGCAACCGATTGCGCTTCTTGACCTCACGCAACTCGGCACGGTCAGCGTCATCGAGCCCGGGACGATGACCGGCCTCGATATCGGCCTTCTTCAACCAGTTCGACAGGCAGCCCTGGGAGATCCCGAAGTCCTTCGCGATCTGCTTCAACGGCGCCTCACCCTTACGGGCAACAGCCACGACATGGTCGCGGAACTCGGGGGGATACGGCTTGGGCATGGTCGACATCCTTCCAGCGAGGAAATCCTCACAGGTCAGGTGTCAAGCAAAGCCTGGGCAGTCCCTTCCGACTCGGAGAATGGGTTGTCGTTTGAGACCCTGGGCCGGTTGTGAGTGCGATCGATGCCCAGATCGGCCAGCAGGTCCTTGAGCACGTTTGAGCGCATCGCGGGCCCCGAATCGGCGTGCACTGCTCGTGGTCGCCCGTGCTCGGCGAACACCTTCTCGAACATGTCGACGGCCAGATCGTCGACCTCGCGCTCCTCCCGCCAGCCGACGATCTTGCGTGAGTAGATGTCGATGATCGAGTAGCCCTTGAACGCGACGCCACGCCACGGGCTGCGCAGGTCGGTGATGTCCCAACTCCAGACCTGGCCGGGGCCGGTCGCCTCCAGCACCGGCATCTCCCGCGGCGTCTGGCTGCGGCGTCTGGTGGGCACATCTGGACGGATGGACTGGTCCTCGATATTGGCCGCGACACGCCACCACGACCGCCTGGACGCAAGCATCACCCCGCCATCCCAAGCCGACGCGAATGCATGGTCGACCGAGTTCCCAGCCGCCCATGCAGCGTTGATCCGTTCGGTGATCAGACGGCGATCGGCCGCAGCGATCCGGGACCGATAGGCCCGATCCTTGTGCGGCACCGGGTCAGCCATCAGCTCGCGCGGGTTGGCCCGGTAATGCCACGTCGAGCGCGACAGACCGGCGAGCGTCAACGACTGGCGCTGCGAACCGGTCTGGAACGTCAGTTCGGCGACGAGGTCGTTCTCGACGTTCAGGAAGTGGACGGATCGGTCGTCGTCGGGGTTTCGTCGGGCTCTTGCTCGCTCATCGCGTGCAAGAGCCCGATAGCTTTTCCCAACGCATCATTGGTGCCCTCGAGTTCACGGACCCGCTCGCTGAGCTTCGCGATCTGGGCCTCATGCGCCACCCGCTCAGCGGCCCGGGTCCTCTCCAAAGCGGTGCGCTTCGCCGGTGGGACAGTCATAGGACTACCTTCTCGCGGCATCAACCCACGGTCCAGATCACCCTCGAACACCGCCAACTGCCACCGCCGCAACTTGTCATACGACACGCCCTGAGACGTCAGCCACGACGACTTCTGCCCCCACGGATGCAGGTGATATTCCTGCACGAACTCCCGCTTCTGCGCCGCCGTGAAACCCACACCAACCGTCATCGCCCTGCCTCCACCTATCGCTCGTCAACTGACTCACGATCAGCCTGACAAGGAGGGGTTACCGACATTTTCGAACTTCCGCGACGTCCGGTCATTTCCCGCCTAAGGGCTTGCGGACCGGGAACGCCTCCCACCAATTGGAAAGCGGGACAGGATGCGACATTTCGGACCGGGCTTTCAATTCCAGAAGGTCATGTCCCCGAAGCGCCGCGACGGCGAGGATGGCTCCGATCGCATGTGGGGTGACGCATTCCTTGCCGACTGGCCTAAGGAAACTTGCCACCAGAGCACTCAGCAAGTCGAGGTCGGTCGGGAGTGCCACGGCATACACTTCGTTGCCCAATTCCCAGGTGCCCTCCATTGCGTCGGCCTTGCGAATTCCTTCCGCGAGCTGCTTGGCTGAAAGGTCGAGGGTTGTGCCGAATGTGGCGATCCAAGTCCCACGATCATCCTCGGTCCACGCTCGCTGGATGCCGATTAGGGCGACGTCAATTGGTTCGAGGATGAGGCCGGTCTCTTCGCGTGCTTCTCTCACTATCGCTAGTTCAAGATCTGGAAGCCCAAATGCATCGAGATCCTGTGCCACGCCCTTGCGTGACTGGAGCTCTAAGTTGCCTGTCACGAAGGAATTGACGGTATTCGGATTGCCCGACACGCGTTCCCCGCGCCGGGTGAGCACGATTCTATCGTCAACATCGACAGCGCACAGGCTAGTCGTGAGCAGCCCGTCTTCCTGCAGGAATGGGATCAGATCTTTGGATCGCTCCCTATTTGTTTGGCCGAAGGCCGACCACCGGCGAGTAGTACAGGCGAAATGAACGCGATACCGGCCGGATCGTGTGTCTTGTTCCATTCGTATTCCACAGGCCCACGGAAGCAGCCCATCGTAGGCGTAGACGCCAGGTGATTCGGCAACATCCCCCGGAATGTCGAGAATTCCTCCTTTGGGCAAGAGCGTTACGAGCGAATCGGCCAAGACAGGCACCGAATCGTGTGAAAGGCCTTTGGGCGCCACGAGCGGAACGATACGTAGCGAGTCGCTGGTGCGAGTGAATTCAATCGCTGTCGGGAACTCAATCGGAGCGCCCTCACCGTTCGTCGCGACAACCTTTGAGATATCGCGGGCTAGGCGAGCCTCGCGTTCCAGGACGGCACTGGATCGAGTGCTGAATATGCCACGCCGTTCAAGCCGGGTGGCATATTCGAGGTATGCCGCAGCGATCGCCGTGACCTGCTTTGAGGTCCGTGACCCAACTAGGAACGGGACTTCGGCATTTGCGTTGATTCCGATGGTCGCGAGCAGCCATCGAAACTCGGCTTCATTGGTTCGTTCCGTAGTGGTGACCTCGGTAGCACGCTGGGCGATAGCCCGGCCCGCCCGATACCGGTCTTTGAACTGAGCCCACCTACCAAGATGAGGTGCGAGAAGATCCTTAGCCACGGCGCGCCGAAATTCGCGACTGATGATTCGGCGGGTGGACCACACGGACCAGCCGGCCGTTGCAAACACGACTGCGGCCAAGGCAAAGAAGACGGTTACAATGTCGGCTGCCGGGGTCGTGTACTTCCCCGAGTCGGTCAATTTGGTCCAGTCGATGGATCGTCGCCCCCATCCCCCGGCTAGTGCGAGTGCGACGACCGTCGCGCTCACGATGAAGCTCTTCGTGGCAGACATCCATTGCCTTTCGGCTTGACGGGTCGGTGATCGCGTGTTTTTCGATCGAGGCTACTAGGTGGGCGTGACGTTTTTGGGATAACACAGTCAGCCGCTGTCGAGTAGGTATTCCACGCGGATTGCCCACGGTGGGGTCGGCGGGAGTCGTATCCCAATCTGACCGAGAACATCGACAATCACAGCCGATCCACGTGGTGGCGTCGCGAGCCACGGGGTGTCGCCGTCGGTGAGGACGACGATCACGTCGTGTCGCGGCCTCTGATCTGATGCAGCGGCGTTGCCGAGGCGCATATCGGTTCCGCCTCCTCCAGTGAGCGCGGCATCACGGGCCCGGCGGACCCGCTGGACCGTATGAACTGCGGCATCGCACGAGTACACGCTCACGTCATTACCGGGGACGCCGATCGCAAGTAGTGCGCTGTCGATCTCGCCGAATGCCCGTCCCAGTAGGGCGTCGTCGACGCTCCACGATGTGTCGACGACCATGGCGATCCGGGGGACTGATCGGTGCTGCTCCGGCAACACGATGCAACGAAGGCTGCCGGATCGACGAGAGGGTCGTACGTATGTGCAGTCTCCTCGACCAGTTGCCCAGCCGACGGCGCAGTGGCCGTCCCGACTTGGGGACTGCTGCACGATCTGGTGACAAGGTGACTAAACCCTAGGTCAGGTCAGATTCCTGCGTAGATCTCGGGGTTACGATGATTAGGTACAAGTTCATGATCGGTGCACCCCTAGGGGGCACATCGCACGGTGTAACAGTGAGTAACGGGGCCTAACGGAACCTGATTTCACGCTCAGGACGCCGAAATCGGCCATTCTGAGCGTGGAAGCGTTCCGGTTCAAGTCCCCCCTCGGACACACAATAACTTGCAATTGCAGTTAATAATGAGGATGGTCTCGACCCTCAGGTCGGGGCTTTTTTCGTGGGGACCACCTCTCGTTGGTCCCCCCTCGGATGGCGAGCGACATTGGGGCTCATTCGGTTCCTTCGTCGCGCAGTTTGTCGCTGGCGTTTTTGCGGGCGTCGGTCTCGCTGAGGCCGTCGGCGCGGAGCAGTTCGACAAGCTGGTGGAAGCGTTGGTTGGCCTGTTTGTGCTTGAAGTTCTTCTCCGCCCTGTGGGTCCAGCGGTGCCAAGTGGGGTCGAGGTTGGCCAGTTCGGTGAGGTCGAGGAGGGCAGGTCGAAGGTGACGGCGTTTCCGACCTTGCCGTTCATGTCGAGGACCTCGCCGCGGACGTTCTCACCCAGGGCGTGGGTGACGCGTTGGTGCCAGTGGCCGCTGAACACGATCTGAGGGTGGATGCGTCGACGGCACGCCGCAGCAGGTGACGGCTGATGGACCCCTCGCGTTCGATCCATGTGTCGAGGACTGGCTGACTTCGCAGGGGTACGCCGTGGGGGACTTCGTGGGTAACGAGTACGTCGACGGGGTCCGAGCCGAGGGCGTCGATGTCGTCGGGTTGGACCTCCTCAGCGTCTTTCCAGATGTTGTCGTCCTCGGTGCGCTGGTCGCGGTCGACGGAGTAGGCGCCGCCGAGGGCCGCGAAGCGGGGCTGGCTCGCACCCTAACCGGCCTGCGAATGAGTGCCTCCGGTGACGGCGCGATGGCAGCAGTCGCACACTGCATCCCGGTTCTTCGGGTCCGGCTCACTTCGATGGCGCTCAGGAAGCCCTGTGCAGCCCTGCATTGCGGACTGTGGACGAAGCGGTCAGGAGACCGACCTGTGGACAAGCAGGCGTATGATCCGGATCACGTTCACAAAAAGACTTTCGGGGAAGTTTAATATGACTACAGTCACGTCACCAGATC
>JACMOZ010000448.1 GCA_014377785.1 Aeromicrobium sp.
CCGCCGGCCGCCACCACTTGGCTGAATCCGGACGGCCAGCCGAGGACAGTTCATACCAAAACGGCTGCGGCATTCCACCCAGATAGACGCAGCCAAATGTGACTTAGCGACACTGACCTCGACGAGGGTGCATTTCGGCGCGGCACCTATCCGCGATGCATGTTCTGAGCGAGCATTGACTATGGCGAGTTTTGGAGGCGTGGAACTCGGCAAGGGTGGCCTCGCGGTTTTTGAGGTGACCTCTGTGTCAGACGACGAGGAGTTCGTTCTCCGTATGCCGGATGGCGCCGAAATCGTTATCCCGGCCAGTAGCAAATACGTCGTCGTGCGGAACTGTCCAGGTGCAGGCTTTGACGAGGTGCACGAAAAGGCGCGCGAGGCCGCCAACCGCGGGATAGACATGTACTTCGGTCAGGGCGGACGGCCACTCGTTCAGGCGCATCAGGACAGCGCCTACATAGTCGGTTGGACCTCGTCGTTTGGCTGGGTGTTGCGGATCGTTGGACGGAATTTGCTCAGCACCCGATTCCGTGCGACGGCTGAGGTCCGTGATGCTGACGGGAACGTTGTCGTACAGGCTGCGCGACCTCCAAAGGCATGGCACAAGAGCCTGCGCTACTACCGCGTCTCCGAGGCCTCGACAGACCTTTACGACTCCTTCCGGAATCTGTATCTGGCCATCGAGTCACTGCTCAGCGAGGTGGTGCCACCAGTCACGCGAGCGAATGACAAACTGGAGGGTGACAGCGAGTGGCTCAAACGATCACTCCGTGAATTGGGCCAGACATTGGATCTGCGCCCCTACGCACCCGTGTCGCCTAAGGCACCACACAACGCAATACACCACGAACTCTACGAGAATCTTCGGACTGCGATCTTCCACGCCAAGACAGGTCGTCGGACATGGGTGCCGCAGGAATGGTCGTCTCGGGCTACGATCGTGGCGGCTCGTGTCCGCTACGCGCGGCTGTTTGGAGCCCTCGCCTCTCAGCATCTCGACATCCCGTATCCGGCCGGCGGTTTCTTCAAGGCCCATTGGGAACAGGGCTGGGAGGCGAACCTGGCCGACCAAGAAGTATTTCTGAGCAATGACTCGACGAAGGTAGAAGACGAGGCAGTTGGGAAATACCAGCTCGCGCCTGCGGGCGGAGACTTTATGAGGCTCCCCACTTCGCCGGCTGAGGACATGGCTGCCGATTGGCGGCGGGGCGTGCTGGGCGTCGAAGTCGCTTCGACCGTTCACGAGACTCTGGAGCGTGTTAGTCGGTTCGGCACTTTGCACGACGGGGAACTCGCGATCGTCGACAACCTGCAGGCTCCACTTGTCGTCGATGGCCTCGCCCGGTTGGAGGTTGTTCTTCTGGTGGAGGGCCGAAACTACGGCCAGCCACGGCAGGACTTCGAGACCTAGATTGGAATGATCGGGGGCGGGGTGGAGCGTGACCCGCGCTCGGCCCGCTGACCGAAATCTAAAGCCCGGCCACTCGAGGCCTGACCTGCGTCATGCCGCCGCGTTCATATATCGAGAACGAAATTGATGAACTCTGGTGCGATCAGTGAAAGCCGGCCGAGCGATGGAACTGCAATGAGCACGAATACGGGACACCGATGTAGGAATCGGGCCGGTTCTGTGAAGAGTTAGGCCTCGAACCGGCATTTCGGCTCGATGCTCGCCCCAGCTTCAGTCCAACTGTCCGCAGCGAGACTCGCTGCTCGAAGACCTACCTAGCCGCCAGGTCTGCAATGTCGAGGGAGAACAGGCACTGGAAGTCGTTGAACTCCCCAACCTCTGCTTCCACCTTGACCAGGTCGCCCTCGCTCCAGTCCGTGTCATCAACCTTGAAAATCACACCACGCACGGTGTTGGGGCCTTTGTTGCCTGACGCGACGGTGATGCCATACGGGGCAACGTTGACAACGGAGCCGTTGAATCTGATGGTTCGACCCGCGAACTTTTTCGCGAACTTACCGATCTTCGAATCGCATTCGTCTTGAATGTTCAGGAGCGCTGCAAGTTCCGGGCTGTTCTTAACCGTCAGCGTCTTATCGTCCACAGGCTCAGCTGTCTTAGGACTTGTCGGCTTCTGGGTTGGGGTCGGGGTTGCTGAAGGTGTTGCGGTGGCTGTCGCGGTCGGCTCCGGCTTTGCTTTCGTGCATGACCGTTTCACCGACAGCTTCGGTTTGGTTGTGAAGGACGATCCGGATTTCGGCGTCTGTTTGCAAACCTCCCAGTTCGATTCCTTGAAGATTCCGAAGATGCCGCCCCCGTCCACCTTGATGTCGTCGTCATAGCCCGCTGCCTTGATCGTGGTTTTCGCTTGATCAAGTTTCTGTCCCGTGACATCAGGCATGAGCGGGTCCGACCCACAACTGGCGACGCCGAAGATCGTCGCTACAACGGTGGCCGCGATTAGTGCCCGCATCGTTTACTCCTACGTCCCCTGGGTTGGTCCTGCAGAATCGTAGCGAGAAATTCTATGTCGACAACTTGGAGAGGGGACTGCTGCACGAACTGATGTCAGTTTGCAGGCGCGTCAATCCACCGCGATCCGCCCAGATGAACGCGGGAGAACGGGTATGTCGGGTGTCGGTGCCACGATGCAGTGGTACCGAAAGAACCACCAC
>JACMOZ010000449.1 GCA_014377785.1 Aeromicrobium sp.
CGTGCCGGTCGAACCGCTGATCTTCCTCAAGCCCAACACGAGTGTCATCGGCCCGGGCGAACCGATCTTTTATCCGACCCAGAGCGAAAACGTCCACTTTGAGGGCGAACTCGCTGTCGTCATCGGCCGTATTTGCCGCGAGATCTCCGCCGAAGATGCCCACAAGGTGATATTCGGCTACACCGTGGCCAACGATGTCACCGCGCGCGACCTGCAGGCAAGAGACGGTCAGTGGGCCAGAGCCAAAGGATTCGACACGTTTTGCCCGCTTGGCCCGTGGATCGAAACCAATTTCGACCCGGCCGACAAGTTGGTCGAGACACGCCTGAGCAGTCAAGGCGGTGGCGATGAACTCAAACAGAGCGGCCGTACGTCCGACATGGTGTTCTCGGTGCCGACAATCGTCGAATATGTGTCGTCGTTCATGACCCTGTTGCCCGGCGATGTCATCCTGACCGGCACGCCCGACGGTGTCGGACCCATGCAGGTCGGCGACGACGTCAGCGTCACCATCGAAGGAATCGGCACCCTCACCAACAAGGTTGTTTCGCGTGACTAGTTCTCTCAAGCGGCCAGTTGTTGCTCGCTTCTGCCCATCCCCGACCGGCAATCCTCACGTCGGTATGGCGCGCACGGCGTTGTTCAGCTGGGCTTTTGCCCGCCACCACAAGGGCACGTTTGTGTTCCGCATCGAGGACACCGACGCCTCCCGTGACAGTGAAGAATCCTACGAGACGCTGATCGACGTGATGCGCTGGCTGGGCCTCGATTGGGACGAAGGCCCCGAGGTCGGCGGTCCCCACGGGCCATACCGCCAGTCCGAACGGATGGACATTTACGCCGATGTTGCCGCCAAACTCATAACGGCCGGCAAGGCATATCACTGCTATTGCACGGCCGCCGAACTCGAACATCGCCGAGACGCTGCCCGCGCCGCCGGTCGGCCGAGTGGCTACGACGGTCAGTGCCGCACGCTGACCGATGAGGACAGGGCCGCCTTCGAAGCCGAGGGCCGTCCCTCGGTCACCCGTTTCCGGATGCCCGACCGCGACGTGACGTTCACCGACCTGGTACGCGGCGAGATCACGTTCGGCGTCGAAAACGTTCAGGACTATGTCCTTGTGCGTGCCAATGGGCACCCGCTCTACACGCTCACCAACCCGACCGACGACGCGCTGATGGGCATCACCCACGTCTTGCGAGGCGAAGACCTGCTGAGCTCGACTCCACGCCAGATCGCGTTGTATGAAGCGTTCGCCGAGATCGGCGTCGGTGGCGGTTTCACGCCCGAATTCGCGCATTTGCCCTATGTGACCGGTGCCGGCAACAAAAAGCTGTCCAAGCGCGACCCCGAGTCCAATCTGCTCGGCTACCGTGACCAGGGCTTCCTGCCCGAGGGTCTGCTCAACTATCTTGCTTTGCTCGGCTGGTCGATCGCCGACGACCGCGACGTGTTCAGCATCCCCGAAATGGTGGAGGCGTTCGAGATTGGTCGCGTCAACCCGAACCCGGCGCGTTTCGACATCAAGAAGTGCGAAGCCATTAACGGTTCGCACGTTCGCGAGCTTGCGGTTAATGACCTCCAGGGCCGGCTCGTCCCGTTCTTCCAGAAAGCCGAACTCATCGCCGATCCGCCGACCGCCGAGCAGTTGCACATGCTCACCACGGCAACACCGCTCGTCCACGAACGGATGACGTTGTTGCCCGAGGCCGTCGACATGTTGCGTTTCCTGTTCATCGCTGACAAAGAATTTTCGATCGATGAGTCCGACCGCGCTAAGAACCTCAATGAGGCCGGTGTCACGACCGTACGAGCAGCCCGTCAGGCGCTGGAAAAACTCACGTCGTGGGATACCGAATCGATTCAGGCCGCGCTCCGCGACACTCTCGTCGAAGGCTTGGGGCTCAAACCCCGGCTCGCTTTCGGACCGGTCCGCGTGGCCATCACTGGGAGCCGTATTTCGCCGCCGTTGTTCGAGTCGCTCGAATTGCTCGGACGCGACAAGTCGCTTGCCCGCTTGGCGGCCGCGCTGGGCTGATCCCGGTTTGGGTCAGATGATGCCGATCCGGTAAAGTCTGTTTCTGGCTTGAGCGTCGATTGAAGTTTAGAATCGGGGCGCAACCATTGGGGTATGGTGTAATTGGCAACACAGCGGTTTCTGGTACCGCCATTCTAGGTTCGAGTCCTAGTACCCCAGCTAAAACCCTTCAAGGCGCGGTC
>JACMOZ010000450.1 GCA_014377785.1 Aeromicrobium sp.
CAAAGACATCAGCGTCAGCGGTTGGTCGCTGCAATACCGCACTGCGGCCGGAACCAGCACCTTCAGCGGCGTCGTTCCACTCGGTGACCACCACATTGAGCCGCTCGGTACGTTCCTCGTCAGTGGCGGCAGCAACGGAGCCAACGGTCTGGATCTTCCCGCAGCGGATGTGGCCGGTGCCTCGGCAAACGCCGCGGGCGGCGGCGGCACTTTTGCCTTGTCGAAGTCCACGACCGTGCTCACCGGTGTGCCGAGCGCTGTGCTGGCTGACAGCAATGTCGTCGACCTCGTCGGCTACGGCAGTTCCACAACTTTTGAGGGTGTGGCAGCGGCCTCCGGCAACAGTGTCGCCTTGTCGCTCTCCCGTGCGGCCGGCGCTGACACCGACCAAAGCGGCACCAACTTCACCGCGAGTGGGCCTACGCCGGTTGCCTGTGGCGACGTGTGCGATGGAGGCGGCGGCGTGGTCTTGCCGCCGACCGACCAGAGCATCGCGCAGATCCAGGGTCCAGGTGCCACGAGCCCCTTCGCGGGCAAGCAGGTCACCACGACCGGTGTCGTCACCGCCGTCTACAAGACGGGTGGGTTCAGCGGCGCCTACATCCAGACCGCAGGAACTGGCGGCGATCTCGACCTCGCGACACACAACGCTTCCGACGGCATTTTTGTTTTTTCCTCGGCCTTCGCTGCCGCCGTCAATAAGGGCGACTTTGTCGAGACAACCGGTGGAGTCAGCGAATTTAATGGGATGACCGAATTGTCGACCTCGGCCGGCAACTGGACCGTACTGGCGGAGCCCCACGCCCCGGCGACGCCCGCGGACGTGAATTTCCCGTTGGGTGAGGCTCAGCGTGAATCTCTCGAAGGCATGTTGCTTCTTCCGCAGGGCGCTTTCACCATCACCAACAACTACTCGACCAACCAATATGCCGAAATCGGGTTGGCAGCCGGCACCAAGCCGCTCGACCAGCCGACAAACGTGGCGCGGCCCCTGTCGGCCGAATACGACGCCGTGATTGCCGCGAACGCGACGAAACTCGTCACGCTCGACGACGGTGCGTCGCTCAATTTCCTCGGCATTGCCAATCAGTCGACCGCGTTGCCCTGGCTCACTGCCGATAACGAAGTGCGCGCAGGCGCGCCCGTGGCGTTTGAGGACCCGGTCGTCCTCGACTACCGCAATAACCTTTGGAAACTGCAGCCCACGGAGCAGCTGACCGCAGGTGGCGACGAGCCCGTGACCATCGGGAACACGCGTTCCGCCGCCCCCGAACCTGTCGGCGGCGACGTCATTATCGGCACGTTCAATGTCCTGAACTACTTCACCACCGTTGGCGAGGAATATGCCGGCGGCACCTGCTCCTATTACCGGGGCCGGGCAGGTGAAAACATCACCGTCCGGTCCTGTACCAACAATGGCCCGCGCGGTGCGGCAAACCAGACGAACCTTGCACGCCAGCAGGCCAAGATCGTCGCTGCCATCAACACCCTTGGAGCCGATGTCGTCTCGCTTGAAGAGATCGAGAACTCCGCGGCAATGGGCCAGCCCCGTGACACCGCACTGAATGCACTGGTGGCTGCCTTGAACGCAGCGGCCGGAGCCGGCACCTGGACCGCGGTGCCATCTCCGGCAAGCGTGCCGACGACCGGCGAGGACGTCATCCGTACGGCCTTCATCTACAAATCGGCCGCAGTGCAGCCGGTGGGGACTTCGGAAATCTTGGACAGCCCGGCGTTCTCCAACGCCCGGGCGCCACTGGCGCAGACGTTCAAGCCGCTCGAAGGTGCCGATGCCGACGCGTTCGTCGCGATCGTCAACCACTTCAAGTCCAAGGGTTCAGGTTCGGGTGAAGACGCCGATCAGGGCGACGGTCAGGCCGCGTCGAATCATGCGCGCACGCTTCAGGCACGGGCACTGGTCGATTTCGCCGCCGCAAAGAAGGCCGAAGCAGGAGTTGGCACGGTCGTACTGACCGGCGACTTCAACGCCTACAACGAAGAAGACCCGGTGCAGGTCATCGAGGATGCCGGTTATGTCAACGTTCCGCGGGCGCTGACCACAAAGGACACCTACCAATTCGGCGGGCTGATCGGTTCACTCGATCATGTTTTTATCTCCGAGGGGGCGTTCGGCAAGGTCTCGGGAGCTGACATCTGGAACATCAACTCCGTCGAGTCGGTGGCGCGCGAATACAGTCGCTTCAACTACAACGTCACCAACTTCTACAAGGCCGACCCCTACCGCGCAAGCGACCATGATCCGGCGATCGTCGGCCTTAACAATGCCAAGGCTCCGACGGCGACGACGGTGAAGTTGACGCCGCACAAAGTCGTGATCAATCGGACGGAGGTCAAGGTGGCGTTCACTATCAAGGCGCCGGGATTCACGGTTTCCGATGGTCGGGTTCAGGTGATGAACGGCAGCGAGGTTATCGGTGTGGGCGCCGTCAGGCACGGCAAGGCCACAGTGAGGTTGGCACCGTTCACGAGTGTGGGTTCGAAAACCTTGACGGCCCGTTATCTGGGCAACGATCTGGCCGCGCCCTCCCTGAGCGAATTCCGCCTCAACGTCGCCCGCAAATAGGATGTCGACCCTCCTAACGTCATTCCCAACGAGCTCCCTGGGCCCCGTGCGGTATGACGTCAGGGGGTTGTCAGGCCCAGCGCGACGGCGAGATCCTTCTTGAGGGCATCGAGCGAGCGCTGACCTTCGGCACGGGCGGCCGTGATCGAATCGTGCACCGGGACTATCACCTCGAGATAGCACTTGAGTTTGGCTTCGGTGCCCGACGGCCGGCAAATGATGCGGGCTCCGCCCTCCAGCCCCAGGCGTATGCCGTCGGTCGGCGGCAGCCCCTCGAAACCATCGGCCAAGTCATCGAAACTCTCGACCGTCAGCCCGCCCAGCACCGTCGGCGGCGTAGAGCGCAACGACTGCATTGCGTTGGCGATGATCGAGAGGTCCTCGACGCGGACAGTCAACTGGCCAGTCGCATAAAGGCCGTGCTCGCGGGCGATGTCGTTGAGCCGGTCATTGATCGTTTGGCCCTCGGCCTTGAGCTCGGCGGCGAGTTCGAGAATGCGGATGATCGCGGAGACGCCGTCCTTGTCGCGTGCGATGTGAGGTGCGACGGAATAACCGAGTGCCTCCTCATAGCCAAAGGCGAGAGTCGAAATTTTGCCAATCCACTTGAAACCGGTCAGCGTCTGCACAAACGGCTGACCGTAGGCTGCTGCCTGCACACCGAGGACACTCGACGACACGATCGAGGCCGCATACGTGCCGGTGATGCCGCGCCGGAGCATGAAGTCACCGAGCAACGAACCGACCTGATCACCTGAAAGCATCCGGTAGGACTCACCATCGCGGACGCCGACGGCGCAGCGATCCGCGTCGGGGTCGTTGGCGACAATGATGTCGGCCGCCACCTCTGAAGCGAGTTTGAGCGCCAGGTCCATCGCGCCGGGTTCTTCGGGGTTGGGGAAAGCCACAGTTGGGAAGTCCGGATCGGGTTCGGCCTGCGCAGGAACGATATGGACTGGCGGGAAGCCGGTGCGTTTCACCGCCTCGACGAACGTGTCGCGGCCGACGCCATGCATCGGCGTATAGACGGCAACGATGTCGCGGGCTGTGCCGGTCGGCAACGCCGCCACGGCATCGATGTAGGCATCGGCGACATCGTTGCCGAGCCGGATGTAGTCCTGGCTGCGGGGCAGGTCATGGACGGGGCCGACGGCGTCGATCTGATCGGAGATGTCGGAATCGGCGGGGGGCACGATCTGACTGCTGTCGGCGAGATAAACCTTGTAGCCGTTGTCTTGCGGCGGGTTGTGCGAAGCCGTCACCATGACGCCGGCACTGACGCCGAGGTGACGGATGGCAAAGGCGAGAACGGGCGTCGGCAAGCAGACGGGCAGCAAATGCGCGACGACGCCGGCACCGGCCATGATCTCGGCGGTGTCGCTCGCAAAGACGGCGGAGTTATGGCGGGCGTCATAACCCACGACAACGGACGGGCTTTCCCCGGAATTGTGGCTGGTGCTCGAGAGGAGGTAGGCGGCGAGACCGGCGGCGGCCTGCGCCACGATCACGCGGTTCATCCGGTTGGGCCCCGCGCCGAGGGCGCCGCGCAGACCCGCCGTCCCGAACTGCAACCTCCCGGCGAACCGGTCGCCGATCTCGTCAAGATTATTGGTGTCTACCAGTTCCTGGAGCTCGGAACGGGTGACTGGATCGGGATCCTGCTCGATCCATGCCTTGGCCCGCTCAAGAAGGTCAGTGCCCTGAAGGTCCATGTCAGACCCTCGGAAGGATGTCGACGAGGAGTCCGCCCATCCGGGCGGCAGCGAGTTTTCCGGCCTCCAGGACCTCCGCGTGGTTGAGAGGTGCGCCGCTGATGCCGGCGGCGAGGTTGGTGACCAAAGATAGCCCGAGAACCTCCATACCGGCTTCGCGGGCGGCGATCGCTTCGAGAACAGTCGACATACCGACGAGGTCTCCACCGATCGCGCGGACCATCTGGATCTCGGCCGGCGTCTCGTAATGCGGGCCGGTGAACTGGCAATAGACGCCTTCGTCGAGGCTCGGGTCGACGTCGCGGCACAATGCCCGCAATCGGGACGAATAGAGATCAGTCAGGTCCACGAAGTTCGCGCCCTCGATGGGTGACTGCGCGGTGAGATTGATGTGGTCCTTGATGAGGACGGGAGTGCCGGGTGTCCAGTCGGTGTTGAGCCCGCCGCAACCGTTGGTCAGGACCATCGTCTTGACGCCTGCTGCTGCGGCCGTCCGTACGCCGTGGACGACGGCCGCGACTCCTCGACCTTCGTAATAATGGGTGCGGCCCAGGAAGATGAGGACCCGGGACTTGCCGACCGTGACCGAGCGGATCGTGCCGCCGTGGCCCTTGACTGATGGTGCACTGAAACCGGGCAGTTCGGTGTTGGGGAACTCATAGTCAGGGGTGCCGAGGGCATCGGCGGCCGGGAGCCAGCCCGAACCCATGACGAGGGCGATGTCGTGATCATGACCGCCGGTGAGTTCATGCAGGGTGGCGGCGGCTTCGGTTGCCAGGGTTTGTGA
Organism: Aeromicrobium sp.; assembly: GCA_014377785.1. Classification (GTDB taxonomy): domain Bacteria; phylum Actinomycetota; class Actinomycetes; order Propionibacteriales; family Nocardioidaceae; genus JACMOZ01. The sequence goes on from JACMOZ010000450.1 coordinate 5,084, forward strand.
GTTCACCCCCCAAACATTACGACAGGGCCGGAGGCCTCATACCCGCGGTTGGCCGGGGCCCGGCCGGTTGCGCGATAATGGTCGGGTGACTCAGGTAGCGATAATTGGCGGCGGTCCCGGCGGGTACGAGGCGGCTTTGGTCGCGGCGCGATTAGGGGCAAAAGTCACAGTGATCGAACGCGACGGTCTGGGCGGTTCGACAGTCCTGACCGACTGCGTTCCGAGCAAGACCCTCATTGCCACGTCCGATCTCATCACCGAGGTCGAAGGCGCCGCGGAACTCGGCATCGAGATTCCACACGAAATCCATGCGGATCTGGCGGCGGTCAATGCCCGTGTCAAGCGTCTTGCCCTCGCGCAATCGGGAGATATCGCCCAACGGCTCGCTCATCACAACATCAATGTCATCAAGGGAACCGCACACATCGAGAGCCCCGGTGTCGTCGTGGCAACGACCGATAAGGGATCCCAACGCATCGAGGCCGAGTCCATTCTGTTGGCGACCGGTGCGCATCCCCGTATCAGCCCGGACGCCAGTCCCGACGGCGAACGCATAGTTACCTGGGAACAGCTCTACGAACTCACCGAGCTCCCCGAACACATGATCGTCGTCGGCTCAGGCGTCACGGGTGCGGAGTTCGCCAGCGCCTACAACGGGCTCGGTGCCCGCGTCACCCTCGTCTCCAGCCGTGACCGAGTCCTGCCCGGTGAAGATGCGGACGCGGCCAAACTCATCGAGGACGTTTTCACCCGCCGCGGTATGCAGGTCATGGACTCGTCCCGTATGGCGTCGGTTAAACGCCGGGGCGAGGGTGTCGTGGTGACTCTCACCGACGGTCGGATTCTCGAGGGTTCGCACTGCCTCCTTGCGCTGGGCTCGATCCCGAATACTGCGGACCTCGGTCTGGAAAATGTCGGTGTGGAGATTGGCGAAGGCGGTTTCATCCAGGTCGACAAGGTGTCCCGCACGACAGTGCGCGGCATCTATGCGGCCGGTGACTGCACCGGAGTCCTCATGCTCGCGTCGGTTGCGGCGCAACAAGGCCGTATCGCGATGTCGCACCTGTTGGGCGACGCCGTTCGTCCGATCAACCTGGAGAAGGTCGCGAGCAATATTTTCACAGCGCCGGAGATCGCCACCGTCGGGATCTCCCAAGTCAAGATCGACGAATCCGGAATGCAGGCCGACGTCGCCACAATCCCGTTGTCGGCCAACCCACGCGCCAAGATGCAAGGTGTCCACGACGGCTTCGTCAAACTGTTCTCCCGGCGGGGGATGGGCATCATCATCGGCGGTGTCGTGGTCGGCCCCCGGGCCAGCGAACTCATTCATTCGGTTTCGCTCGCGGTTTCAACTTCTTTGACCGTTGACCAGATGGCCGAGGCTTTTACGGTTTATCCTTCAATGTCAGGTTCGGTCGCTGAAGTCGCACGACGGATGCACCGGCAAATCTGATCTGTTCGACACAAGGCGCTCCTCAACGAGTTACACCTTTGTTGTTCCGCAGGTCAGGCATAATGGCTGGTATTTCGCGGAATAGTATGGGCATAATCACACAAGCCATTCACTCGAGTAACGCTGGCAACACCAGCCACAGGATTGGACTTCCCCCATGCATTCCTGGCGCCTGATCCACCGTTGCGCTGCAGCATGCCTCGCCTTTGCGATGGTCATGACTGGCTTTGTGCTGAGCCGCGCCGGTGAGGTTCAAAGCACTGACCGCGCACTCGACACCGTTGTCAAGGAGCAGACGGCCACCCAAAAGTCCCCCGAACCGACACCCGAAACAGCACCGACCCCCGACACAGTCCAAAGGCCAAAGCCCGTCGCGAAGGTCGAGCAGACGTCCGTTCCCGCGCCGAAGAAGGACATTGGGCAACGCGATGTGGTCGCGGAGCTTCCCGACACCACGACGAGCTCCTTCGCCATGGTGGGTGTGACCTGGAGCGCCGCATCATCGGATAAGGATGTGAAAGTGCAGGTGCGAACCCGGACTCATGGCACATGGTCAGGATGGGAAGACCTCAGCGTCGAAATCGACTCCGATCCCCAAGGCCGTCACGGCACCGATCCGTTGTGGGTCGGAAATTCTGACGGGGTGGCCGCCCGTGTGACGTCTCTGTCTGGATCCAAGCCCGTCGACATCAAGATCGCGACGGTTGACCCCGGCGCGTCCGCGTCCTCGGCGAATTTGGTGGTGTCCGCCCTTTACCCCGGGAGCGCTCAGATAGACGGTGTTGCGAAGGTTATGCAGACTGCCGACGGTGCACCGACATTTACGCCACAGCCGCCCATCGTGATGCGAAGCGCTTGGGGTGCTTCCTTGGGATCGCCATGTGACTCGCCCCTCGTGGGAAGCACAACGAAAGGCATTATCGTCCACCACACCGCTGGGGCGAACGACTACACCAAGGCGGAGTCGGCGGCCATCGTGCGTGCAACGCAGGCCTACCACGTAAAGGGTCGCAACTGGTGCGACATCGGTTACAACTTTTTGGTCGACAAGTATGGGCAGATCTTTGAAGGACGCCGCGGTGGCATCTATCAGACTGTCCGTGCCGCCCATTCAGGCAATCTCGCCGTCAACACCTACACGCTGGGTGTCTCGATGATGGGCAACCTCGACAAAGTGCGTCCGACTGCAGCCACGCAGGACTCGATGGTCAAACTCATCGGCTGGCGCATGGGCACGACCTACCTCGAGGCCAAGGGAACCTACAGCCTCGGCGGCAGGACGCTCAACAAGATCGCCGGACACCGCAACGTCGTCAGCACGGGCTGCCCGGGCAAGTACGGCTATGCGTGGTTGTCCCAGACCGGTGGACTGCGTGATCGTGTCGAGGACTACATCGCTCACTACGTTTCGTCGATCAAGACCCTTGCCCTCAAGCTCGGGGTGGGCACGACGGGCCTCATCTATCGAGGCGAGTATCCGACGATGTCCGGCCGCCGCGCCATCTTCGCCAATATGGACATCTACTCGACGTCCACCGCGGGCGCACACCCGGTGTCCAGTTATTTCCTGACCGAATACAAACGTCTGGGCTTCCACAAGTCGCCGCTCAAGTTCCCCACGAGCAATCCTGTGTCGACGAGTGATCCGAAGGTCGCTCTCCAACGCTTCCAGCAGGGCAGCATTTATCGCATCACTCAAAGCAACGGCACCAAGAAAGCCCTGGCGGTATGGAACTCGATCGCCACAACCTACAAAGAACTCGGTGAGTTCAGCGGCAAGCTGGGTGTGCCAACCACATCCGTCGTTGTGGGCGGCACCGGCAATCTGCGTGGCAACTTTGCAAGGGGCTACATCACCTACACCGCATCGACGAAGACCACTTCGGCTTATGACAGTTCTGGCAAGAGGATCACGACGACTGCGGCGACGACTGTCGACTCGCTGACGGTTCCCAGCACCAGGAAATTCACCCTCAAGGGCCACGGTTACGGCCACGGGATCGGTATGAGCCAATATGGCGCCCAGGGCGCTGCCATCAAGGGCCACACCTACCCTTACATCCTCCGCTACTACTACAAGGGCACGTCTCTGGGAACCAAGGCCGGAAACATCCGCGTGCTCTTGTCGAAGGACACGACACCCGATGTCATCGTCAAGGCACGTAACGGACTGCAATACCGCAACGTGGCGACCAACAAAATCATGAAACTGCCGGCAAAGATCGGCGCGTCGACTGTCACCCAATGGCGCATCGTTCCTGTGACGGCTGCCCCGAAGACATCGACACTTCAGTACAAGACAACCGGCTGGAAATCCTACAATGCGACCCGGTGGACCGGCGATGCCCAGTTCGAGGCGCCGGGCACATCAATGGAGGTCGTGATGCCCGACGGAAGTTCGACGCGCTACCGCAATATTGTGCGCTCCAGCGTCCCGGCAAAAGGTTCCAGCGATCGGGCCACTGTCAATATCGTAAATTTGGAGCACTATGTGCGCGGCGTGATTTCGGCCGAGATGCCCTCATCATGGAAGCCCGAGGCGCTCAAGGCCCAAGCCGTCGCCGCCAGAACCTATGGGGTTCGTGGGCTGACGCCTTCGCGTTACTACGACTTGTGCGACACCACGTCATGCCAGGTTTATAAGGGCGTCTCCGCCGAAACTGCGGCCACCGATGCGGCGGTCAATGCCACCAGCACAAAGATCGTCACGTATCAGTCGAAGCCCGCTTTCACCCAGTTCTCGTCCTCCTCGGGAGGACGCACCGCCGCAGGCAGCCAACCGTACCTTTTGGACAGCATGGATTCGTATGACGATTTCGCCGGTAATCCGGTCCATAACTGGACGATCTCGATTGCCGCCGCAACCGTGGAAAAGAAATGGCCAACAATCGGCACGCTCGCGACGATCAATGTCATCAAGCGCACCGGTGGATACAAGGCCGACATGGGTGGCCGTGTGGTGAGCGCGATCCTGAAGGGGTCCAAAGGCTCGAAAACGGTAACCGGCAACGACCTCCGCTTTGCTCTTGGCCTCCGGTCCAATTGGTTCGGTTTCAACTGATCCGCCGATCGCGCGAGATTCACTCCGGGTCTGAGACAATCTGCGCATGAACGCTCTCGTTAAGTCAATCGTCATTGCGGCGATTGCCAACACGGCATCATTGGCGTTCGCCGCCTGGATTTTCCCCGCCTTCAACGTCCGGCACACCGGCTTCATCTTTGCCGCCGCGCTTTTCACGTTCTTCTCGGTTGCGCTCAAAGGCCTTGTCGTCAATACGGTCAACCGCTTCGCACGGGGCTACACGGTCATCGGCGGGCTCGTACTGACCTGGGTGGCGCTGCTGCTTACCGACCTCATCGTGCCCGCGCGAGGTTTTGCGATCGAAGGCATGGGAACCTGGGCCGGAGTCACGGCAATTGTCTGGGCGGCTGGCATTGCTTATGGCGAGGTCGACACCAAGGCGCCGACGCCGCGCAAAAGCTGATCCTGCGGCGTTTGAGGCGGGCCCGCTCTCAAGTGATCAGGCATCGATGATGTCGGCGATGACGGAACCGGCGCCAACCGTGGCGCCTAC
>JACMOZ010000451.1 GCA_014377785.1 Aeromicrobium sp.
CCGCGTTCATCTCCTCGGTGTCGTCAGGGAACCGTTCCACGTCGACCGCAAACCGGGAGAGGCCATTGATGATCGCGCTCGCGCCCGTGAGAGCGCCGACGAGCGTGTCGGTGAAATGGTCGGTCATCACGTCCTTCTCCACCTCGAGTTCGGTGGGGGAGATGATGAAGGAGCTTAGGTACTCAGCGGGAATGGTGCGTCCGCCGTGCGGTGCGTGCAGGATCACCGGCGACCCCACCGAATTGTCGATCACCTGAAACAAAGCGGTGTCGTTGTCGTTTGTCATCTTGTGCCTCCACACTGTGACGCGCCCGGTCGGCATCGACTGATGATCTCAGTGGCCACCGACAGTCGGGGCTCACGGTCATCACGCACCTGTCCTCCGTGCGATGCATCGGGTCGACTGATCGGGTAGAGCCCTCCCGCCAGAGGGCGTCACGTTGGTCGGCAAATCGTGATGGAGAGCCCCATGCTGCATGCGGAACGGGAAGTTTTCGCTGGCTCGTCGCTCTCGAAGCTGTGGCAATTTGACTCAAGGTCCACTCGGCTTTTTTGCCCAAAGGCGAAAGAGGAGCCGTTAGATGGTCACGATCGGCTGGTACACGTCGGCTGAGACGAAGCCAGGCCTACGGTCCGCTCGGGCACCGTCAGTAATGCGCGCTTCCAATGCGTCCAGGCGATCAAGACGGACGGGAGGCGAACAGTCGAGATTCACTGCGTGGCAATGAACCTGGATCTCGGACCCGAGGATCGAGTGAATTGCCGGATCTTCTCCCCCTGCCGCATACAAAAGGAAGCCTCTCGGAGGTCGTATCGGCTGCACTATGCAAGCATCTGGTAAATGTCCGCTTCGGGTACCCTGCTGAGATCTCAGAGGCAAGGGAGTGACTTCGAAACTACATCGTTGCCAAACTGGACGCGACGGATCCCCGGACGCATCCAGTCCGCGCAGCGTCGCTGACTGGGACCCTTGCGTCTCTCCACTTCCAGTTCCGAGGGGACGAGGCAGAGGAGAAGGGGCTTCACCCGAAGAAGTCAGAAGTTGCGGCCTATGTCGGCGTCAAGTTCGACCCTCGCCCGCCCATCGCCGAGGCTCGCGCACCGAGCAGGCAGCGCCTCAAGAGCAGATCTGGAGTGCGGCCTGATCAGCTGCGTATCTCCGTGGCACTTGGGGCTCCGTCGGAACGTGCAATGTCCATAATCTGCCTAGGATGATCGCGTGTCCAATGCCGAAGTAGTGATAAGAATTGCCGTCGAGGGAAGACCGCCTCGGCGTGGTGTCGTCGCAGCGATGCGACCGGGATCTCTCAAGCGACTCACCGTTCGCTGGGACGACGACGGGTCTACCGAAGACATAGAGCTTGGCAAGGGGTTTCTCAAGGCTCCCGAGAATTCACTTCGCGTACAGAAGGCCCTCGATTTCGACGAGCTCGTGAAGCGATTCACAGCAAGTCCATCAAGCGTGTTCTGGGATGCGCTCGAAGAGTATCCGGACAAGTCGATGACCGCCGCGCGTCTTAGACAGGTGCTGGTAGACCTCGGATTGGATGGTGTCTCCGATGCTTGGAAATCGGCGAAAAAGGAACTAACTGCGCGCGAAGGGCTGCAGGTCAATGGGACTGGGGCAAAACAGACATTCACACGTCACAAGGTCGCCGCGCCGTCGGGAGTACCCGAGAAAGCGAGGGCGCGAACACCAATCCAGAACCTGGAACGCGAGTCTCCACGGCCTAACCCATCGCCAGCACCAACCGTAGTGAAGCCGGAGGGCAGGCCGACGCAGCCTATGCCCGCCGCAGCAAGACGCATTCAATCACCAGGCAACGAGTTGGCCGCCGTCAAGAGCTCCGAGCCGACGCCTGACGCGGTTCGCTTGGCGCCTCCGGCATTGGTCAATCCGACCACTCGGCCACTTGCTGCCGCGTTTGAGTATCGCGCAAGGCCCGACGCTGCTGAGGGTCACATCCCGGACCAGAGACCTGCGTGGCTCAGCGCTCTGGCGGGGGCGTCGGTTGCACGAAAGCCTTCGGGGCAGGGTGACGGCGCAGCCACGACCTGGTTGGCAAGCGCACATTCGATCGAAGTCCTCAACGCGGCAGCGATGGAGGTAGCCGCACGTCCCGAGGGGAACCTCGTGGCCGCTCTCATGGCATTTGGCGCAAGAATCGCAGCGACCAACACGCTGCCAGCCCTCCTACCTGCGCTCGTCAGAGTTGCGACTGTGCTTGCGTCCACGCAGCAGGATGATTCCGCGAAGCGTTTCAACTTCGCACTTGGGTTGGTCGCGAATGTACTATCGACTTCCGGAATAGCCAGCTGCGCGTCGGAGGTTGAGGAGCTCCTTCATCTCGCCGCCCGGGTGCCTCTTACGGCCGGAGGCGGGCGTGCTGGACTGATCGCAGCGGTAGCACGCGCGCAGCCTCACATGATTGAGGATTTGCGAGTCTGGCGGGGCTTGACGTGGGAAGAGCTAGTGATTAACGCGGAGGGCGTGCTTCAGCTGGTCTTTGCGCGCGCCGCCGTTCAAGCCTCCATCGTCACGCCCATCGTGGACGGGTTTGTTTCACGCATCGAGCGTCGGCGTCAGATCGGCCAACTACTCAGCGCACCCAAACTGCTCGTGGAGCACATCGCTCCTTCTGCGATTGCGCAGGTGTTCTCTCGCGTTGCAGCAAACGAACAGATTTTTGCCGAATGGGCCAAGGCGTTTAGGGACGAAGAGCGTGTCACGGAGCTGACAAGTGCGCTTGAGGAGGCCAGGCAGGAGTCGGGCGTCGCCGTGCGCGAAAGTGCCGCTGCCGCGGATGCAGTGAAGTCGCTCAAGGTGGAACTGGCGGCGGCTCAAGCCAAACTAGTAGCTGCGGCCGAAGAAGGTTTGTCGCTACGCTCTCAGGAGAGCCGCCAGATCAGCATCGACGCGATGCGATCACTGGCGCAAGTCGCTGCGACCGTGGAACAGGACGCTGGAATCATCGACGCCACCCAAATGGTGCGCAAGGTTCACGCGCTGGTCGGTCGGCAGGGGATCGAGCAATTTGCGGCTGTCGGCGACGAAGTCGCGTTCGACTCGAGCCTTCATGTCGCACCAGGATCTCGGCCGGAGTTCGGCGAAAGAGTGAGTGTCGGTCGTTCAGGGTATAAATGGTCAATAGCTGAGGAAACCCTAGTCCTCGTTCACGCGACGGTATCGCGTGCTATTTGACCCCGAGAGGCCACGTTCTTGATCGGACTGGATTTTGGCACGTCGACATCTTTACTTGCTCAATCCACTTTGTTGAGAAATAGCATTGTGCCTCTGGGTGCAACAACTAGTTGGCTGCCATCGATCGCCGCCTTGGATGGCGACAACTGGTTTCTATGCGACGACGCATCATCGTTGCCCGAGGATCAGACCGTGCGCTCGATAAAGCGCATGATCACGCTGGGTGACCACACCGCGACACTGTCCGATGGCGTGAACTTCGTTGAGGTGGACGCGGATAGCGTCATTGTCTCCATTCTGAGCAAGATCGCGTTCATTGCCAACGACGCGTTCTTAGATCTGGGAGAGCCTGACGCAGTGCGGCTGGGATGCCCCGCGATGTGGGATGGGGAGCAGCGTCGCCGGCTTGTGAGGCTGGCCAACGCGGCGGGCATCCCTGTTGGCAGCGCAACTGTAATTGATGAACCAATAGCGGCCGGGGTCGAATGGGTAAGCCAGCGCGTCGCTGCCGGCCACACCATTCGGGGCAAAGTTCTCGTGTTTGACATGGGTGGCGGAACGCTTGACGTCGCGGTTCTCAACGTGGATGCGGCTCCCGGGCGCGAGCCGTCGATTTCCGTCCAGTCGGCGGTCAGCGACGTCAAAGCGGGCGACTCGCTCGATGAAGCGATGACGGCCAATCTGGAGAGAGAGTTTGCGGCAAGAGGAGTACCGATAGGTTCCGGCATTCAGAGGGATGAATTGCGCGGATGGATAAAGGCCGCCGTGCGTCGAGCGAAACTCGAACTCACCGACATGACCGAGACGACAGTGGTGGTCGGACATCCAAGAGTTGATTTTCCGCCCGTCCCGTATAGCCGCGAAGAGCTGGAAGACGCGTTCCGCCCACAGATGGTGGAGGCGATGGATGTGGTGTGGAGGGCCCTACGGGCCGCCCTCATGACTCAGGTAAAGTCCCCCACCGAGCAGGTGTCGCTTACTCCCAGACAGGCGCGTGGGCTGACCGAGAGCGAACTGACTCGAGGGGTCACCGCAGTCATCCTCGCAGGCGGCATGTCGCAGATTCCGATGGTGCAGAACGAGCTCGCCGAACACTTCGGGGCAGACCTTGTGCATCTCGGCACAGGCTCAACCGGTGTTGCGGAGCTGATCGCTCTGGGGCTCTCCAACGACTCGACCTACGAACGAATGAACCTGCACCGACCGGGCTTCGACATACTGCTGAGGTGGACCGACGAAGCGTCGAGTGAGGTGCGCGAAGAGCTCGTGTACGCGGCCTATACCCCGCTGTACAGGGTGGACGATGCGATCAACACTGATCAGGTCAAGTACCGATGGGCTGGGCCGTCATCGTTGCCTACGAAGGGAGAGGGGATGCTCGTCGTACGGTCTACCGCAAACGAGCCGATCGCTTTTCGTGTGGCGGACCGCGAGGTCGAGGGACTGCGGTTTCAGTTCGGGCGCGGCGAGTTCCTGGTGACGCTCGAGCCCAACGGGCGAGTGTTCTGGAAAGATTCGACCGGGCGGCAGACAGTAGTCAGGGTCGCTAGATGGCCCGTCATACGGGGCAAGGGCATCGAGTCGATCATTATTGAGTCGATCAACGACGAGAGCAGTAGCAAGTACAAACTTGAGGACCTGCCATGGCACCTCAGGCCGTACGACTAGGCAGGGCCTTCGAGCAGTACTAAGGCGACCGTTTCCACGCTGAGTGTGAGGCGGCGACGCGCCTCGTACTTTGCCGCGCCGTCGTCAAGGTCCTGCCGAAGATTGCGAGCCTGGCCCTCAAGCATCCGTCGCAGTCGCAGGTCTGCGCTCTCCGACATCTTCGCTCGTCGTTCGTCCACGCGCCTGATCTTGATTCCCACAGATCGCTGTTCAGAAGCAATTCGTGCCTGTACAAGCGCCTCGTTTTCTTGCGATCGTTCGGCTTGCTCTCTGCGACGGCGTTCGTTAACCATGGCGGCCACCCGCGCAAGCTGCGCAGAGAGCATCGGGACCGCTTGGGTGTCGGGTGCCTCGAGAGTGCCTTCGGCAAGTTCGACGAGCAGATTTTCGGATGCCTGTGGCTGAAGGTCGCCGGTCGCGACGTCAATTGCGGTGACCCAGAGCTCCGTGGTCGAGTGCACACCGCCC
>JACMOZ010000452.1 GCA_014377785.1 Aeromicrobium sp.
AAATTCAAGAACCGTCCCGGTTTTGATGCGCTACTGGAAGTAGCCCGCTGCGGCGACACCATCACCGTCTCCTCCCTGGACCGTCTCGGCCGCACGGTGTTGCACATTCTGCAAACGATCGAGGAGCTTGAACATCGTGGCATCTCCGTCCAGTCATTGAAGCTCGGGGAGCAGTTCGAGAGTGTTACTGGCAAGCTGGTGCGCAACATCATGGCGCCGCCCGCGGAAGTGGAACGCGAGAACATCAACGAGCGGGCAGCCGAGGCCCGAGCTGCGCGAGAGGCCAAGCGCATTACGAGCGGGCGGGCGAAGTAGGTGGTCACCCCCACGACGATCGATGCCGTTCGGGCCCTGTGTGAATCGGGGAAAACTATCGCCCACATCGTCGAGAACCAGAGGATGAGTCGAGCCAGTGTGTATCGAGCGCTCCAGGCGGCCGGGTCGCCGAGGTAACGGTCTTCGTCACAAATTCTGAACTGCCACGTGGGGATGTTGCGGCAGGGTGGAAGCAGACAGCTCACGCCTCCGTTATGCGGTGGGGCTGCCTGTGGCGATACAGGACCCGCCAATGCCAAAGTCGTTGGTAGTCGCGGTGACCTGCACCTTCGCGACTTTCGACGGGGTGACGTCCTTGAACTGGAAGATGTGGGTGTGCGGACCAACTGCAATCTGTGCGGTCTGTGTTTCAGTTGCCATGCTCGCCAGTGTCACCAATACAGTCACAGTTGTCGGCCCTTGGACGCTCGTAACGGAAACATCTACGGGGCCCATCGCTGCAGTCCAGTTCGCAACCGCGAGCGAGCAGTCAGGCGCTGGGGTTTGAGTTGTGGAAACGTCACCGAGCAGGTACATCGTTGGATCAGCCGTGGGCGTGTTGACTTCGATAGGGGTGCCGGCCGCTGCGTCGAGAGCCGCGGTTGTGCAATTGATACCTTTCTTGTTCCCGATTGCGGTCGCGACAGTCTGCATGATCTTCAGTCTGGTCGTCTTTCCCGCGATTGCATTCGCGTCAATGGAGAACGTGATCGGTGCGCCTTCCTGGCACTGCGCGCTGAGCGTGGCCAATGCCTGCGTGTAGGCGTCTTTCTGGTTGGGGCTCGCATTATCCGACTTCATCATTGCTGAAACATCCGGGTAGGTTGCCGTCTGAGACGCTTTCGGTGTCGTGGTGGCGACTCCTGACGAACAGCCGGCCAAGAGCAGGGCAGCGGCAAAAGCGATGGAAACGGCTACTCCCAGACGAAGACTATGCATGAGGTACATGCTAAGGGCGAGAATCTCTCGCTAGATTCAGCTGATGGAGCGAGTAGGGGCCCACACGATTGACCTGGGGTGAGTCAGCCTTCCCACCTCTCAATGGCCATTGACAGTCTCGTAACCACTACTGACTCCCGTTGTCACGGCATTCGGCTACGAGACGTAGTTATGAGAATCGCAGGGCCGCGAGATCCCGGCGATCGTCGACGGTGCAAGGAGTGGAGCCTGAGACGTGTCGTATCCGTAGGGATACGGGACATTCTGTCTGGTGGACTTCGAGCGGACTAGGTTGTCCAACGAGCTACCAAGGTTTCATCGCGATACGCTCCGGCTATGGCCCTTCCGTCTGCTCTTAACTCCGCACTTGGCAAGATCCCGAAGAGGGCAGAGTCGAGGGGAGAAGTAGAGCTTCGCGACACGTTCGAAGATTCCGGCGTTGCAAGCGCTCTCGACGTTGTCGACCACCAAGTGATCTATGGCCGACGCGGAACGGGTAAGACACATGCCCTGAGGTATTTAACTGCAACAAAGATCGACGAAGGGGACGTCGGTGTTTACGTCGACCTTCGCACGGTGGGGTCTGCTGAGGGGATTTTTGATGGGGAGCAGATCGGCCCAATTGAGCGAACAGGTCGAATTCTCGTAGACCTGTTAAATCAGGTGCATGACGAGATCCTCCAGGTTGCCCTAGACGACAACGAACTGGTTGGAGACGCGCTATTCGTCTCGCGTCTCGATGATCTTCTAGTCGCTATCGGATCGATTCGGGTAGATGGCCCGATTGAACAGACACTTGATACGGAGCGAGGACGATCCAGACAGGATTCGGCTGAGGGAAGCCTCAACGTGGTGAAGCCCCAGGTGAGGTTAGCCGCCTCCAGCACAGAGGCATCATCTGAGAAGGATCGCACTGTCGTCACAAGGCGCGGTATCGAGAAGATCTCACTGAACTTTTCCGACGTCGCCCGCGCTCTTCGACTCTTGGCAGAATCATTATCTGCACGCAGAGTCTGGGTTGTGCTCGACGAATGGGCGAGTGTGCCGTGGGATGTGCAACCTTATTTGGGTGCATTTCTTGTTCGATGCCTTCTCCCAGTTCGGGCGATAACGGTCAAAATAGCTGCGATCGAACGGCAAACGAACTTTCGAACCAAACTGCCAAACGGACAATTAATAGGTATAGAGCTCGGCGCGGACATGTCTGCCAACCTCAGCCTCGACGATTTCATGGTGTTTGAACAAGAAGAGAATCGAGCGCGCAACTTTTTCCGGGGTTTGCTCTTCAAGCACCTGACAGCAGGTACAGACGAGCAACGCCAGGTCCCGGGTCTTGTCAAAGAAAGTGACCTGATATCCATCGGCTTTACGGATTCTCGGGCCTTCGATGAGCTCGTTCGGGCCGCTGAAGGCGTACCTCGCGATGCAATCAACATTGCGGCTAAGGCCGCTTGGAGAGCGGCAGACAGGCGTATATCGATCCCAGATGTGCGCAGCGCCGCCCGGCAGTGGTTTCAGGATGACAAAGAAGGCGCTTTGAAGGGCGAGCCCGAAGCACAGTTGTTGCTCAACTGGATCATCGATAAAGTTATTCGCGACAAAAAGGCTCGCGGATTTCTAGTTAATCAAAGGGAGCAAGGCGCGACTCCGTTAACAGCCCTATTCGATGCGCGGGTATTGCACCTAGTTCGTCGCGGGTACTCCGCTCAGGATGAGCCAGGAGAACGGTATGACGTCTATGTGATCGACTACGGCGCCTACGTCGACCTCATCAACACTCAGAACGCTCCGAAGGGCACTTTGCTTGTGGACGACGACGGTCTTGACGGATGGGTTGAAGTCCCCACGCAGGATCTGCGGGCTTTGCGCCGCGCAGTGCTCGATCTGGGCGAATTCGCTAGATCGGTGCAACCATCAGACGCTGTTTAACTTCAAATGGTCCCTCAGAGCGCAGACGAGTGTTTCGTAACTGTTATGGCTCATAACCCATGGGATGTGCGACAACTCGAAGTCCGTGATGCAGCATCGAGCGGCCCCGGAACGCCGCCTTCTATTTGCGGATTTCGGTGCTTTATGGCGGCATTCTGTTGGCGGTCTGTGTCGTTTTGATCTCCGACGAGCGATCAGCGCGTCGCCGCCAGCGACGCTGCCCGCACACTCGTGATCGGGGCTATGTGCTTCTCCCCGCTCTCGGTCTACGGCCGCCCGCACGTCGACGATGCCCGGTTAGTGGGTTGTGAAGCACCCCTGATTTGCTGTGACCCAGGCCGCGAGGGTGGTCGCGGGGCGGCCGGTGATGCGCTCGACGTCGTCGGTCTG
>JACMOZ010000453.1 GCA_014377785.1 Aeromicrobium sp.
CGGGCGCCGACGGTGCGGCGATGTCTTCGTGTACATGCTTGTAAGCCACCTGAATGGGTGATTCACCGGCATGGGGCTTGAGACCAGTGAGCATTTCATACAGCAAGGCGCCGCAGGCATAGACGTCGGAACGGGCGTCCGCACCATCATTGACGACGATTTCGGGGGCAAGATAGGAAACGGTCCCGATCAGGGTGCCGCCGGTCGCTGTGGTCGCCGCGCTGACGGCGCGGGCCAGGCCGAAGTCGGCGACCTTGATCTCACCTGTGGGTGTGATGAGGACGTTTTCTGGTTTGACGTCGCGATGGATGATGTGGGCGGCGTGTGCGGCGGACAACGCGATGAGGATTTTTTCCATCAGCGCCAGTGCTCGGCGCGGCGGCATGGGACATTCCTCGCGCATGACGTCGCGCAACGTGTTGCCCGGGACATATTCCATCACCAGATAGGTGACTTCGCCGTCGGAGCCCTGATCGAAGACGGCAACGACATTGGGGTGGTTGAGCTTGGCAGCAGATCGCGCTTCGCGGACGAATCTCTCGGTGAACTGACGGTCGTCCCCCATGCCACTGTGCATGACCTTGACCGCAACCACACGGTCGAGCCTTCTGTCGGTGGCCATGAATACGCTGGCCATACCGCCCCGCGCTATGCGCTGACCAATGACGTAGCGTTCATCGAGGACGCGTCCGATCAGGGCTTCATCGCCCATCGCTGCCACGTATGCCCTCCTTGACCGGCCAGGGCCAGAATGTAAAACCCTGTCGGCAAGTCTAGAGAACGCTGCCCCGCAGTCCTTGCTCCCCCTCGGCGCGTGTCACGCTTATTACGTGGAACAACTCGAGCAACTCATCACGTCATGGCTTTCGGTGCGCGAAGCAGCCGACAAACTTCAGGTTTCTCCCAACAAAGTCCGCCAGTGGATTCGCGAAGGCGAACTGATAGCGGTCCGCGACGGGCACGATCAGCGGATTCCCGCCGACTGCATCGACGGCGGCAAGATCATCAAGGGGCTTGGCGGCACTCTGACGTTGTTGTCCGACGTCGGTTTCAACGAAGTCGAGTCCGCCATCTGGCTGTTCACCGCCGATGACACTCTTCCCGGCCGGCCGGTGGACGCCTTGCGCGAAAACCGTGGGCGGGAGATCCGCCGCCGTGCACAAGCGCTGGCGTTCTGACCGAACAATCGATAGTGACTCGCGTTGGCGAGATCGGGCTCAGTGGTTTCGACGCGTTGCCTTGAGCATCAAATCGCGCAAATGGAACTGGGCCGACTTGCCGAGGGTCGCGAGCGCTGCCTCGGCCTCACGTTCGAGGGAGGCAATATCCTCCTCGACGGCCGCATCTGCGCCGGTCGAAATTATAAGTTCCCGTAATTGAGCTATGTATTCACCGTTTCCAAGTCCGCGGCGAAGCAGTTCGCGACCGGCATCATCGGTGCGTTCGGCCGTACGTGCGATGAGGACTGTGCGTTTGCCTTCGCGAAGATCGTCGCCGGCCGGCTTGCCGGTGACTTCGGGATCGCCGAACACTCCCAGCATGTCGTCGCGCAGTTGGAACGCCTCGCCGAGCGGGAGTCCGAACGCCGACAGGATTGCCAACAATTCGTCGTCGGCACCAGCGAGGGCCGCCCCGACGTGAAGAGGTCGTTCGATCGTGTATTTCGCCGATTTGAAACGCACAACCCTCATGGCGTCGGCGACTGAGAACTCCGGACGGGTCTGACCGACAACATCGAGGTATTGACCGGCGACCACCTCGGTCTTACACAGATCGAGATAAATCGCGCCCGCGTCGACGTTGACGAGCGCGCAGTTGCGGAACATTTCCTCGCTCCACGACAACATCAGATCGCCGAGAAGCAACGCGACCGAGCGACCGAATTGAGCGGCGTCGCCGACGCTGTTTCCGTTGCTGTGACGCGCTTCGAAGTCGCGGTGAATGCTCGGCTTGCCGCGCCGGGTGTCGGATCCGTCCATCAGATCATCATGGGCGAGAGCGCTGGCCTGGAGCCATTCGAACGACGCTGCGGCGGCCAAGATGCCTGTTTCGTCGGGATCTCCGCCTGCAACGAGCCAACCGGCATAACAGAATTGGGGCCGCAATCTCTTACCCCCGGAAACAAATGTGGCTGCGGCGTCGACGAAGGGCTCGAGATCGGGGCCGAGATCGACAAGCCTCGCGCGTTGATCGGCGACGAACGACGACAGTTGCTCATCGATACGTGTCCGGAATGCGGATGCGTTTGGCGATGCTGTCACAAACTGGACGATATCCTTGATTCATGGTTTTAACCGAACAGACCCTCGCAGAGGAGCTCAAAGCCCATACGCCGAGCTTCTCCTTCGAATTCTTCCCGCCCAAGGACGATGCGGGCGAAGAGCTGTTGTGGCAGACCATCGCCGAACTCGAGCCGCTCAATCCGACTTTCGTCTCCGTGACTTATGGCGCTGGCGGAAGCACCCGTGAACGCACGGTCCGAATCACCGGGAGAATCGCCGCGTCGACCTCATTGCGACCTGTCGGCCACCTCACACTCGTCGACCAGAGCCGCGGCGAGATCGAATCGGTCCTCAAACAATATGAAGCCGCCGGCGTGCGCCATGTCCTTGCCTTGCGAGGAGATCCCGAAGGTGGGCCGAGTACGCCATGGCAGCCCCATCCCGATGGCTTGAACCATGCGATCGACCTCGTCGAACTCGCCAACAGCCTGGGTGGCTTCTGTATTGGTGTGGCCGCATTTCCCGAAGGCCATCCAGATGCCGCCACGCTCGATGACGATGCACGGGTTCTCGCCGCGAAGGCCGCGGCGGGCGCCGAATTCGCCGTCACGCAGTTGTTTTTCCGGAGCAGCGATTATTTCGCTCTCGTCGAGCGCGCCCGAGCCTATGGTTGCGATATTCCGATCATTCCCGGCATCATGCCGATCCTCAACCTTGCGCAGGTTCAGCGGATGGCCGAACTCTCCGGTTCTCAGGTGCCTGAGGAGATCCTCGATCAATTCGGTCCGATCAAGGACGACAAGGCTGCGGTCCGCGCGCTAGGAATCGAACTCGCTACGCGGTTATGTCGCGAACTCCTCGACGGTAGCGCGCCGGGGCTGCACTTTTACACGCTCAATCGATCCAAAGCCACCAGAGAAATCTTCGAAAGTCTGAAGGCCCGCTAAAACCAAGTCGCTCTAACGCGGAGCGGGGCCTACATGGTCGGCGATCGCGGCGGTCGCCATACCGATCATTTCCAGCGATCCGCCCGGATGGGCGTGGGCGCCGGCGAAGTAAACACCGCCAGCGGGATTGATTCCTGGGATTCTGATGGCGGTGGTCCAGCGTTGCCATTCCCAGCCCCAATGGCATTGCCTGACGAGTTCGGACGGGTTTTGCGCCCAGCGGTCGAGCAGGTAGGGGCGCAAATCGATGCCGAGTCGCATCAGGACGATCAGCGGGTCCTCACCGCTGCGATGTTCGAGAGTCCATTGGCCCGGGGAGCTCGTCCACATGCGGATCGGCGGATTGGCGTGGACCAAGACCTCGTCGGCAAGATCGGGCCCAGCCGGATCGAGCCTGAGATACGTGCGCGAAGCGGGAATGAGCCTCAACTCCCGAGACGGTGGCGAGGGGGCGGGCTGGTTGGGTGCGCACCAAATCACGATGTCGGCCGGCATGACTCCACCCGAGGTTTCGACGCCGGTTGCCATGCCGTCGGCGAAACGAATTCCGTGCGCCGTTGTACCGGTGAGGACGTCGACTTTCCGTTCTTCGAGCCGGGTCGTCAAGGCGTCGGCAAGGGCGGGCCGTCCGCCGGCGAAACGCCAAAGACCGAAATTGCGCTCGACGTAATTGGAGACGGCGACGAAGCCGGGCGTCGTCCGGCGGTCGTGACCGGCAAGACGCGCGGGATCGAGCACGATCTTGCGCAGGTAATAATCGTCGATTTCCGTCCGGGCGGCCCGAACCAGATGTCGGCGCGGCCTGAGTGCTTTCCACTGTGCAGAGTCGAAATCGGCCTTGCCGGTGAACGTCTTGTCGAGTGCGACCCGGCGAATGCTGTCCCAGACCGGAGTGAAGCGGTCAACCCAGGGGGACCATTTGTCATGACCGAAGGCAGCAATGAGCGCCTCGTTCTGGTCACCGCGATTGCCCATTGGCAGGTCCAGCACGAGTTTATCTTTGTAGACATGTCGGCGGCCGCCGATTTTCTCGAGTTCGAGGGCCCGCTCCAGTGGGCGGCCGGACTTGCGGAACAAATCGCGGAATACTCCCGGAAGGGTGACAGCGTCGCGATGCGTCTGCCACACGAGACCGTCGCGGGTAACGCCGCGGAGTTCGCCGCCGAGACGGTCGGTGGACTCGACAACAGTGACCTGATGGCGCAACTTCGAGAGTCGAGCGGCGGCCGACAATCCGGCAAAACCGCCACCGACGACCACGACATTTGCCATGAGCGCAGACTACGGGGTGGCTTGTCACGGCGTGTGGCAGAGTTATGCCCATGGGCCCCGTACGCACCGAAGTGATGTGGCAAGCAGTGCTCGATGCTGTCGCCCTCGCCGGTGGCGATGCCGCGGCCATCGACATCCTCGATCTGGGCGGCGGCACCGGCAGCGACGCCGTGCGGCTCGCCCTGTCCGGCCACCGTTTGACAGTGGTCGATCCGAGTCCCGATGCGTTGGCGTCACTGCATCGGCGATCGGTCGAAGAGGGCGTCGGAGGGGCTGTCGACGGTATCCAGGGCGACACTTCGGACCTCGCCGAACATGTTGATTCCGCATCTGTTGACCTCGTGTTGTGCCACGGCGTCCTGGAATATGTCGATGACCCCAGTCAGGCTCTTGCGGCCATCGCCAAGGTTTTGCGCCCGGGCGGGCATGTAAGTGTTGTCGTCGCTAGTCGCCATGCCGCGGTATTCGCGCGCGCCCTTGCCGGTGATTTCGTCAATGCAGTGAGTCTTTTCACAACCACGGCGTCGGACTGGGACACACGCACCGACGGCCCTCGTCGCTTCATCCTCGCCGAAGTCCAGGAACTCCTTTCAACACACGGATTTACAGTGCTCGACACCAGCGCGTTGCGTGTTTTTGCGGACCTGGTGCCGAGCGTAATTGTCGATACTGAACCCGGCGCGCGTGCCCAGTTGTATGCTCTGGAGCAGTTGGTCAAGAAGTCTCCGGAGTTTGCTGCACTCTCGACTGGTCTCCAATCAATAGCCCGCCTAGACTGGGTGGCAGAACATACCGATCGAGGAGGCAACGATGCCGCTCTCTGAAGAAGAAGCCCGGCTGCTCCATCAGCTTGAGCAATCGCTCGCGGCTGAGGATCCGGACTTTGCCTCGACGCTTCGCGGATCCAAGTTATTCGCCCACAATCGCCGGATCGCACTGATTTCCGCCTTGGGATTTGTTATCGGCATCGTCGTGATGTTTTCGGGAGTGATGGTCCCCAGCGTGATACTCGGCGTTGTCGGTTTCATCATGATGCTTGTGTCGGCCTACATGTTCCTGAACGCATATCGTCGTGGCATCGGTACGGTCGAAGAGGAGCAGGACGCCGGTGGCGCCCAGCCCAAGCCCTCGGGCTCCTTCGTCGACCGGATGGAAGAGCGCTGGAACCGACGCCAGGAGGGCGACGACTACCGCTAAGCAATAGAAGCCGCCCAGTTGACGCTGGAATGTCGGCTGTGAACGACGAAGTCGCTCCACGTCGCCCCACTTTTCAATCAACCGCCCCCGCCGGGGCGGTTTTTTTGTTGCCCTGACAGCGATTGCATCGTTATCAGCCTCTCGACCAAGCTCCCGAAATTGCCCAAAAATCGTATCGTTTCGCGTTGCATGTGGTGCATTGTGGGGTAGGGTGGTGCGAAATGGTGGACTGGTGGAGCGATAAGGAGGGTGGAGGTGAGTCCGGTTGATATCGCAAACTTCTTCGGTACCTACACCCCGCGCCTCGACGACAAAGGCCGGCTTTTTCTGCCGGCCAAGTTTCGTCCCCGTCTCGATGCGGGCATCGTCCTCACCCGTGGCCAGGAGAACTGCATCTACGGCTGGACTCCCGAAAGTTTCAACGCTTTCACCGATCGCGTCCGCAACACGCCTTTTACCGACAAGCGTTCCCGCAACTTCCTTCGGATGCTGTTCTCCGGAGCGTCGGCGGAAACGCCGGACAAGCAAGGGCGAATCTCGGTGCCCCTGGTCTTACGTGAATGGGCTCGCCTCGACAAGGACTGTGTCGTCGTCGGCGCCATGGACCGTGTCGAAATCTGGGATGCGGAGCGGTGGAACGAATTCCAGACCGCTCAGGAACAACCGTTCGCCGATATGTCAGAAGAAATTATGCCCGGAATCTTCTAGGCGTTGAGCGAGATCTCTGACCGTTTGGTTCTGACATCACTTCCCCGGTGTCAGACCCACCCGGTCGGGGGTCTGACTCAACGACAGAAGCCCGGTCACGAGGAATACGAAGAGAAAAGGCGCGACTCAAGGTGACAGACATGATGGAAGCGAAGACCAAGCGGGTGCGGCACGACATTGCGGACGCAGCCGTGCTTATGAGTTTTTCGCTGTGCGCCTCCGTTGCCGTGGCCGCCATGTTTGCGCTCGCGACCCGAGTGGCGTGGTGAGATGACCGAGCCCAGCCACCTTTCTGGCCAGCACAGTCCGGTTCTGCTCGATCGTGTTCTCGATTTGCTGTCTCCGTCCATTGCCAGGCCCGGTGCCGTCGTCGTGGACGCGACCCTTGGCCTCGGTGGTCATACCGAATCCCTGCTCAACGCTTTTCCCGATGTTCATGTCATCGGCATCGATCGGGACCCCATCGCTCTCGGCCGCGCACGTGCCCGACTTGAGCCCTTCGGCGAGCGTGTCACCTACGCGGCGGCGGTGTATGACGAAATCGGTGCTGTCGTCCGCGAAGCCGGTCATGACCATGTTGCCGGTGTTCTCTTTGACCTCGGCGTCTCCTCGATGCAGCTTGACGTTGCCGATCGGGGCTTCTCCTATTCTCAGGATGCACCGCTGGACATGCGGATGAATCCCGACGACGAACTCACCGCAGCGCTGATCCTCAACACTTATAGTGCACCGGAGATCACCCGGGTGCTTCGCAACTACGGCGAGGAAAAATTCGCCAAACGCATCGCCGAAAACGTCGTTGCCCAGCGCGCAAACGAGCCGTTCACCACGAGCGCGCGACTTGTCGAACTGATCCGCAACTCCATACCGCAGGCAGCACGCCGCACCGGTGGCAACCCTGCCAAACGTACGTTCCAGGCCCTTCGCATCGAGGTCAACGACGAACTCGGCGCGCTCACCCGTGCGTTGCCGGCGTCGCTGGACACCCTGGAATTAGGAGGCCGCGTCGTGGCGCTGGCTTATCATTCGCTCGAGGACAGGCTGGTCAAGCAGGTCTTCGCCCGGGTCACCAAAAGCAATGCGCCGCGAGACCTGCCCATCGTTCCTGTCCACATGCTGCCGAAGTTCAAGCTGGTCACCCGCGGATCTGAACAAGCAGCCGAAGTCGAAATCGCCGACAACCGCCGCGCGCAGTCCGTGCGTCTTCGCGCCGTCGAACGGATTGCCGCATGAACTCACCCCGGGAACTCACATGAGTTCGCTCGCAAGCCCCCGCGTCAGGAGCACCCGGCCGGCCACCGCACCGAAACGGCTGCGGCTCGTTGCACCGGCCCACAGCCAGGCCGGCCGCACTCCGTTCGTCGTTGTCGTCATCACCGTGATCTCGCTCGGACTTGTCGGCCTAATCTTCATGAGCACGATTCTGCAGGGACAGTCCTTCGAAATTGCGAGGCTCGACCGCGAGGCGAATTCGCTGCAGACTCAGCAGGAATCCCTCGTTCACGATCTCGATCAGCTGAAAAGCCCGGCCGGACTTGCTTCGGCCGCGGTGGGCTACGGCATGGTGCCCAACACGAACCCGGTGTTCCTCCGCCTCAGTGACGGCAAAGTCATCGGCAAGTCCTCTCCCGCGTTGCCCGACACGAATGTGAAGCGGGTCGAGCGATGACCCGGCGGCAGCGGTTGACCCGCAATCGTCTGCGTATGTGTCTCGCCGTCGTGTTTTTCATTTTTGGCATCTTCGGTCTCCGGTTGTTCCAGATCCAGGGGATCGACTCGCAGGCATACGCCTCGATGGCGGTGCAAGCCGGAACGACCAAGGTTTCGGTCCCCGCGCCACGCGGCGCGATCACCGACCGCAACGGCGTTGAACTCGCCAGCAGCACCGACGGACTGACCCTGACGGCGGACCCGAGCATGACGATGGGCGACGCGCCCAAGATTGCCCGGATCCTGGTCGAGGCCCTAGGCGACAAGATCGACTATTTCGACACCGTTGCCAAACTGCGGAAGCCGAAGTCGCGTTTCGTCTATCTCATCAAGGATGTGCCGGAATGGACCGCCAACAAGGCGCTCGACAAAATCGTGGCGGGCGGATTCACCGGAGTGTTCAGCGAAAAGGAATCACTGCGGACCTACCCGGGAGGCACCCTCGCGGCGAACCTTCTGGGATATCTCGACGGCACCGGCAATGGCGTCGCCGGTCTCGAAAAGGAATACAACAAGACCCTCACCGGCAAGAACGGTTCGAGCACGTATGAGGTCTCGCCGATGACCGGCGTGCGCATACCGATGGCCGACAGCACCGTCACCAAGATGGTTCCCGGATCCGACGTCACGACGACGATCGACCGTGATCTTCAGTGGTACGCCGACCAGCGACTGGCCGATGCCGTCCGCGCGTCCAGCTCGGACTGGGGACTGGCTCTCACGACGGACATTCGTACCGGGCAAATCGTCCAGATGTCGCAAGTCCCGACGTTCAACCCTGACAAGAAGACGGGGATGAACGACTACAACACCGTCTCGCGCGCAGTGCAGACCGTGTATGAACCGGGCAGCGTTCAGAAGTCGATCACGATGGCCGCGCTGGCCGATCAGGGCAAGATCACGCCTGAGACGAAGATCGTCGTTCCGTCCAAACTCACGATCGACGGCTTCCTGATCGGAGACTACTGGCAGCACGGCACGCTGCACTTGACCGCAGCCGGCGTCATTGCCAAATCCTCAAACCTCGGCACCATTGTGGCTTCCCAGCAAATGGACGACAAAACGATGCATGACTACCTCGCGAAGTTCGGCTTCGGAGGCAAGACCGGCATCGGCCTCCCCGGCGAATCGAATGGCATCCTCGCCCCCGCGAAGACGTGGACCAAGGCCAACCACGCAACAATCGCCTTTGGCCAGGGCATCTCGGTCACGGCGCTCCAGATGGTCCGTGCCGTCGGCGCGATCGCCAACGGGGGAGTCATGGTCGATCCGAGTGTCGTCACCGGTTCAGTCGCACCCGGCGGCAAGAAGACGTCGATTGAGGCGCCAACGGGTAAGCGCGTCGTGTCGGCCAAGGCAGCCGCAACCGTCACACGGATGATGGAAGCCGTCACCGCACCGGACGGCACGGCACCCGCGGCGGCGATCGACGGCTACCGGGTGGCAGGCAAGACAGGCACCGCCTGGCGGGTCAACCCGGTCAGTGGCCGTTATGTCCGGGGACAGAACACTGTGTCGTTCATGGGTTTCGCGCCGGCCGACAATCCGCGTTTTCTGACTTACATCGTGCTCGACAAGCCGTTCGCCAATGCCGGCGGTGGTTCGACCGCGGGGCCGGTGTTCCACGACATCATGTCGATGGCACTCGAGCGCTTCGGAGTGGCACCGACGGGTTCGAAAAATCCCAAGGTTGCACAAACCTGGTGATAGGCGGACGCGCTCGTACCTCACGCTCACTCGCGGCCCCGCCGCTGCCGCCTGTCGGGCTTCGCCCGACCTGTGGTCTTGTAG
>JACMOZ010000454.1 GCA_014377785.1 Aeromicrobium sp.
CCTGGCATTGATCCTTAGCGCAGGAAGGTCATGGACAATCGGCGCGGCCACTGTGTTGACTGCGATTCCCACCGCGGTGGCCGCCTTGATTGGGCTGCGCGTGGGTTTCTACTGGCTGCTCGGCCCCGCCCGTGTCAGTTATGAATGCGACGGTATTCATTTGAATGCCTTTCGCGGAACCACGCTTGTTAAGTCCATTCCATGTGAGTCAATCGAACGTTTTGAGGTCTCGGGTTCGATTACCTGGACTGTCGTCATGAGCTTCGTGGGACTGCCTCCCTCGTTGCCTCGCCTTGTCGCAGATATTAAGGACAACGACCGCGGAATTCGGACCGTCGGGTTTCCCGAGATCCTACTGTGGGGCAAAGAATCAGTTGACGAGGCGGACTCCGCATTGCATCGGGTTGTCGGCAACCAATATCGAGATTGACCCATCCAATTTCTTGCGCTGAACTTCGCGATATCCGTGCGATACCCCTACGTGAATGAGTGGAAGTCGACGGGTGAACTGATCCCGCTTAGTGACATGGTCGCCACCCTCAGCTAAAACGTGACGGAGAACGGTGTCACCGCCACGAAGGCTCAGGACTTCACCCTCGATGTGGTCGGCAGGCACCCGACCAGGGAACCGTTGCGACGAGCTCTGGCGGCCGGTCCCTTGCTCGGCTTGAGGACGTGGGGCTCCGATGACGTCGAGCTCGTGCGCCGAACGAGACTCTCGAAAGTGTCCGGTGCCGTGAGCCAGTCCTCGAACTGACGGAACCCGACGACCTGGTCAAGTCGCACTGGCCCGCCGCGCGGCGGGGTCCTGTCCAACCAGAGTTTGGCCGGGTTGACCCCTTGGGCGGCTTGGACGCTCAGCAGGGGCTCGATGTAACGACGGAACACCTGCCCGGTTGGGCTCTGTCCCAGATGCCGGCGGATGTCGGCCACCGAGGCGCCCGACAAGTTGGCGTGAACCGCCCACGATCGGCGAAGCGAGTACGGCGCGAACGCGTCGACCCCAGAAGCAGCCGCGGCCAGACGCAACTGGTACCTGATGTGGTCCCACCCGGTCGGCTGACCGCCGACCAGCACAAGCATCTCTGGCTCCTCGCCTCGTGTCTGGACGTAGTCCGCGAGCGCCGTGGCCAGGCTCAGCTTTTTGTCTCTCGCCCTGGTCGATACGCGGACTACCCGCCCAGGTCCCGACTTGCTGCGCTGGAGGTGGAACGTGACCTCTTCGTTGGTGATACCAACATCTTGGGGGTAGCGGAGTCGCAGCCACTCGCCCGGCCTGAGTGCGCCGCGGTGCCCCCCAACGACCAGTAGCCACGCCAGCGGCGCCGGCGCTTGGGCCGCCATCGCGATGACCTCGCCAAGCGTCAGTGCAGGCGCGTTCTGCGCTGGGGCGAACACGCCGTCGCCCCACAGGTCGCTCAGAAACCGACGTGCCGGCGCGTTGACCGTCTCGGCCGGCATCCGGCCCACCGGGGCGACTCCACCCCGACGAGTGCCGGCGGCGACCAACGCCTTCTCGACCGCCGCGAGCGTTGCCGACAGGTACATGTAGCTAATGCCCATGATTGCCCGCGCGTGTACGAACGCCACCAGGTCAGCCGGGCGTGGGCAGAAGGGGTCGACATCGTGATGGTCGGCGAACAGTTTCCATGCCCGCCACGCAGCCATCGAGTCCTCCGCGTACCTCGGCGAGTACCGGTCGGCGACCGTTGACGCGATCGCACGAAACGCTGCTTCAGCAGCGCCCGACAAGCCAGCAGATCGGGCCGCGTCGTCGACCATCGAAACAACTTCGGGGCGGGGTTGCACAGTCATGCCAACCGCCACCCACTAGACTCGTTCGGAACATCTTCGCCAAACGAAATCGAGATTTCTACAGCCTGTTCCACACAGGATCTGGTGGTGGTCTCATGCGCGAAAGCGCTGGTCAGATGGTCTTTTTGGGGGGCGAACTTCGGGTCCGAGGAGAGCGAACTTCTAGTTCTGATAACCGCTAGGCGTCGATTCGGTCGGCATCGATCTCGTAGGCGCCCTGCACGATGAACTCCTTGCGGGGCGGTACCTCGTTGCCCATCAGCAGCTCGAACACCGACGCTGCCTCCTCGCCGTCATCGACGGTGAGACGACGCAAGGTGCGATGGCGTGGATCCATCGTTGTCTCGGCGAGCTGATCGGCATCCATCTCGCCCAGACCCTTGTAG
>JACMOZ010000455.1 GCA_014377785.1 Aeromicrobium sp.
TCGTCAAAGCGAGCCAGCCGAGTGACGTTGACGTCTTCGACGCTCGGAAGCTGCATCTGGGTCAGCGGCTGGCGGGTCGCCCGTTCGATCGCGTCAAGGAGGCGACGCTCGCGGGGCGTGACGAAGCTGATCGCGGCACCGCTGCGGCCTGCCCGTCCGGTGCGGCCGATGCGATGCACATATGACTCGGTGTCGATGGGGATGTCGTAGTTGATTACGTGGCTGATGCGCTCGACGTCGAGGCCGCGGGCCGCGACATCCGTTGCCACCAGGATGTCGAGCTTGCCCGACTTCAGTTGGTTCACGGTGCGTTCGCGCTGGGCTTGGGCGACGTCGCCGCTGATCGCGGCAGCGGAGTACCCGCGAGCTCGCAGTTTTTCGGCGAGGGTCTCCGTCTCGTTCTTGGTGCGCACGAACACGATCATGCCTTCGAAGTTCTCGACTTCGAGGATGCGGGTGAGGGCATCGACCTTCTGCGGATAGGACACCATCAGGTAGCGCTGCGTTGTGTTCGCCGAGGTCGTGGTCTTGTTCTCCACCGTGATCTCGGCCGGATCATGAAGATACTTTTTTGAGATGCGTCGGATCTGTGGAGGCATCGTTGCCGAGAACAATGCGACCTGCTTGTCGTCCGGGGTGTCAGCGAGAATTGTCTCGACATCCTCGGCGAAGCCCATCTTGAGCATCTCGTCTGCCTCGTCGAGCACCAAATACTTGAGCTCGGACAGGTCGAGAGTGCCCTTGGCGAGGTGGTCCATGATGCGCCCGGGGGTGCCGACGACGATGTGGACGCCGCGTCGCAGCGCAGAGAGCTGCACGCCGTAGGCCTGGCCGCCGTAAACGGGAAGCACGTGCACCCCGCGCATACCGGAGGCATATTGCTCGAACGCCTCACAGACCTGTAGTGCGAGCTCCCTCGTCGGCGCGAGCACGAGCGCCTGCGGGTTCTTCTGGGCCAGATCCAGGCGCGAGAGAATCGGGAGCGCGAACGCGGCGGTCTTGCCGGTGCCGGTTTGGGCGAGGCCCACGACATCCCGACCGGCCAGCAGAGGAGGGATGGTCGCGGCCTGGATGGCCGAGGGGGTCTCGTAACCGACATCCTTGAGCGCCTTGAGTACAGCGTCGGTGAGTCCGAGTTCGGAAAAAGTCAGGGTGGCGGGGGCAGCGTCTGCCTCGCTTGGCATGGTGGTGTCAGGAGGCGTCATGGTTCAAAGGTAATCGTTCCCCGGCGAGGTCAACGCCCGCACGAGTACTGACCGGATTCGGAGCGAACAGGCCATAACGACAAATTGCTGCCCGGGGAATCTCCCGTGCCAGCATTTCGTCCGGGGCGAAGCCGCTCGTTACAGCGAGTCCGAGAACTCGACCTCTGGCGCCTTCTTCCGGAAGCCCTTCGTCATGAAGAGGAGATAGACGAACCCGGCGCCAAGCCAGATCAGCCCAATCGTGAAGGCACTCGCCGTGAGGCTGGTCCAGATCCAGATAGTCAGGAGGAAACCCACCCCGGGAAGCACGCCGTAGAGCAACACGTCCCGGCCACTGCGGCGCTTCTCATCCCAGAGGTAGCGCTTGATGACCGACAGGTTGACCACCGAGAATGCGGCAAGAGCGCCAAAGCTCACCACCGAGAACAGCAGGTCGACGTTGGCATTCACCCCAATAATCGAGATTACCGAGATCACCAGAATCGAAATCACCGGCGTCTTGAACCGAGCCGAGAGCGTGCCGAAGATGCGCCTGGGTAAAATGCCGTCTCGCCCCATGCTGTACATGATTCGCGAAACGGATGCCTGGGAGGCGATTGCCGACCCGGTCGCACCGGCGACATAGGCGGCAATGAAGA
>JACMOZ010000456.1 GCA_014377785.1 Aeromicrobium sp.
CATTGTCCATTTTGTAAAAACACTGACACCCGTGTCCTCGACAGCCGGGTTGTCGATGATGGCGGAGCGATCCGTCAGCACCGGATTCGCGTAACGTGTCTTCGACCTTCTGACCCAGTCGGGCCAGCTCGTCGTCGGAGACTGGACGGCCCTTGCAGGCTTTGCGTACGCCGGCGATGGCCTTGTCACGGATAAAAGGCTCGGTAATGCCTGAGCGCTTGGCGACCATGAGCTGCATTTGCTCGATCGTCGTGAAGCGCTTTTCGCAGTCAGAGCAGACCCGGCGACGACGGATCGCTCCGCCATCATCGACAACCCGGCTGTCGAGGACACGGGTGTCAGTGTTTTTACAAAATGGACAATGCATCACGTGCTCCTCTCGTAGCGAAGTGGCCTGTCCGTTGGGGACAAAAGTGTGGAAATCCTGTGTGTTGTGCAGTTTTTCTGTGGGTTACCCGCTACAAACTGTGCAACTAGATGTGGATAACCACATCGGTGTAAGTACTAGATGTAGTGGTAACGATACGCCGGAGAACTACTGCACGCAACACGATTCCATGAAGTTGTGACAGTTTTTTTGGGCACCGATATCAGTGCAGGTCAGAGGCAATTTCGGCGTCGAAATTGCGGCGAGTCGAAGGCGTCAGACGAGGATGATTTCGGGTCCGCCGAGATCAGCACGTTCCTCGAATTCAACTCAGCGAGTCAAGATCCTCGGTTGTGTCCCCAGCCAGCATGGCGAGGTCGGCCGACATCGCCGGGTCAGTCTGATGGGCGAGAGCCGATAGCAATTCAGCCCTCGTCATTGACGGCGGCTTTGCGGGTCTCGGCTCATTGGGCACCTGCCAAGCATAAGTCGGAATTTGACGATCCAGCTATTTGTCGTGTCGACGGAGTCGCGCGATGATGACATACAGATCGATGAAGGCGACGATCGCGAAGACGGCAGCCACACCGCCCAGGAACACGAGCCCCGGAGCGGGATCAGAGCGGCTGAACGCGTAGACCGCGCCGGATGTCAGGATCAGTGCGCCAAAGGCCGAAAGTACGAGCCGCAAATGCAGCGGACTCCGTGCGGAAAGCGGCTCGTTGCCCATTCGATGAGTGTTCATCGCAGATCACTTCCCACTGAATAAAACGCTTCCGACTCCGCTGGAATTCCTCTGCGAGGGCGGCTCAGAGGTCTTTGGACTCCACGCTCTCGATGATGATGGCCTGCGGGTGACCCTCGAGCGAAGAAGCAACTTGCGGGGACCGCCATACGCCGTCCATCACCGTGAGGAATGCGTCGGCCTGGGCACGGGTGCCGAAGTCGAGCTGGATGATCACCGACAGCGGGTTGTCTGCGCGCCGGAAGACTTGATAATGCGTCACGCCGGAGCCGGCCCGATCGGCCGGGTCACTGTCGAAGGCGGCTTTCCAGGCGTCGAAGTCTTTGACGGCGTGCTCGATGCGGACAGTGGTCATGGAACGCTCCTCAGTCTTGCCCCGACGATCACCGACGCTAGACCCGCGATGACCGGCCGTCAATCATTCTGCTTTCGGTCGGAGGCAGTTCAGGCGACGGTCACGGTGACAAATGCCTTGGCCGCTTTGGCAAGTTTTCGGTCTCGAGTGAGTAGCGGAGCGTCGAGGGCTTCGGCCAGCACAACGTATGCCGCGTCGTAGGAACCAATGCCGGCGCTCAGCTCGGTTTCGCGAGCCTACGGCATTCGCCGGTTTGCCTCTTCAGGGTCGGCCGAGGATGTCGTGTGTTCCGATGCGCCGCCAGATGGTGCGTATCTCACCCTCCACCACTTCGTCGCCGAACTGCCAGGTGGCGCGGCCGTCCGGAGCGAACGTCATCTCGAAAATGCCGGAATGCCCCTGTACCTGTTTGACACGCAATCCCTTTCGAAATTGGTTGGCAGCCAAATCGACCCGAAACTTCTTGACGGCAAGGAGGAACCTCTCGCGGTCGCGTGCTGACAGTGCCTCAAACTCGTGATCGAACCGGTCGCAGGACTCGTAGGTCGGCGACATCAGTCGAGCGACTCGAGGTGCTTGATGAATTCTTCGGTATTCATGAAGATGCGGCCTTTGCCGGCAGCGATCTCAGCATCAACCTCACGTTCGCCGGCTTGCCATTCGGGTGTCCGGAACTACGCCTGATCCGCGCGGATCGATCTGAGCCCTCGCAATACCACCCCGCCATCGATGATTTCGAAACTCACATCATCGCCTTCATCAATGAGCAAGGCCTTGCGCACCTCAGCGGGAAGTGTGATCTGCCCCTTCGCCCGAAGGACGCTTCGTGCCATGATTCCTACTTTCCGACCTTCCTCCCTGATAGCCAGAGTTGCGAAGGACGGTCAGACCCGTACGTTGGAAACATGGCTAATACCGCGAAACCGACCAAGACAAGCGCGAAGAGCAACGAAGGATCGTTCACCGTTCCCGGACTTGCTCTCAAGGATGGGCACAAGATTGCCGAGGTCCTGCAGGGCCGGCTCCATGCCCTCAACGACCTCGCTCTCACGCTCAAGCATGTGCATTGGAACGTTGTCGGCCCGCATTTCATCGGGGTCCACGAGATGATCGACCCGCAGGTTCTCGAGGTGCGCGCCATGATCGACGCCACCGCCGAACGCATCGCCACGCTGGGTGCCTCCCCCGTCGGCACACCCGGCGCGCTCGTGGCTGCCCGCACCTGGGACGACTACTCCCTCGGCCGGGCAACCACCGACCAGCACCTCGGCGCGCTCGATGAGGTGTATGCCAACGTCATCGCTTCTCACCGCGAGGCGCTGGCGATTGTCGCCGAGCTCGACCCGATCACCGAGGACATGCTGATCGGCCACCTGACGCAGCTCGAACTGTTCCACTGGTTCATTCGTGCGCATCTGGAGTCGACCGTCGGAGATTTGTCGACCGCTGGTGCCAGCACCGAGAAGGGCGCCGCCTCCAAGGCTGCAAAGGCAGCGAAGGGGTAAGGCGGCCGCGCCTCAAACGGCAGCGGTCTCGGTAACCGGCAGCAAGAGCCGTTTCACACAGCAATTCGGTGTCGATCTCGCAGTCCTCCATGATGCACCGACGTCGGCTGTCGTGTCGATCGTCTATTTAGGCGCCTGCACGGTTGTCAAGCCCGTGCTGATTTTGGCGGCCTGGAGCGTTCTCGCCGTCGCGATCACGGTGCTCGCGCGTCGCGAACGCGCATGGGAGTGAGAAGGTGAGTCCGTGCCCGACGACATGACGCCCTCCGCCACGGTGATGGGCGGCGACGGGCTGATTCGCCCGACCTGGGCGGCAGCCGATCCGTTACTTCGCCACTATTACGACAGCGAGTGGGGTATGCCGATCCGCGACGAGCAGGGACTGTTCGAGCGCATCAGCCTCGAAGCGTTCCAGTCCGGACTCTCTTGGGCCATCATTTTGCGAAAGCGCCCGAACTTTCGTGTGGCCTTCGCCGATTTCCGTCCCGACACCGTCGCCGCTTACACCGATGACGACGTCCAGCGACTGCTGGGCGACGCGGGCATCGTCCGCAATCGTCTCAAGATCCTCGCCACCATCAACAACGCCAAGGCGACGATCCGATTGCGCGAAGCAGAAGGCCTCGTCGATTTCGTCTGGTCGTTCAAGCCCGGGCGCACTCCGCAGCCGCGAACGCACGCCGACGTCCCGACAAAGTCCGCGGAGTCGCTCGCTCTGTCCAAGGCGTTGCGCAAAAAGGGTTTCTCTTTCGTCGGACCCACCACGATGTATGCCCTGATGGAAGCCGTCGGAATCGTCGACACGCATCTGCTCGACAGCCATCGGCGTGGCACTTCAGGCGTATGGAACGCGCCGTGAACGAACTGAGCGTCGGCGACGTCCCTGTCATCGTGGCACCGATGGCCGGTGGTCCTTCCACGCCTGCCCTCGTCGTGGCCGCCGCGGCTGCTGGAGCTCTCGGTTTTCTCGCGGCAGGATACAAGTCGGTTGAGATCATGGCGGGTGAGATCGCCGCGGTCCGCGATTCCACCGATCATTTTGGCGTCAACGTTTTCGTTCCTGACGACTCCCCTGTCGACCGGGCCGCCATCGAGCGTTATCGCGACCGCCTCCGCCCCGAAGCCGAACGGTATGGTGTCGAGCTTCCCGAAATCCGCTGGGCTGACGACGACCACTGGTCTGAGAAGATTTCGATGCTGATCGCCGATCCCGTCCCGTGGGTCAGTTTTACTTTCGGCGTACCCGACAGTGCGACCATCCGAGACCTCAAACGGGCCGGCAGCCAGGTCCTCGTGACGGTGACCGATCCCGATGAAGCCGAGTTGGCCTTCGACTCCGGTGCCGATGGCGTCATTGCCCAGAGCGGTTCGGCCGGTGGCCACAGCAGCACGACCAACCCAGCGCTGTATCGCGGCGACACCACGACACTTGATCTGGTTGCGGAGATTCGCTTTCGGGTGCCCCTGCCGGTTGTGGCGGCCGGCGGCATCGCAAGTCGACAAGATCTCGAGGCCGTGCTCGACACGCGGGCCTTTGCCGTCCAGGTCGGCACGCATTTTCTCAAGGCGGTCGAAGCCGGCACCCGGCCTACTCAGCGCGAAGCGATGGGCGACCCGCGGTTCGCCGAAACGGTGGTCACCCGTGCATTCACCGGGCGCCCCGCCCGAGCTTTGCGCAACCGGTTCACCGACACGTTTTCGGACTCGGCACCGCTCGGTTATCCGGCGATCCATCACCTCACGGCACCGATTCGCGCGGCGGCCGGCGCTCAGGGCGATCCGCACGGGATCAATCTCTGGGCTGGCGCCGGTTTCGGTTATGCCCGCGACGGAACGACTGCCGAAATCCTCGCAAGTCTCATCGGTTAGCACCGCAATGGATTGCCCAACTCGTCAACGTCCAACTCTTATTGGCGTAGGTGGCCGGGTCCTGAGGTCACGTATTCGATGAGGCTGGGTCGTTGTGATCGGTATGAATGCCCGGTGGGTGTTGTCCAGTCGATTTGGCTGCCTTCGGTGGTGATTTTCCACCCCGGGAGGTGTTTCATCGTATGGGATCGGCCGCAGAGGCCTTGGCCGTTAGACAGGATGGTCGGTCCGCCATTATGGAACGCAAGAATGTGGTCGAGATGCCTGATCGGTGAGTCGCAACCGGGTTGGCGGCAGCGGGCGTCTCGGATGGTGATGATTTTGGCCAGCGTGCCGTCGAAGCGGCGGCGGCGTTGGTCGCAATCGGTTAACGAGTGATCGACGGGGTCCGTGAACAATCGTCGGACCCAGGCTTGGCCACCCGAACAAATGATCCGGCGGGCCAGTGCAGCCGGGATGGGGCCGAAACCGGGAATGGCGACGGGGTTGTCGTCGATGCCCAGGAGATTGCCGACGGTCATGACCAAACCGATTTCGACACCCATACTGTCGGCGGTCTTGAGGCCGGTGACGCGTTGGACGAATTCATCACACATCACCTGACCGGTTGTGCGGGTGTCGCCGGCAGCCCGGGCCGTGCGTGCGGCCTGGGCGAGGGTGTTGTAAGCGGCCAGCAATTGCTCTGCCGGACCCCGGACCTGCAGAATGGCAACGCCGTCGGTGTCGGGAAAGTAGGACACGAACCGGTCAGGCCGGTTGGCCTTGGCACGTTCGAACGCGGCATCGGCATCAATGCCGATCGCATAGTGGCGGGCAAGGTCGCCGGCCTTGCGGGCCGTGAGCCCAACAATCAATCCATCGAGCAAGGCATCGAGTCGGGTGGCTTGTTCACGGTCCAAACCGGTCGACTCACGAACCACCAGCCGGGCCGCTTGTTCGGATATCCCACCGGCGGCGAACACGGCGGCCACGTGTGGCATCCGGGCCAGCCCGATCGCGAAACCATAGTGGTTGCCCGCAGCCGAGGGTGAAATATTGCGGGCCATGCCAAGTTCACCGATGACCGACAACGAGTGGTCGC
>JACMOZ010000457.1 GCA_014377785.1 Aeromicrobium sp.
CGACCACAACTTCAAACCCGACATCGCCACACTCCCGATCAAGAACCAACTGGTTCACAAGGAGACTGACACAGAGGGAATCTCAAGAAATCAGGTGCAAAATCGGCCAAATCTTGGGGAGGGGCCCAAGGGAGGTAGTGTGGAGCCACAAGACAGGGGAGCACCTTGCAGAGGGTGCTGAGAGTGCGGATCCGCCGCAGACCCTTGAACCTGCTCCGGTTAGTACCGGCGAAGGGAGTCACACATGACAACATCTGTGCAGCCATCCAGGATTCGCGAAATCCTGGCTTATCGGACCATCGATCTCATCACCATCGCCACGCTCGGCGTCGCTTTCGGCGTGGTGTTCTGGGGGTGGGGCAAGTTGTATGAAGGCATCAGCACGCTCGCCATATTCGGTTTTCCGCCGTCGGCGGGACTGCTCGGCGGACCCTGGCTTCTCGCCGGCGTGGTCGGCGGACTGATCATTCGCAAACCTGGCGCCGCGCTCGCGACCGAACTCGTCGCTGCCAGCGTTGAAGGACTCATGCCCGGCAACCAATGGGGTATGAGCGTTCTCGCTTCGGGTTTCTTGCAGGGGCTCGGTGCCGAACTGATTATCGCGGTGTTCCTCTACAAGCGCTTCGGCGTCGTCGTCGCGGTTCTGGCTGGCATCCTTGCCGGCTCCATCGAGGCTGTCTATGAATGGCAGGCCTACTACCCCGACTGGGACCTCCCCTATCGCCTCGCGCACCTTGGCTTCTTCGCCTTGTCGGGCGCAGTCGTGGCCGGACTCGGAGGCTGGGCGCTGACTCGTGCCTTGGCGCGGGCCGGTGTGCTCGACTCGTTCGGGCCCGGGCGCGAAGCCGCCCACGAGGTCTAGTTATGGCCGCAGCAGGGGCGCGCTTCCGCGGATTCGCGTGGCGTCCCCTCGGTCGGCGCAACCCCGTCATCGCCGGTTTCGATCTCACCATCGAAGCCGGCGAACGGGTGCTGATTGCCGGCCCGAGCGGCGCCGGCAAGTCGACTCTTTTGTATGCCCTCGCGGGTGCCCTCGGCACGACTGTCGCGGGAGAAATGAGCGGAGTTGTCGAAGTCGATGGCCGGATCGGTTTGCTGCTCCAGAATCCCGGCGATGCCGTCGTCGCCGAACGCATAGGCCGCGATGTCGCCTTCGGCCCGGAAAACCTCGGGTTGTCGCGCCATGACATTGGGGCAAGGGTTGCGGCCGCGCTTGAAGCGGTGCGGATGCCTTACGGGATCGACCACTTCACCGCGGCGCTTTCCGGCGGTGAGCTGCAACGGCTCGCCCTCGCCGGCGTGCTCGCGATGCGACCGGAGTTGTTCCTCCTCGACGAACCCACTTCGATGCTCGACGAGACAAATGCGACTGCTGTCCGAGAGGCGATCCTCGAGGCCTCTGCCGGTTCGACCCTGATC
Organism: Aeromicrobium sp.; assembly: GCA_014377785.1. Taxonomy (GTDB): domain Bacteria; phylum Actinomycetota; class Actinomycetes; order Propionibacteriales; family Nocardioidaceae; genus JACMOZ01. The sequence continues at coordinate 1,420 of JACMOZ010000457.1, forward strand.
GTCATCGAGCACCGCATCGGGCCCTGGCTCGACCGCGTCGACCGGGTGATCGTGTTGTCGAAATCAGGTGAGATCGTCAGCGACGGAACGCCGGCCGCCTTGCTTGCCGACCCTCAGCCACCCGACGGCGTATGGATGCCCGGGTTGGCGATCCCGACGCCGCTCGACATCCCCGCCGAACTCGTCGCGCCGTCTTCGACCCCGCTTCATCTCGTTGTCGATGACTTGTCGATCGACCTCTTGACGCGGACGCTTCGTGGCACCGAGAGATCGCATGCTCTCCAAAGGATGAGCGCGCGACTCCAAGCCGGTGAAGTGACGGCGTTCACGGGTCCGAGTGGCGCCGGCAAGTCGACTGCGCTCGCGGCCTTCGGCGGACTCCTGAGACCGAAAACGGGGACGATCACCCCTGCCGTACATACGTGGACTTCGCGCAGGCTTGCGGGCTCGATCGGCTGGGTGCCGCAAAATCCCGAGCACGGTTTCCTCGCGCCAACGGTGGGCGAAGAGGTCGAGAAGACTTCACGCAAACTAGGCGGTTCGGTCGACGTTGCGACTGTCCTCGACGTCTTTGGCCTCGGCCATCTGGCCCTTGCCAATCCTTATCGGCTGTCCGGAGGTGAACAGCGCCGGCTCGCTCTTGCGGCTGCACTCGGTCATCGGCCCGGAGTCGTCCTCCTCGACGAACCCACGGTCGGTCAGGACCGTCATACCTGGGCTGCCGTCGTCGGCTGGTTCGCTTCGGCGGCGCGCGCGGGGGCGGCCGTCGGCCTGTCGACGCATGACGCCGACGTTCCGCGCGATACGGACTACGAACTGAGGGCGGGGCAATTGGTTTGAGGTCTCTCATCCTGCGGGTCAATCCGCTGGTGCTGATCGCGGTCGGCCTGGGTTCACTGCTCGGGTCCTTCGCGATCCGCGACTTGCGCGTGGCCCTGATCGCTCTGGGGGCCTATGCCGTCGCCGCGATCCTGTTGCTGCCGTCGTGGCGATTTCCGCTGCTGTGTCTGGGCTTCACCTTGTTTGCCGCCGTCTCGATCGTCTATTCGACCTGGCGGCTCGGCGGCCACGACGAACGTGAAGCGCTCACTGCCGGTCTGCGGATCGTCGTCCTCGCCTGGCCGGGATCGGTTGCCGTCGGTTATCTGGACCCTTCGCGGCTGGCCGACTATCTTGCGCAGACGCTGAAGTTGCCGGCCCGATTCGTCGCCGCCTTCTCGGCCGCCTTGCAGCGCTTCGCGAGTCTGGGCTCGGCTTGGCAGCAACTGGATCGGGCTCGCCGGGTCCGCGGCTTCGGGCCTTCCCGCAACCCGATCGCGACTGGCCGTTATGCCGCCGACATGTCCTTCGGCCTGCTCGTCAACGCGTTGCGCGGCGCTTCGCAGTCGTCGATCGCCATGGATGCCCGCGGTTTCGCCGATGCCCATGACCGGACCTGGGCTGAACCGGCACCGTGGACCCGGTTGGACCTGATCGGGTTGGCTGTCGCTATCGCGCTCGGCGCGGTGGCACCCATACTCGCCCTCGTGGGCTGAGGCGCCGAGGTGCCTTGATTTCGAGACGCTCGTGCCTCGCTCCTCAATCACCGGGGCAGAGAGGTCTGGCGTGTGCGCCACGTATGCCGTAGGGTGCCAGACTAAGCAAGCGCTTAGTATGAAGACGTCGGTCCATCTGGAGGAATCTTGCGCACTTTTGACAATGTGGCTGCCCTTGAGGCTGCCGTCGGTGAAGAGCTCGGCACAAGTGACTGGCATACGGTCACTCAGGAGCAAATCAACCTTTTCGCCGATGCGACCGGTGACCATCAGTGGATCCATGTCGATCCCGAAAAGGCGGCCACGGGGCCTTTCGGCAAGACGATCGCGCACGGCTACCTGACACTTTCCCTGCTCCCGGTCCTGCTCGAGCAGACCTATGCGGTCGAGAACGTCGCGATGGGTATGAACTACGGCGCAAACAAGGTCCGCTTCCCGAGCCCCGTTCCGGTTGACTCAAAGATCCGGGTCGTCGCCAAACTCCTCGAGACCAAACCGATCGCGATCGGTACCCAATTCGTCATCCAGGCCACGGTCGAACGTGAAGACAGCGAAAAGCCGGTCTGCATCGCCGAGGTCGTCTACGTCCTCGCCGGTAAGGAATAGTCATGGGTTTTGCTTTTGATGCCAAGACCGACGAACTTCGCGAACGCCTCAGCGCTTTCATGGACGAGGCCCGGAGGCAACTGACGTCATGACCGAGACCGATGTTGCCGCCGATCTTGACGACCGGATAGCAAGACTTCTCCTCGAAAACGATCCGGCCTCGACCGATGCTGTGTCGTTTCTCGGCGCGCGCTTCGACGCCGGTCTTGCCTGGGTGCACTTCCCGGTCGGGCAAGGCGGGCTCGGCTTGCCGCAAACCTGGCAATCGCGGGTCACGAAAGCGTTGGAGGCAGTCGGTGCGCCGGTGCCCGATTCGGGCCGCAACGGCATCGGTCTCGGCATGGCCGCACCGACCATCGTGGCGTTCGGCACCGAAGAACAGAAGTCCAGGTTCTTGCGGCCGATCTTCACGTGTGAGGAAATCTGGTGCCAACTGTTCAGCGAGCCTGGTGCCGGTTCCGATCTCGCCGCCGTTGCGACCCGCGCGGTGCGCGACGGCGACGAATGGGTGGTGACCGGCCAGAAGGTATGGACCTCGGGCGCCCACAAGGCACGATTCGCCATCCTCGTTGCCCGCACCAATCCCGACGTGCCCAAACATGGTGGCCTGACCTACTTTCTGTGTGACATGACAGATCCTGGCATCGACGTCCGCCCGTTGCGCCAGATCACCGGCGAGGCCGAGTTCAACGAGGTCTTTTTGACCGGCGTACGGATCCCGGACTCCCAGCGTCTCGGCGACGAGGGGCTGGGCTGGAAAGTCGCCAACGCGACGCTCAACAACGAACGCGTCGCGATCGGCAGCGGTGCTGCGCGCGAAGGCGGGCACATCGGCCTGGTCGCGGATCGTTGGCGCGAGGCCCCTGAACTGCATACCCATTCTCTGCACGACCGTCTCCTGCGAATGTGGGTCGACGCCGAAGTGACCCGGTTGACCGGTGAAAGACTCCGCCAGCAACTTGCGGCCGGTCAGCCCGGTCCCGAAGGCGCGGCGATGAAGCTTGCCTTCGCCACCCAGGCCCAGGCCATCACCGGCTTCGCGCTCGAACTCGAAGGCGAATCGGGCCTGCGTTTCGACGACTGGACCATGACGCGCCCCGAAACGGTGACGTTCACCGGTCGCAATGCCGTCTATCGCTACTTGCGGGCCAAAGGCAATTCGATCGAGGGTGGCACGTCGGAGATCCTGCGCAATGTCGTCGCCGAACGAGTCCTGGGCCTTCCGCCCGAGCATCGTGTCGACAAGACCCTTCCCTTCAAGGACCTCCCCAAATGAGTGCTGATTTGTTGTATTCCGACGTCGAGCAGTCGTTGCGCGAAAGCGTCCGCAATCTGCTCGGCTCCCGCCTTACTCCGGCCGATGTCATGACCGGTTATGACGGCGTTGCCGACCATTCGGCTCTGTGGAAGGCGCTGGCCGGTGACCTCGGCCTGGCCGCTCTCCTCATACCCGAAGAGTTCGGCGGCGCCGGCGCATCGTCACGTGAGGCGGCGGTCGTACTCGAAGAATTGGGTCGCACCGTTGCCCCGGTTCCTTATCTTTCCAGCGCGGTCATCGCGACCATCGCCGTCGTCGTAGCCGGCAACGAGTCCCTTGCCACCGAACTCGCCGACGACACCAAGACCGCTGCGCTCGCCGTCCCGTTGTCGGCAACGGGCGCCAACCTCGAACTCAGCGTCAGCCTCGACGGCGAGGTGTTGTCCGGGCGCGTCACGAGTGTCGCCGATGCATCGACCGCCGATGTCCTCATAGTCCCGGTCCTCGTTGCCGGCGGAGGTATGGAGTTGTGGGCCGTCGACCGTGCCGCCGCAACGGTCGATGCCGTGGTCTCACTCGACATGACCCGGCCGCTCGCGGACCTGACCTTCGATGGCGCCAGCGGGGTGAAACTCGCGAGCGGCGACACAGCAGCCAAGGCCGTCGCGAAGGCTCTCCAGACCGGCGCCGGTCTCCTCGCTTCGGGGCAGCTCGGTCTGGCCCAGTGGTGCCTCGACACGACGCTCGCCTACGTCAAGGAGCGCCACCAGTTCGGGCGCGCGATCGGCTCATACCAGGCGATCAAGCACCGCCTCGCCGACCTTTGGCTCGAGGTCGGTTCGGCGTCGTCGGCCGCCCGTTATGCCGCCGATTGTCTCGCAACCGGAAGTGAGGACACCGCCGTCGCGGTGTCGCTCGCCCAGGCCTATTGCTCAGATGTTGCCGTCCACGCCGCCGAAGAAGCGATCCAATTGCATGGCGGGATCGGTATGACCTGGGAGCATCCGGCACACCTCTATCTCAAACGCGCCAAGGCCGACCAGATCGCCCTGGGCACACCCGACCACCATCGTTCGCGGCTCGCCGAACTCGTCGACCTGCGCCCCTGAAACGCTGCCATTGCGCTGACGAGTCACTCACTCGCGCTGACGAGTCACGTGTAAACGACTCCCCGGCGTCAGCAGGTGACTCGTCAGCTGAAGCCGGGTGGGTGGCGATCCGTCCACGGCTGAGCGGCCTCGACTTGGGCGCACAGCGAGAACAGCGGACCGTCCTCGCCGGGCCTTCCGGCGAGCATGACGCCGATCGGCAAGCCGTCCGCCTCGTTTGAGCCAGCAGTCCAGTGCAGCGGCAGACTCGCCGCCGGCTGGCCGCTCATGTTGTAAAGGGCCGAGTAGGGCGTGAACAGCAGTTCGCGCCAATGGTCCTCGGCCGGATCACCCGACTCGTTGAACCACTCAACCGGTTGCGGCGGCATCGCCAGTGTCGGGGTGAGGAAAGCGTCATAGGCTTCGAGGTCGGTCAGGACCTGTCGCGTCGTGGCCTCCACGTATTGCATCGCCGCCATCAGCTCGGTGCCGGTCGTCCGGCGACCGCGGTCCCGCCAATATCGCGAGTTGGGGCGCAACAAGCGTTCGGCTTCGGGCGGTATGGGCGCTGACGCGATGCCGGTCGACCAGATGATATTGAACTGCGGTTCTAACTCCGGCGGGAAAGGTTCAGTGATGTCGACGACCTCGTGGCCCAGCGATGCCAGCAGAAGGCTCGCCTTTTCCCAGGCGTCGATGGCGTCCGGTTCAGCGTCGATGCCGGCGAGATAGGGCGTGGACCAGCGGGCGATGCGCAACCGCTTGGGTTCGCGGCTGATCCATTCGGCGTAGTGCACGCTCGGTTCGGGCAACGGCCGCAGGTCTCCTGGCATCGGGTGCGCCAATACATCGAGCATGGCCGCCGCGTCGCGCACAGTTCGCGCCAATGGACCGTCGCCGGCGAGTCCGCTGACATCGCTGCCGGTTGGCCCCGCACTGACCCGGCCGCGACTGGGTTTGAAGCCGAAAATGCCGCAGGCGCTCGCCGGGATCCGGATCGATCCGCCGCCGTCGCTGCCCTGGGCAAAAGGAATCAGTCCGGCGGCGATCGCCGCTGCGGCCCCGCCGCTCGATCCGCCGGCGTTGCGGTCCAGGTCCCACGGAGTGCGCGCCGGACCGATGAGGTCGTTGTCGGTATAAGAGGAGAGGCCGAACTCAGGAGTGTTGGTCTTGCCGAGGCTGATGAGGCCGGCGGCTTCGATCAGGTCGACAACATAGGCGTGGACCTGCGGAACGAAATCGAGCATGACGGCCGAACCGAAAGTCGTGGTGATGCCGGCTGTGGAGTTCAAATCCTTGATGGCGGTCGGCACGCCGAGCATCGGCGGCACGTCCTCGCCAGCCGCGCGGCGACGATCGGCGGCCTTCGCCTGTTCGATCGCCCGTTGGGCTGTCACGGTGATGAAGGCGCCAAGGCGTTCGCCGTAGGTCGCGATCCGGTCGAGATGGTGTTGCACGAGTTCGACCGACGACACTTCGCCGCTGCGCATCAATGCGGCCTGATCAGTCGCGTCGAGTTCGTGGAGTTCGCTCACCTTGTCGATGCTATGCCGAGACGAGTTGGAACCGGCACGGCAACGGTGTTCGAGTGAGCCGGGCGTCGGCGGTCACCAACGGAGCATCGAGCACGACGGC
>JACMOZ010000458.1 GCA_014377785.1 Aeromicrobium sp.
CCTCTTCATACTCCGCGATAATCTCACGACGCTCAGCGATCGACCACAACTTCAAACCCGACATCGCCACACTCCCGATCAAGAACCAACTGGTTCACAAGGAGACTGACACAGAGGGATTCCAACGATTTCAGGTGCCTGAGCCGCCAAATCTTGGTGTCTGGCGCCCCCTCGTTCACGGTTAATGTGGCCGTATGACGATCGCCGAGGACTTCCTGTTGCTGGTCACCGATCCCGCCAATGGCAAGTGCCGGCTGCGGACGATGGCCACTGATACGGCGTTGGGCAGCGCGAATCTGGTCGACCTCGCGAATGCCCAGCGGGTCGAACTCACGGGCCAAAAGAAAAAGGCGAAGGTCGTCCTCATCGACAAGACTCCGCTCGGCAACCCGGTGCTCGACCGCGCCATCTGGATGCTCCAGTCGAAGGGGCCCATGCGCCTCCAGGAAGCCGTCCGGCAACTGGGCAAGCAGTCGAAAGCGCCGCTCTACGAGGCGCTCTCGGCTCGCGGAATGGTTCAACGCAGGACCGAAAAAAGACTCGGATTATTCACGGTCATTCGCTGGCCGGTCGTTGACGCCGTTCGCCGGGACAACCTCATACGACTCATCCAGGCGAGCCTTCTCCACAGTATGGACACCGACGACGAGACGGGACCCCTCATCGGTCTGCTCGCCGCTTCGGACTCATTGCGTGTTGTTGTCGACAAGCCCGAAATCAAGGCCGCGAAGGCACGCGCCAAGGTCATCCCCAAGATTTGGCCGATTTTGCACCTGATTTCTTGAGATTCCAACGATTTCAGGTGCCTGAGCCGCCAAATCTTGGTGATGGGGGCTCAGGGGAGGAGATCGGTGCGGCCGAACATGGCGGCGGTTTCCCTGGCGGTCGGGCCGCCTTTGTCGAGATCTGCTCCCGCTTCGATCAGGACTTTGCAAACGTCGTCCTCACCCTTGAACAGCGCGCCGGCCAACGGGGACTGCCCGCGATCGTTGAGTCCGTCGACGTCGGCCCCACGCGAAATCAGGGCAGCAACTGTCTCGGCGTGACCGTTATAGGCCGCCAACATCATCAGAGTGTTGCCGGCGGCATCGGTCAGATTGACCGGCGCGCCCGCATCGACATACGCCGCGAGTTGAGCGGTATCGCCGTCGCGGGCAAAGTCGAAGAGTCGGTGCGCCAATTCGACGGCACCCGGGTCGGGCGATTCGGTCATGGCATAGAACCTAGCAACTGAAAGAATGCGTCTATGCCTTCAGTTCGCACGCCAGACCCCAACCCCGGTTGGCTCTCCGACATCGCCCTCGACGAGACACGATCGCGGGTGCCGATTCTTTATGTCGAAGCCGTACCGGTGCGTCTCGACTCCCTTGGCCAGGTCGAGCACGTCGGGGTGTTGCTCCGCGGTTCGGCGATGACCGGCGAACTCACCCGCACTCTCGTCTCGGGCCGGGTCATGCACGGCGAATCCGTGCGCGAGGCATTGCTTCGCAACCTCGAAAAGGACCTCGGGCCGACGGCTTTCCCGCAACTCCCGGCAAGCACGGTGCCGTTTTCGGTCGCCGAGTATTTCCCGCTGCCCGGAGTCGCCCCCCTTTATGACCCTCGCCAACACGCCGTTGCCTTGGCGTATGTCGTGCCGGTGACCGGCGACTGCGCCCCGCGCCAAGACGCCCTCGAATTGACTTGGCTGACCCCCGAAGAGGCTTCGAGCGACCATCTCTTCGACGAAATGGAGGGCGGCCGCGGTTCGCTACTTCGTGAAGCGCTCGCCTCAGTCGGTGCGCTGACACGGTGACCTCGCAGTGACTCAGTTACGGATCCGCCTCGCGACCGTCGACGATTTGCAGGTGCTGCTCGACCTCACCGCCGAGGACGCCATGCGGGCTTTCGTCGAGCCGACCACCCCTACCGACAACCAGCGCGCGGCCCTCACCGAACTCATCACCGATCCGGCCCATGACTTGTTGGTCGGCGAGATCGATGGCCGAATCGTCACCACTGCCCACCTGAGTTGGCTTCGCGTATTGATGTATGACGGCGGCCTCATGTGCCAGATCGAATCCGTCCGCACGGCGACGGGCATGCGCGGTCAGGGAATCGGCAATCAGTTGATGACTCACATCGAGGCAGAAGCGCGTCGACGCGGTGCGGCCCGCCTGCAACTCACCAGCAACAAGAAGCGCCTGCGCGCCCACGAGTTCTATCAACGGCTCGGGTTCACCCCCAGTCATACCGGGATGAAGAAGATCCTCGTCTGATCCGCTGCTGCGCGCACCGTCAGAGACGCGACCCTCCGCCACACGTCACAAGGTTCCCAGGAGATCTTCGAAAACTGTTACTGATTACAGGTTGCAACCCGTGATCAGTAACAGTTTCCTGTGCGGAGTATGCGGCCGGGACCTGGTCTACGATCAGAGCGGGCAGCACTGGTATCTTGAACACTGAGACGATTCGTATCAGGATGTGGACAAATGGCCGAGCGGCAGCTACCCAATCGCTGGCTCATGCTGACCGTCGCGATGTCTGGCCAGGTCGCCGGAACGGTATTCGTCAGCGCCGCGCCGTTCCTGATCCCGCTGCTCCACCTCACCCGCGGGCTCTCGCTCTTCCACGCCGGCCTCATCGCCTCCGCCCCCCTCGTCGGCATGATGCTGACCCTGATCGCCTGGGGCGCGGTCGTCGATCGCATCGGCGAACGCAAGTCCATTGCCGCGGGCATGGCCCTCATCACGATCGGCGCTTTCTGCGCGGCCTTCTCCACGTCATACGTGGGGCTGGCGATCTTTCTGTTTCTCGGCGGTATGGGCGGAGCGAGCGTCAACTCGGCGAGCGGACGGGTCGTCGTCGGCTGGTTCCCCGCCGATCGGCGCGGCTTCGCCATGGGTATCCGCCAAATGGCCCAACCCCTCGGCGTCGGACTGGCCGCGCTGATCATCCCGGTCACGGCGGAGAATTACGGACTGCAGACTGCGTTGCTCGTGCCGGCCTTCCTTTGCGCCGGCGCTCTCGTGCTGTCGGCAATTCTTATAGTCGATCCGCCCCGGCCGACGCGCAAGGAAGCGGCCGAACTCGGCCACCTTGTCAATCCGTATACGCGGGACGGCCGGCTGTGGCGCATCCATATCGCCTCGATGCTTCTGGTCATCCCCCAATTCACGGTATGGACGTATGCCGTCGTCTGGCTCATCAGCGAAAGAGGCTGGACGACGTTCGCGGCCGGAGCCGTTGTCGCCGGCATCCAAGTGCTGGGCGCTCTCGGCCGCGTGGGCGCGGGCGCCTGGTCCGATCGGACCGGCAGCCGACTCGGACCGATGCGGACCGTCGCCATCGCAGCGGCCTTGTCGATGCTCGCTCTCGGGCTCTTGGAGGGCACCACGCTCGCCGTTTCTCTTCTGGTGATCGCCTCGATCGTGACCGTGGCGGACAACGGCCTGGCCTTCACCTCAGTCGCCGAAATCGGCGGCCCTTATTGGTCCGGACGGGCGATGGGCTCGCAGAACACCGGGCAATTCCTTGCCTCGGCCGCCGTGCCCCCGCTGATCGGCGCGGCGATCGCCGGCCAGGGTTATGCCTTCGGCTTCGCGATCGTGGCGATATTTCCGCTGATCGCCATACCGCTCATTCCCGTCAAAGGCGAGCGGACAACTCACGGGGTGTGACCACAGCCTTTCGTCGTAGGTAGGGCTTTTGGCAGCGGGCCCGTGTAGTAGCATCGGGCCAGTTGTGACGGGGTCGATCCGGTGTCTTTGCCGGCAGGTTTGGAGAGTTTTATGACTGTTGTCCTGGTGATCGGTCTCGTGATGACTGCCATCACTCTGAGTCTCGCCGCGCAACGCGTGTTGTTCCTTTGGCGGCTGATCACGAGTGGCCAGCCGGCCCCGGACCGTATCGAAGGGGTCACCAAGCGCACCGGCACCGCCATCAAGACCGAACTGGTCGAGGTCCTCGGTCAAAAGAAGTTGCTCAATTGGACGATCCCGGGTGCCGCCCACCTCTTCGTGATGTACTCCTTCTTCATCCTTGCCTCGGTCTATCTCGAGGCCTACGGCGCCCTGTTCAACTCCAGGTTCGCCATCCCGCTGATCGGCCACTGGGCGATCCTGGGCTTCCTGCAGGACTTCATCGCCGTGATGTGCTTCTTCGGCTTGGTCACCTTCGCGATCATCCGGCTCAAGAACTCCCCCGAAAAGCTGGGCCGCCAGTCCCGGTTCAAGGGATCCCACCTCGGCGGCGCATGGCTCACGCTCTTCATGATCGTCAACGTCCTCTGGACGATGTTCCTCTTCCGCGGTGCTGCTTCGGCCGCCGGCAACCTGCCATACAAGAACGGCGCATTCGTCTCGATCGGCTTGGGCAATGTCTTCGACGGCTTCTCAGAGAGCACAATCACGGCCCTCGAGCGCGTCGGCCTGCTGCTCCACATCGGCGTGATGCTGGTCTTCCTGATTTTCGTGCTGAACTCCAAGCACCTGCACATCTTCCTGGCACCGGTCAACATCCTGTTCGGGCGGCGTCCGATCGCGCTGGGCGCAGTCAAGCCGCTCATGATTCACGGAAAGCCGTTCGACATTGAGACCATGGAGGACCTCGACGAGGCGGACTTCGAGCACCTCGGTGTCGGCAAGGTCGAAGATTTCAGTTGGAAAGGTCTGCTCGACTTCTCGACGTGCACAGAGTGCGGACGCTGCCAGAGCCAATGCCCCGCCTGGGCCACGGAGAAGCCGCTCAACCCCAAACTGCTCATCATGGACCTGCGCGACCACGCACTCGCCAAGATGCCTCACACGCTGGCCGGCGAGAAGGAACGAGCGGGCCTTTCAGAGTCCGAGGTTGCCGAAGCCGAGCGCCCGCTCATCGGCGATGCTGAATCCTATGGCGTCATCGATCCCGACGTGTTGTGGTCCTGCACCAATTGCGGCGCCTGCGTCCAGCAGTGCCCCGTCGACATCGAACACGTCGACCACATCATCGACATGCGCCGTTATCAGGTGCTCGTCGAATCAAACTTCCCGCCCGAACTCAACAATATTTTCAAGGGTCTGGAACGCAAGGGCAATCCGTGGAACATGGATCCCAAGGGACGGATGGACTGGACCAAGGGACTCGACTTCGAGGTCAAACAGGTCGGCCGCGACATCGACGATCTTGACTCCGTCGAATGGCTGTTCTGGGTCGGTTGTGCCGGCGCCTTCGAAGACCGTGCCAAGAAGACCACGCAGGCTGTTGCCGAACTCCTCAACATTGCCGGTGTCACGTTCGGTGTCCTCGGTGATGGTGAAACCTGCACGGGAGATCCTGCCCGCCGTGCCGGCAACGAAGTCGTATTCGCCCAGCTCGCGATGCAGAATGCCGAAACGTTCAAGGAGACCAAAGTCAAGAAGGTTGTCTCGACCTGCGCACACTGCTTCAACACCCTCAAGAACGAATACGCCGAATTCGGTGTTGAACTCGAGGTTGTGCACCATACGCAGTTGCTCAACAGGCTCGTACGCGAAGGCAAACTGACACCCGTCGCACCGACCGGCGGCGAGGTCGCCGGTAAGACGATCACCTACCACGATCCGTGCTTCCTCGGTCGTCACAACCAGGTGTATGAACCCCCGCGCGAACTCCTCTCTGTCATCCCCGGCGCAACGTTCAAAGAAATGCCGCGGACCAAGGAAAAGAGCTTCTGCTGTGGTGCCGGCGGTGCCCGGATGTGGATGGAAGAGACCATCGGCAGCCGCATCAACGTCAACCGCACCGAGGAAGCAATCGCGACAGGTGCCGACCAGATCGCGGTCGGCTGCCCGTTCTGCCGCGTCATGCTGGCCGACGGTCTGACACTCAAGCAGTCCGAAGGCCAGGCCCGTCAAGAGGTCGAGGTCCTCGACGTCGCGCAGATGCTGCTCGCGTCGATCAAGCGGGATCCGGCCCCTGCGTCGACCAAGGTGACAGCGACCGAATCGATTGCCGCCGCAACTGCCGTGGCCGTCGCGGAGAAGCCCGGGGATCCAACCGAGTCCAGAGCTGAAGTCGTGTCGCCGACGCCCGAATCTCAGCAGGCCGCCGGTGAAGAGCTCGCCGCTGCTCCGACGGCCGAGCCCGACGTTCATACCCAACAGGCGGAGGACGAAACCGAAGCGTCCGCGTCGATGGTCGACGAAGGCGGGCCGCACGAACCGAAGCCTGACGACAAGGCCTGACATAACAAAAGCCGAGGAGCGCTGCCCGTGTCTGAGTGGAAACACTTTCGGCGCGTGTTGCGGTCCTTTGCTTTCCGGTAAACGGCATGCAGCGACCGCCGAACAACTCATGCGTTCGCGGTTCACGGCCTTCGCCGTCGGTGACCCCGCCTACTTGCTAAAAACCTGGCACCGGAGCACTCGTCCGAAGACTCTCGAGCTCGACCCGGACAGGCAGTGGTATCGGCTCGACATCGTGTGGGCCGAACGCGGCGGCCTCCTCGACGCGGACGGTCAGGTCTCCTTCCGCGCCTACTACCGTCACCCTGCCGGAGCCGGCGAGCAGGCTGAAGTCAGTCGCTTCGTGCGTGAAGACGGTCAGTGGTGTTACGTGGACGCGACCTGAACCACCACACCGGTACGGACTCAACGGCGAGGCGGTGACCCGGCCGTTGGCGGTGACCTACGCACCACGGCAGGGCGAGGCGTGGTGCCTAATCCACCGCCGACTCGAGGGCGTGGTGCCTAACCCACCGCCGCCACGAGGGGTACGCCAGGGCGGTAGGCCAGGTGGACAAACGACGGGGCGTTGAGAACGGCATAGTCTGCCTTCGCTCCGACGGTCAGTCGCCCGACGTCGTCGCGCCGGAGCGAGACGGCGCCGCCCATCGTGGCCGACCAAAGCGCTTCACGAGGACTCATACCCATGTCCCGGACCGCGACGGCGACGCAGAACGGCATCGACGATGTGTACGAACTCCCCGGATTGCAGTCCGTCGCGATCGACACCGTCACGCCGGCGTCGAGCAGGCGTCGGGCGTCGGGGTACGGCGATCGGGTCGAGAACTCGACCCCAGGCAAAAGCCCCGCTACGACACCGGCGTCAGCCAACGCAGAGATATCGGCGTCGGTGAGATAGGTGCAATGGTCGGCGGCAGTGGCGCCGACCTCGCAGGCGACCTGGACGCCGGGTCCATGACCGAGTTGATTGGCGTGGATGCGCGGCAAAAGACCGGCATTCATACCGGCTTTGAGAACAGTGCGCGCGGCGTCGGCGTCGAAGGCCCCCGCTTCGCAGAAGACGTCGACCCACCGGGCATACGGCGCACAGGCGTCAAGCATCGGACCGGTGACAAGATCGACATACGCGGCGACGTTGGTGCCCGAAGGGACCACATGTGCGCCAAGGTATGTCGTCTCGGGCGTGAACTGCCGGGCGATGGCCAGTGAGCGGGATTCGTCGAGGACCGTCAGCCCATAACCGCTCTTGATCTCGACCGTCGTCGTGCCCTGGGCCCGCATCTCGGCGAGGTGACGCGCAATGTTGGCGGCGAGTTGTTCATCGGTTGCGGCCCGCGTCGCGTCGACGGTCGCGCGAATCCCGCCGGCTCGATAAGGCTGACCGGTCATGCGTGCTTCGAACTCGGCCGAGCGGTCGCCGGCGAACACGAGATGGGTGTGCGAGTCGACGAAACCGGGGATGACGGCGGCTCCACAGACATCGTTCACGGCATCGGCCTCGGGGGCGTCGAGCCGGTGGCCAACCCAGACGATCAGCCCCTTGTCGACAACGAAAGCAGCATCGGTGATGACAGGTTCCTCGCCCCACGTCACGAGTTCGCCGATGTTGGTGACGAGGAGGCTCATACGCGGCCCCAGCACGCTTCGATGGCACTCTGCAATTTGCGGGCTGCCGCCCGGTGCAAGTCCTCAGCAACATTCGCCGGGTTGTCTATAACGTCAGCGGCTGTGGCGGCCCAGAGCGGTTCGATCACTCCCGCCATACGGACGGAGTCGGTCGACAACTGGATCTGGTCGCCAGATGGAAAGCCGAGAGATTCATAGCCCGTCACCGTGGCGGCCCCGACGAGTTCGCCCGCGCTCCAAGCACCGCGGATGCCGCTCGCGAGACGCTCATTCATCTCAACCGCGCGTGCTTCCTCGAACATGTCGATCACGGTATTGCTGTCCGAGCCCAGCGTCAGTCGCGCACCCGCATCTCGCAGCGCAACACTCGGACCGATGCCGTCGGCGAGTTCGCTTTCAGTCGTCGGGCAGAAGCAAACGTAGGAGGCCGCTTCGCCGATCGTATGGATGTCGTCGCTGTTCAGATGGGTGGTGTGGACCGCCGTCGTGCGGCTGGTCCAGACGCCGGCCTCGGCGAGCAAGGCTGTCGGGGTGAGGCCGGTGGCAGCCATGCATTCCTCATTTTCGGCAGGCTGTTCGGAGACGTGGACGTGGAGAGGCGCACGGGGCAAGGCTTCTGCGACAGTGGCGAGTTGATCTGCCGGCAACGCCCGCACGGAGTGGATCGCGGCGCCGATCACCACGTCATCGACTCCTTCGTAACGGGCGGCCAGGTCATTGACGCGCGCCGCCCAGGCTTCGGCTGATCCGTCGCTGAATCGCTGCTGGACTCCCTCAGGCGCCTTGCCAAAGCCGGCCGCCAGATAGCACGTGTCGAGCAGGCAGATACGGATACCGGCTTCGCGGGCGGCGGCGATGAGGGCTTCGCCCATGGCGTTCGGGTCGTCATAGGGTTTGCCAGCAGGACCGTGGTGCACATAGTGGAATTCGCCCACGACGCCGATGCCGGCCAGCCGCATCTCGCCATACGTAGCCTTGGCGAGGGCGAACATCAGGTCGGGGTCAAGGGTGCCGGCGAGCGCATACATCTGATCGCGCCACTGCCAAAATGTTCCTGCGCCGGTCACGCGCCCGCGCAGCGCCCGGTGGAACGCGTGGCTGTGGCAGTTTGCGAAGGCGGGCAGGGTCAGCATGCGAGCGCCTTGATCACACTGACAAGAGCGTCCACTCCGGCCCGGCAGTCCGCGTCCTCGGCAAACTCCTCAGGCGAATGTGAAATGCCGGTCGGGTTGCGGACGAACAACATGGCCGTGGGTATGTGCGCAGACAGGACACCGGCGTCGTGGCCCGCACCGGTCGGGAGGACCGGTGCGTTGAGAAGCGTGGCAAGTCCATCACGAAGCGGCGCGTCGAAGTCGACGGCCGGGCTGAACGACTCGGTTGTCATCTCGACGGTCGTCTTGTCAGAGGCGGCGATCGCGGCAGCGACCAGCTCGTCGACGAGCCTGTCGAGCGTGGGTTCGCTGGAGGCACGCGCATCGAGCCAGGCCGTGACCCGCGACGCTATGGCGTTGGTGCCGCCCGGCTCGACGACAAGTTTGCCGAAGGTGGCGCGGGCGCCCGCTGAGGTGGCCAGGTGTTGGGCCGCGAGGACCGTGACGGCGTAGGCGATCATCGGATCGCGGCGGTCGCCCATCGCGGTGGTGCCAGCGTGATTGGCCTCGCCGCAGAAGTCGAAGCGAAAGCGGCCGTGTGGCCAGATGGCACTTGCCAGGCCTACGGCATCGCCGGAGTGGATAAGGGATTTGCCTTGCTCGATGTGGAGTTCGACGAACGTACCGATCTTCGCGAGGAACCCCGGATCGGCGCCAACGGCCCGCGGATCGCGACCACGTGCCGTCAGCGCTTCGGCCATGGTGATGCCGTCACGGTCCTTCAACGCCAGGGCTTTGTCGACCGAGAGGACTCCGGTGAGGAGTTGCGAGCCCGCGCAGGCGATGCCGAAACGGGCCCCTTCTTCATCGGCGAAATTCGCGATCACGATCGGACGTTTCGACGCGAAGTCGCCCAGTTGGTCGAGGGCGGCGAAGGAACTCACCACCCCGAGCGGCCCGTCATACGCGCCGCCGTCGGGCACCGAGTCGAGGTGCGAACCGATCATCAGGGCATTGCCTTCAGTGGAGGAGCCGCGCCACGCGAACTGGTTGCCGTTGCCATCTTCGTGCACATCCAGGCCGCGGGACTCAGCCGCCGACACGAACCATTCGCGCAGCGCCATGTCCGCGTCGTTCCACGCGTACCGCCGATAACCGCCGGTATGCGGATCGCGCCCGATCGAGGCGATGTCGACGAGCATCAGCCCTCCGACTCGCTACGCTCGTCCATCGGCACGCGCAGGCCGCGGTCACGAGCGACGTCCTTGGCTCGTTCGTAGCCAGCATCGACGTGGCGCATGACACCCGTGCCCGGGTCGTTGATCAGAACCCGCTCGATCTTCTGCGCCGCGAGCTCGGTCCCGTCGGCGACGATTACCTGGCCCGCGTGGATTGACCGCCCCATGCCGACGCCCCCACCGTGATGGATCGACACCCAGGTCGCACCCGAGGCGGTGTTGAGAAGCGCGTTGAGGAGTGGCCAGTCGGCAATTGCATCGGATCCGTCGGCCATGGATTCAGTCTCGCGGTAGGGCGAGGCGACCGAGCCCGAATCGAGATGATCGCGGCCGATGACGACCGGGGCGCTGAGCTCACCGGAGGCCACCATTTCGTTGAATTTGAGTCCGGCGAGGTGGCGTTCCTTGTAGCCGAGCCAGCAGATGCGTGCGGGCAAGCCCTCGAATCGCACCTTTTCCTGCGCCTTGGTGATCCAGCGGACAAGGTGTTCGTCCGCGGGGAAGAGTTCGAGGATCGCCCGGTCGGTCGCGGCGATGTCGGCCGGATCGCCCGAGAGCGCGGCCCAGCGGAACGGGCCCTTGCCTTCGCAGAACAGCGGTCGTATGTAGGCGGGCACGAAGCCGGGGAACTCGAACGCGCGCTCAAAGCCGCCGAGTCGGGCTTCTTCTCTGATCGAGTTGCCGTAGTCGAAGACCTCGGCGCCGGCGTCCATGAAGCCGACCATGGCGCGGACGTGTTTGGCCATCGAGGCACGCGCTTTCAGGGTGAAACCGTCGGGATCCCTCGCGGCCTCGGTATGCCAGTCCGCGACGCTAATGCCCTCGGGGAGATAACTCAAAGGGTCGTGGGCACTCGTCTGATCGGTGACGATGTCGATGGCGATGCCGCGCTCCAACAGTTCGGTGAAGACGGTTGCGGCGTTGCCAACAATGCCGACCGAGAGGGCGCGGCGTTCATTCTTGGCTTCGAGCGCACGGGCGACGGCCTTATCCAGGTCGGTCCAATATTCATCGAGGTAGCCGTGCTTGACCCGTCGTTCGAGCCTCGACTCGTCGACGTCGACCACCAGCACGGCGCCGTCGTTCATCGTCACGGCGAGCGGCTGGGCGCCACCCATCCCGCCGCAGCCGCCGGTCAGGGTCAGCGTGCCGATGAGGGTTCCGGCGCCGTTCCCGTGACGGTTGCCGGGTTCGGCCGCGAACTTTCTCGCGATAGCGCCGAACGTTTCATACGTGCCCTGGAGGATTCCCTGAGTACCGATGTAGATCCACGAACCGGCCGTCATCTGCCCATACATCGTCAGACCTTCGGCCTCGAGTTTGCGGAATTCGGGCCACGTCGCCCAGTCGCCGACGAGATTGGAGTTGGCGATGAGCACACGCGGCGCCCACTCGTGCGTACGGAACACACCGACGGGTTTGCCCGACTGCACGAGCAACGTCTCGTCATCGGCGAGCGTCTCGAGGGTACCGATGATCGCGTCGTAGCACTCCCAGTTGCGGGCGGCCTTGCCGGTGCCGCCGTAGACGACAAGGTCTTCGGGGCGCTCAGCGACTTCGGGATCGAGGTTGTTCATGAGCATCCGCATCGGCGCTTCGGTCTGCCACGAACGCGCGGTCAGGGTGTTGCCGCGTGGCGAGCGAATGGTTGTCATGCGAGTTCTCCTCTGTCCCGCTGAGCGTGACGTTTGGCAGGGTTTTCACGGCGTGTCTCCTGCAAAACGTCACGCTCAGCGGGTTGGTTGGTGTGGGCGGACGGGCGGGCAACGAAGGCACCGTCCATCACCAGTCGGGTTGCCTGCTCGATTTCGGGGGCGAGATAGCGGTCCGGTCCCGGGCCTCCGACGGTTTCACGCAATTTCGTGATGGCCTCGCCGGTGACCGCGGATGGTTCGAGTGGTGCTCGCAGGTCGATGCCGCGGGCGGCAGTCAGTATTTCGATCGCGAGGACGCGCCCGAGGCCGTCGACGGCCTTGCGCAGCTTGCGTGCCGACGACCAGCCCATCGACACGTGGTCCTCCTGCATCGCGCTCGACGGTATGGAGTCGACGCTGGCCGGTGCGGCGAGTCGTTTGAGTTCGGACACGATTGCCGCCTGCGTGTATTGCGCGATCATATGCCCGGAGTCGACGCCTGGGTCGTCGGCAAGGAAGGCCGGCAGCCCCTGGCTCCGCGACGTGTCGAGAAACCGGTCGGTGCGGCGTTCGCTCATGCTCGCGACGTCGGCGACCGGGATCGCGAGGAAGTCGAGAACGTAGGCGATCGGTGCTCCATGGAAGTTGCCGTTGGACTCGACCCGACCGTCGTCGAGCACTGTGGGGTTGTCGATGGCGGAGGCGAGTTCGCGGTCGGCAACCGTCGCCGCGTAGTCAACGGTGTCGCGGGCCGCACCGTGAACCTGGGGCGAACAACGCAGCGAGTATGGATCCTGAACCCGGCCGTCACCTTCGCGGTGGCTCGCCACGATGGGTGATCCCGCGAGGATGTCGCGCATATGCGCAGCCGAGACGGCCTGACCGGGATGCGGTCGCAAGGCCTGCAGGTCGGCAGCGAGCACGCGGTCGGTTCCCATCAGCCCCTCGATGCTCATGGCGGCGGCCAGGTCGGCGGTGTCGAGGAGTTTGCGCAGGTCATGGATGGCGAGGACGAGCATTCCCAACATGCCGTCGGTGCCGTTGATGAGCGCGAGGCCTTCCTTTTCGGCAAGTTCGACCGGCACGATGCCGCGCCTCGCCAATGCTTCGGCGGCAGATTTCAACTCGTCACCCCGCCCCGAATTGCGTACAGTGACCTCGCCCTCGCCCATGAGTGCGAGCGCACAGTGGGCGAGCGGGGCAAGATCGCCGGAGCAGCCGAGGCTGCCGTATTCGTGAACGACCGGCGTGATGCCGGCGTTGAGAAGGGCGGCGAGGGTTTGAACGGTCCCAACTCGGACGCCGGTATGACCGGTGCACAGTGTCGAGAGGCGAAGGAGCATGAGGGCGCGAACGACTTCGCGTTCAACGTGCGGCCCGGCGCCCGCGGCATGCGAACGGATGAGACTCTTTTGCAACTGTGTGCGCAGCTCGGGCGCGATGTGCCTCTGTGCAAGAGCGCCGAAACCGGTCGAGACGCCATAGACCGGGACGTTGGAGGACGCGAGTTGTTCGATGTGTTTGCGCGCACGCCCCATCGCCTCGATTGCCTCCGCGGTGATCTCAACCTGTTCACCGTTGCGGGCGACAGCGACAACATCTTCGGCTGTGAGCGGGCCGACACCTACCAACACCATGAGTCCATTGGACGCAGGTTAGGCGAGGTCGCGCCATACTGTTCCAGCAGATAGTGTCTCGTATGCGAGACAAGGAAGGCAAATGGCAAGAGCGGTCCCGGCGGCAACAGCCGCACTCCGGGTGATGAAGTATCTGTCGGGCCAGCCGCTGCCCGTATCGGCTTCCCGTATCGCCCAGGTCATGAGCATGCCGCGCTCGTCGACCTACCACCTTCTCGCCGCGATGGCCGAAGAAGATTTCGTCATCCACTACCCCGAGGAAAAGACGTGGGGTATCGGCATCGCCGCCTGGGAAGTCGGCCACGGTTTTGCCCAGCAAGAGCCGCTCGCCCGCCTCGCCCGCATACCCCTCGCGAGACTGGTCGACGCGGTTGGACAATCCGCACATCTGGTGATGCTGTCAGGCGTCGACGTTTTGTATGTCATCGAGGAGCGTGCTCCGGGCCGGCCTCCGTTGGTGACCGATGTCGGAGTCCGTTTGCCGGCACATCTGACCGCTTCGGGACGCGCCATCCTGGCGACCTTGCCGCCGGCGCAGATTCGCGCGCTCTATCCGGGCAAGGCCGCCTTCGTCAGCAGGACCGGCAAGGGGCCGCGAACTCCCACCGAACTCCGCCGACTCCTCAGCGCGACACGTCAACGCGGTTATGCCTCCGAGGACGGCGAAGTGACGCCCGGCTTCTCCTCCGTTGCGGCGCCGATCGAGTCGACTACGATCCGCGCCAGTGTCGCCGTGACGTGGGACGCCGAGTATCACCAACCAAAGGGCGATGTCCTGGCCGCCGTCCTAAAAACGGCAAAGGAGATCTCTCAGAGGCTGGGAGTCAAGCGCTGACCCCATACCCGCGAGGGGCGCAGATTTGTGGTCGAGCGGTACCCGGGCCGCGCTCGTACCTCGCGCTCATCCGCGGCTTCGCCGCTGCCCGGCTCGCGGGCTTCGCCCGCGCCTTGTTCACCTTCTGCGCCACTCGCGGAGTTGGGACGCGGGGCTAATAGGCTGGACACGTGACTGATCAGCGGGGGAGTCTCTTGTGGCGAGCCGAGGCCAGACGCGGAGTCCTGACGTTTGCCAAACGCTCGCGGCTCGAGAGTGGTTTCGGTTGGCTGAGCGATGAAGGCACCATCGACTCGTGCCGCCCGCCAGAACTCTGGATCAATGCCCGGATGACCTATGTGTTTTCGCTCGCCTTCCTTGCCGGCGAGGGCGACTGCACCGAATTCGCCGCTCACGGTGTCGAGGCGTTGTCGACGCTCTTCCACGACGATGACGACAACGGCTGGTCGGCCGAAGGATTTTTTGAAAGGGCTGTGTCCGACGGAGTTCGCGACGGCTTGCCGGGGATTTGCTACACCCCGGACTGGGCCGGCAAACCCGTGGTGGCCGAGCGATTCCAATGGGTTATGGCCGAGGCGATCCTCGCCGCGGATGCCCTCGCTAAGGCCACCGGCGAAGAGCGTTATCGCGGCTTCGCCGACCGGTGGTGGCAAGAGGTCAATACTCATTTCGCCGACCCCCACGACCGCCAGCTGGCATCACGAATTGTCACCGACAACGGGGGCGTCTGACCACGCCTGGTCGGTACAACCCGATGCCTTCCATATCTCCAACGCCGTGACGATGCCGGATTTGCCGCTCGCCCCGACGGCCGCCATCACCAGCTCCAAGGAATGTCGATGACCGTTCTCGTTGTCGGCGAATCACTTGTCGATGTGGTGACCCGCGCCGGTGGTGAGGAGTCACGTCGTGCCGGTGGATCGCCGTTCAATGTCGCGGTCGGAGTCGCCCGACTCGGCATCACCACGCGGCTCGCGACCCAAATGGGCACCGACACCGATGGCGAACTTCTGCGTCAAGCACTCATCGATTCCGGCGTCAGCGTTCTGGGATTGGCTCCCCAACCTTCGCGTACGGCGACAGCCAAGGCGACAATCGCGGCCGACGGCAGCGCCTCCTACGAATTCGACGTCTCGTGGGATCCGGCCGAACTGCCTGCCCCGACCGGCTTCGAGGCCGTCCACGTCGGATCGATCGGGGCGACGCTTTCCCCCGGCGCTGATCGGGTGGCAGGTCTGGTCGCGGACGCCGCCGCGGCCGGCATACCTGTCACCTTTGATCCGAATGTGCGGCTCGGCATCCAGGATGATGTCGCCGAATTGCGCCGCCGATTCGATGCCATCGCCCCTCGTTCGGCGGTCATCAAGATGAGCGATGAGGATGCCGCCGCGTTGTTTCCCGGGCACCAGCTGGACGATCTTGTGACCCAACTTGCGGCGCTGGGCCCGCTCGTCGCCATCACTCGCGGTGGCGAAGGCGCCATCATCCGTTCGGGTGGCAACCTCGTCGAAGTGGCCGCGCCGCGCATTGAGGTCGTCGATACGATCGGCGCCGGCGATTCGTTCATGGCGGCCCTGATCGCCGGGTTGGCGGCACTGTCATGGCCGCGCGAATTGTCGTCACAACAACTTGGAAGCCTCGGCGCACTCGCGTCCGGCGCGGCAACGATCACCTGTATGCGACCGGGGGCCGATCCGCCACGGCGATCAGAATTGCAGGAACTCTTCGCCGGACTGGGCGGTTAAGAGGTCGCGCCGGTAGGGGTGCCGGTTAAGCGAGCGGGTCGAAGGTGCAGTAGTGGCAAGGCCGAGGAGGGAGACGCACCGGCAGGGGCCTCCCCACGCGCGCAGCGCGTAGGGGAATTGTGCGTCGAGTGACGAGAACGCTGCCAGTGCGGTGCATGCGGCCCGCGAGTCAGGCGACCTTCCCTATCGGCGCGACCTCTAAGGCGCCGGCCGGGCACCCATCCGTCCGACGGCAAGCGCGGCGGCCCGAGCTCCCGACGCCATGCAATCGGTCAGCGGAAGGCCCTTGAGTGACTCGACGAGAAAACCCGCACAGTAGGCATCGCCCGCGCCGGTCGTGTCGATGACCGTGCCCGGTTCGGCCAGGCCACGGGTCGCGGTGCCTCCGTCATGATGGATCGCGCCCATCGGCCCGAGGGTCAACACCACGGCGCCGCAACGGGTGCCGAGTTCGGCGGCGATCTCCTCGGGAGTGTCCCGGCCGCTCAGAAAGCGGCCTTCGTCGAGGTTGGGGAACAACAGGTCGGCACGGCTTGTCCAGTCGCCGAACTCCTCCGCACCGCAGCGGCGCAGGAACGCCAGCGAACTCGGATCGATCGACACCCTGGCCCCCTGACTCTTGGCCGTGTCGATCAATTCGAGGGCGGCGGGACGGACGTGGTCGTCGAACAGCGAATAACCGGTCAGGTGCAGCCAGTCCACACCGTCAAGGGCATCATTTGGAATGTCGTCAACGGCAAACTTGGCGTTGGCGCCGCGGTCAACATACATTGTGCGTTCGCCGCCGGGGTCGATGTTGAGCACAATCGTGGCAGTGTCGAGTTCGGGGTCGCCGGCGATTCGCGCATCGACGCCATACCGTGCCAGCGCTTCGCGATGCCGGTCGACGCCGCCCACTCCGGCGCGACCGAGAAACCTGACGTCAGCACCCAGATGACCAAGCCAGGCGGCGACGTTGGCTGCCGAGCCGCCCGGGTGCATCCGGATTTCGGCGTTGGTGTCGCTCGCCTCGGTGACGTCGGACAGCGGCCGGACGACGATGTCATCGACGACATCGCCCATCACCAGGATGGTCATCGCGAAGACCAGGCCAAGGCGATCTGCGCGGCGACGTTGATGTTGTTCTCGGCGATGAGCAGATTGACCGCGAGGCTCGCGCCGCCGGTGAGGTCGACCATTGTCGAAAGGAGGAACGGCGTGACTTCCTTGCCGAAAAGCCCCTTCTCGCTGGCCATGCGCAAGGCCTCGGCGAGAGCCTTGTCGTGTATGGCGGGGTCGAGTTGCTGATCGACCGAGAGCGGATTGGCCACGACGATGGCCGAACGCCGGCCGATTTGGTCATTTGCGGCCATGATGTCGGCGACGGTTGCCGCATCGGGCACCGACCAGTCGAGTTTTTCGCCCGATGTGGTCAGCCAGAAGCTGGGGAACTCATCGGTTTGGTAGCCCAGAACCGTCACACTCAGGGTTTCGAGACGTTCGAGAGTCGCACGAATGTCGAGGATGGACTTCACCCCGGCCGACACCACGGTGATCGGGATTTCTGCAAGGGTCGATAGGTCGGCCGATTCGTCGAACGTCTCGTTGGCATCACGGTGGATACCGCCGAGACCACCGGTTGCGAACACCCGTACGCCCGCGAGCGCCGCAATGAACGACGTCGCAGCCACAGTTGTGGCGCCACTGGTTTTGGTTCCCACTGCGACGGGCAGATCGCGGACGCTGAGCTTGGCGATGTCCTCGTTGGCGATGCGTTCGAGCTCGCCGTCGTCAAGACCGACCTTGAGAACGCCGTCGAGCACTGCAATCGTCGCTGGTGTGACGCCCTGATCGGTGAGAATCGACTCGAACCGGCGGGCGGCCACCAGGTTTTCCGGGCGCGGAAGTCCGTGCGAAATGATGGTGGACTCCAGCGCGACGACGGGCCGTCCGGCCGCCAGGGCAGCGCCAACCGCCGGGGAGACCGAGAGGCTCAAATTTTTGTCCGATGGAAATTGGCGTGTGAACGCGAAGGCGTCGGACCACGCTGACCCTGATAGCGCGAACCGTATTTAGCCGAGCCGTAAGGGTGCTCCGCCGGCGACGACAGTCGGAAAAAGCAGAGCTGACCGATCTTCATACCCGAATAGAGCTTGATCGGCAGCGTCGCCACATTGGCGAGTTCGAGCGTGACGTGACCGGAGAAACCGGGGTCGATGAATCCCGCTGTCGAGTGCGTCAGCAGGCCGAGGCGACCGAGCGAAGACTTGCCCTCGAGCCGCGCCGCGACGTCGTCGGGGAGCGTGACGAGTTCGTAGGTCGAACCGAGAACGAACTCGCCCGGATGCAGGATGAACGTCTCGTCGGAGGCAATCTCGACCTCGCGAGTCAGCTCGGCCTGATCGGCGGCCGGGTCGATGTGCGGGTACTTGTGGTTATCGAATACCCGGAAGAACTTGTCCAGCCGCACGTCGATGCTGGAGGGCTGGATCATGGATCGTTCGAAGGGGTCGAGTTGCACCCGTCCGCCATCGATTTCGGCCAGGATGTCGCGATCAGAGAGGAGCACGTAACAGAATTTAACCTATGGTCGCTACGCTATGGTCCACGAGGCGTCGCCGTCTCATGCGGACGTAGTTCAATTGCAGAACAGCGGCCTTCCAGGTCGAAGACGTTGGTTCAAATCCAGCCGTCCGCTCCACACCGCCGGCCGGCGTAGCTCAATGGCAGAGCGCTTGCTTCCCAAGCAAGATACGCGGGTCCGATTCCCGTCGCCGGCTCTCTTTGTCCGCCGCGCACCGAGATATGGGCACGTCCCGGGGGTTACGGGCCCCTTCACCCCCGGCAGACGCCCACATCTTGGGGATTGTCGTTGCTCAGATCCACCACCGTCGGCGAGGGATGTTTACCAGATGGCCCTGCGCAGGCTGGCCGTATGGCGTTGCCCCACCGATTGTGTTGCCACGACTACCAGACCGGCGGCCGTTGCCACGGCGTCAATGCCGTCGATGCCGACACTCGCCCAGGCGAAAGGAGCCGTCACGCGTGCCCCGACACGAAGCCGCACGTGTTCGCGAATGATTCCCGTTCCTTCGGGGTCGACCTCGGCGATGATTTCGCCACCGGGCCGAACCAGATCGGCGGCACGCCGAAGCAGTCGAACCGGATCGCCGCCGATGCCGAGGTTGCCGTCGGCCAGGAGCGCAAAGTCCCAGCGGCCTTCACCCGGAATGGTCGAGAAGACATCGCGGCGGATCGCCACCGCACCGCGGTTTCGGGCCTGCCGAATCGCTTCGATGGACATGTCGATGCCCATAGCGGGTATGCCCTTGGCACTAAGTGCCGCGGCAAGCCGGCCCGGCCCGCAACCGATGTCGAGCGTGGCGCCACGGCACGGGTCGACGAACAGGCGAATGTCATCGTTGTCGGGCTCGCCACGCCACTGTTGAACATCCAGAAGTCGCACCGTGCCGTTGGGGAAAATAAAATGGCAAGCTGCACCGGCAAAGGCTTGGTCCATTGCGTGCGCTGTGTCGATATGCCCGAGCGTCGTGATGGTCATATCGACGCCGTCTTCTGCTGGGCAAACTGACGAACGACTTCCGACGAACGCAGCTGCGGATAGGCGGCGGCAATGTCAAGGGCGTCCTGCCACGTGTCGACGTCGGCCAGCGGACCGAGAAGTGCGACATCGGCTGCGCCCGCCTCGATCAGCGCGGCAACGGTGTGCCGGCGCGTGTCGGGTTGCGACATCGGCACGGTGGTCAGCACCTTGGCGTGGACGGCATTGCGCAATGCCAGCAGCCACCACCCGCCGTCTTCGGCCGGGCCCACGGCGGCGTCGTGATTGTCGAGGGCAACGCCGGCAGCCAACAGGTCAACCGCAGCCAGTTGCGGAGTGTCCATACCGATTTGCACGATGCCAAAACCACCGTCGGCATCGGCATGGGCCGAGGCGAGACGTTCGCCCAAACCGTTGCCCCGTTGCTCGATGACCGTGAACGACGCGAGGGCGATGCGGATCTCTTCGCCTCGAACTGCTGCGCCGAGATCGCCGGTCAGGGCGACGACGACCGGCCATCCCACCGAGCCCACGGTCTCGAGTGTGTCAAGGAGGGCTGTGGCAGCGAGATCGGCGGCGACATGATCACCGACAGTCTTCGCGACTCGCGTCTTTGCGAAACCGGGTACGGGGGCCTTCGCGACGACGAGTAGCGTCGGCGCGGTCATCGCATGACCTTAGCGAAGTCGCGGATGACACGGGCCGTGCCGCGAGCGGAGCCGGAGACTTTGGAATGAGTGCCCGCGGCGCGGCGACGATAATCGATGCGTGATTCGTGGATAGTCCAGCCGGCCGCGGAAGCCTTGATCATCAACTCGAGCGGATAGCCGAATCGACGGTCCTGGACGTCGAGCGCGAGCAGGTCTTCGCGCCGGCAGACGCGCATCGGGGCGAGGTCATGGATCGGAAAATCGCTGCGTTTGCGCAGCCACCAGGCGAGAACTTTGGTGCCCATTCGCGCGTGCCACGGCCAAACGCCTCGGCCGACCGGTCGCCGCCAGCCGATGGCCATTGTCGCTTCGCCCGAGCGCACGGCGGCGAGCAAACGGGGCAAGTCACGAGCGGTCATCGATCCATCGCCGTCGAGTACGGCAACGAATTCGGTGGTAGTGGCCAGCATCCCGCGGTGCACGGCAGCGCCATAGCCGGGCCTCGGTTCAGTGACGACCGTCGCACCGATTTCGGCGGCCACCTCCGCGGTGCCGTCCGTCGAACCGTTGTCAACCACGATGGCGCGAAACCCCAACGGCAAGTCAGCGAGCACACCGGGCAACGCGAGCGCCTCGTCGCGACAGGGAATCACGACGTCACATATGACGTCAGGGTCACCGTTCTGGTCCGACTGCATACTAAGACGGTATTGGGGGCAGCCCTCTGGCGCCAGTCGATTTAAGTGATGAACTCATGACATCAACCCCTGCCAGCAGGCGTCCGGCTCGATCGACACCTACGCTGAAGCCATGCTGACAGGTCGATTTGCTTCCACGCGGGCAGCGGCGTTGTCAGCCGGGATCGGTGGCGTACTCGTCGCCCTCGCGATCATTGTTCCGCAGGAACTCAATGAAGACGTCCGGGTCTCTTGGCCGCCCCTGCATGCCGACTGGATGCCGCGCTTCGGCCCGATGTCGCTGATCGCGATCGCGCTGGGCCTGGGGCTTTGGCTGACCCTGCCGCGATGGTGCGCCGGTTTGTCATGGCGCCGATTCATGCTTCTTGCCTATGCGACCACGTGGTCATGGATCATGGCCCTTGCCTACGTGGATGGGTCCGACGGCCTGAGCCGCGTGTTCGATCGCAAACGTGAGTATGTCTACGACGCCCAGCGGGTCAACTCGATTCCCGACATGCTGCGGACCTTTGTCGACCACATTCCTTATGCTTCGGTCGACAATTGGCAAACCCACGTCGCCGGACACCCGCCCGGCGCGCTGCTGTTCTTTGTGTTGCTCGATCGCCTCGGCATCACCAGTCATTTGTGGATCGCCATCGTCGTCGTCTCCATCGGCGCCACAGCCGTCCTCGCCGCGATCCTGGCATTGAGCGTCATGGGCAACGAACGCCTCGCCCGGACGGCAGCCCCTTGGCTCATCCTGGCGCCCGCCGCCGTGTGGACGGGCGTAAACGGTGGCGCCGTGTTCACCGCCGTCGCTGCGTGGGGCTTGTGTCTCTTGGCCATCGCCGCCAAGACCAAAAAGTTTGTCCCGGCCATCGGCTCCGGCATTCTGCTCGGACTCTGTGTCTACCTGTCGTACGGACTTGTCCTCCTGGCGGTGCCGGCCCTCGCGGTCTTGGTGATCTGCCGAGCATGGCGTCCACTCCCGTGGGCGGTGGGTGGCGCTCTCTTGGTCACGGCCGGTTTTACCCTCGCCGGATTCTCCTGGTGGGAGGCATATCCCGTCCTCGTCGACCGTTACAACGAGGGCATCGCCACAGACCGCGCCTACAGTTATTGGGTATGGGGGAATCTGGCCGCCTGGACGTTCACCGTCGGCCTCGCGACGTGGGCCGCATTCCCCGCAATGGCTGTTTCGATCAAACGCCGCAATCCGCTGGCAATCATGGCGTTCGCCTGTCTGATTGCCATTGCCATTGCGGATCTGAGCGGCATGAGCAAGGCCGAGGTCGAACGCATCTGGTTGCCGTTCACGCTGTGGATCGTCGCCCTACCGGCATTGTTGCCGCGATCCTGGCAGCGGCCGCTTCTTCTGTCGCAGGTCGTCCTCGCTCTTGTGGTCCAGCATCTGGTGTTGACGAGATGGTGATGAGCGAATGCCCTCAGTTGGCGAGGAGGTAGCGCACGGCAAGTCTCGCGGCATCGCCGATAGCACGGTCGGCGCGAGGCAGCGTTCCATCGGGTCGGGCTGAAAGGGTGAAGACGGCGACAGCTATCGGGGGACGATCGGGAAGCTCGACCATCGCCACTTCGTGTCGCAGGGCACCAAGAGTTCCCGTCTTTCCGGCGATTTGTACACCGTCGTAGGCGAAACCGGATGCTATTCGGTGCGTCCATACCTGGCCGTTCAAAAGGTCTTGAGCGAAAAGACTTTGCTCGGCCGACAGCGCCCGCCCATTCCAGAGTTCGGCCATGAGATGAGTCATGTCCGCGGGCGTCGTGGAACTGCTGAGCACCGGGTCGTATGCCGAAGGGTCGATCGGACGGTCAAGATCGGCCAGGATCTCAAACGCCTGGGCTATTGTCTGGGCGCCGGTGTCGTTGGTGAGGCCACGCAACGAGTCGGCTGATCCGCCGATGATCTTCGTCTGTCTCATGCCGAGTCGCGCGAGGGTTTGATTGGTGCGCTCGACTCCGACGAGCCCCAATATCGCGTCGCCCGCTGCGTTGTCGGAGACTGCAATCATGAGGCGGGCAATATCACGCCAGGACATGACAACGTCATCAGAGAATGTCGAGATTCCGGTCGGGCCCGCGGTGCGCTGCATCGAGGTGAGGCACACCTGTTCGCGGGGGTCGACGAGGCGAGCATCGACCATTTCACAAAACGCAATGAGCA
>JACMOZ010000459.1 GCA_014377785.1 Aeromicrobium sp.
CTCAAGACCATCGATATCGGGCAATCCGAGATCGAGGAGGACAAGATCGACGTCGCCTTTGGCCACACATTCGACGGCCGGCAGGCCCGCCGCCACGCGATTGACCTCGTATCCTTCGCGCTGGAGCATGCGTACGAGGGGTATGGCGATGCCGTCATCGTCCTCGACGACTAGAACTTTTTTGGTCATTGCCAGTGAGCATAAGGCAGTTCTGGTTCAGAGTCGGCTTTTTACGCAGGCGGTCCACGGTGACGAACAATACGGTCAATAGCTCGAAGGTGAGCGCCAGCCAGAAGGTGGCCCCTGATTTACCCGCCAAGGCGCTGGCACCTGGTAGACCGATAGTCGTATTGAGGCCCTGGCCCAGCGCAGCAAGGGACGCGATCAGAACTGCAACGAGACGGCTCACGAAGCCTGGACTCGCCCATAGCCAAACTCCACAAAATAATGAAAGCGAGGCGATCAGCAACGTAGCTAGCCCGATATAAGAGGCCGCGTCAAAAAGCCTGGACACCGCCAAAATCGAAACCAGCCCCAGCGACAACATGCTGATTGCGGCAAATTTGCTCAATTTGTTCGGTCCGGAGCCGGCCATCAGAAGTCCTTGTCCAATGACCCTGATTCGGTAACAATCGCGGTCGAACATGTGGCGCCGTTGAGGTCCTTCACCGAGGAGGAGGGTGACCAGCTCATGGCAGCAGCGGCAGCAGCAGCCACCGGGACATCCGACGAGACCGGAGTCGCATTCAGAGTGATCGTGATGACGCTTCGGTTCACGCCGTTCACCAGTTGCGTCGTGATAGTCATCGTTGACGCCAATGCGACATTCTTTGATTTTTTCACGAAGTCGCCATTGAGGCTGACGGAGCCGAGATTGACCGAATCGACACTGAATTGATCGGCTTTGGAGCTGCCCCCGACCAGCAGGCCGTCCTTGATCCGCGCAGTTACTGTTTTGGCTGTGCCGTTCCAGCCTGCCGAAATCGTGGCAGGATCAATCTGTCGCCCGAAGGTGAGGTTGATCTTGTCCGCCGACTGGAGTTTTCCGGAAGTCGCCCCACCATTGACGGTCTGGACGTCGACGCCCCTGAGCGGACTGTTGTTGACTTCGGTGGTCACTACCGCTGAGGTCAGCACGGCACCGTTCACCTGAGTCATCACAGCCCGAAGGTCATAGTTACCGTCAATCACGGTTTTGGTGTCCCACGTGCAGGCATAGGGACTCGTCGAATCTGAGCAAATATCGGTATAGGTAGAGGTGCCCGTGACAGCGCGCTGCAGTCTCACCGACGACACTCCATTGCTCGAATTCGCGTTGACGTTGACCGTGACGATCCCCGACACGAGACTGCCCGGATTGACGACTGAAACTGAGGCCACCGTGTTGTTTACGACAATGTTGTTGACAATGGAGGCCACTGAATCATTGCCGGCGGCATCGGTGCTGATGGCTCGAAAACTGTATGTTCCGTCGGAAAGAGCGACCGTATTGAAGCTGCAGGAATAAGGCACATTCGTGGCCAAGCAGGCCGCGGTCCAGCTGCTTGTGCCGTTCGGTGCGTACGCATACTGGACTTTCGCAACCCCTGCGTCGGCATCTGCCGAGGTCGAAGCGAGCGTGACCACGCCACTCAACGGTGATGCCGGCGACGCGATGGCGACAGTTGGAGGCGTGTTGTCGACCTGAATGTCTGCGGCTACGTCTGTGTAAGTTGTCGTTCCGACTGTGGCAATGACACGAAGATCGTAGAAATCTGTAAGCCCCAAGGTGTTCCACGAACAATTCAACGTCGTTGAGGTTGACGTCGTACAGCCGGTAATAGTGCTCCAGGTCGAGCTAGCCGACCTTTTGACCTCAATGCTGAACGGCGTCGATGCCGGTGCATTGTATATTTTTGCCTGCAAGGGCACGATGCCCCGAAGGTTGGAGCCCGGACTGGTCAAAATCACGTTCGCGGTGTTCACCACACGAGTGGTGATGATGTCCGAGATGGCCGTATAGCCGGCAACATCTGTTGCCGTGGCACGCAGATCGTAGAATCCATCGCCCACCGCGCCCGTATTCCACGGACATGAGTAGGGCGCGGTGGTGTCGGCTGCGCACATCGAGACCCAGTTGTTGCTGTCGGCAACCGCATACTCGATGAGGACATTTGCTACCCCGCTCCGATCGTCGCTCGCCGCGGCCGAAATGGTGACAGCGCCCTGGACGATGCTGCCGGGGTCGACAAGGCTAACCACCGGAGGGGCCCAGTCTGCAGTGGCTTTGATGGTGGCTGTATTCGCCGATTTTGCGATGAACGTGGCCGACGACAACTGGGTGACCGAAATGCCAAGCGCCATCGCCGCCAGGGCGATGGCGAGAAGGCAAACGGTGCGGCGCATCAGTCGACTCCGAACGTAGGTGGGTTAGGCGGTGATTGGTTCGCGGGCGTCCGCCCCAGAGCCGGCCGGAGCGATCGGGGTGGTTCTCTTTCCCGCGGGGGAACGCAGTGCGCCGACGAGTTCGACGAGGCTGAGGATGGCTATGATTCCGGCTGGAATCCCAATCAACAGCATTCGTATATGGCGGTCCCCGAGGGCAAGGAAGGCGTAGCCGACGTAGGGAACGGTGTAGGTGACTCTCGGCTGGGTGCCTTGTTGCAACTGGAATTGCCACGGATCCTGGGTAGCATTCGCATCGCCCTTGGTCCGGAACAGGTCGCCGCCCTTGCCGGCGTTGATCGAGACGATGCGGTGCGTGACCAAACCATCGATGCCAAATTTGGCGGGCGGTCGGTACGTGATGATGTCGCCGACTCGCAGATCCGCGACCGGAACAATTTTTTCGAAGGCAAGCGAGCCACGTTCAAACGTTCCCGACATAGACCCGCCGGTGATGACATACCGGCTGTAGCCGAACAAGCTGGGCAAGATGAAGGCGAGCGAGGCCAAAATCACGACCACGATCACGAGGTTCACAAGAACGCGAACTCCCTGACGGGTATATCGAATCGTAGTTTTCATCTCAGAGCTCCTCGGGGTTTTGCGGGCGAAAAAGGGGGAGAGCCGGAGCAGACACCGCTGGCAGCGGCCCTGCTCCGGCTCGATGAACTACGGACGAACTACGGAGCCGCCGTCATTGACCCCAGGGGCCGTATTGACTGACGAACCGTCGGTGACCTGCCCGCTGAAGCTTGCACCGTTCTCCTGGAGCGCATCCCAGGTAAAAGAAGCCGTTGCACTCTTGCCCTGATCGGCGTTGGGCGCCAAGTAGTCAAGCGCGACGGTGAACGTGTAGGTGTGCGATTCGCCGGAGGCCCAGGCGGTGGTCGTCGGAGTCGTCGCCGAAGCCGCCGATGGCAGAACCACGGTGCCAGTAGCGTTGAGCGACGTCTGAGTAACCAGCGACGTGCTGCCCTCTTTGATACTGAACGACAGCATGTTGGTGCTGAAGCCGTTCGTCGCTGTGCCAGTGAGAGAAAAGCGGGCCGGCAGAGAGCCGGTGTTTTTAATCGTGACCGTCTTGGTGATTTGATCGCCGGGCTTGAGGTTGATCAGATTGAAAAGCGCGCCGGTCACATTGTTTGACTGGGTGAGCGTTCCGGCCGTGTAGGCATTGCTACCATTTGTCGACTGTGACGTGAATGATGCACCCGAACCGATGGCGATCGCGCCAGCTGCAAGTGCCGTGGCCAACGGGATCAGAACCTTGCGGCGATTGGTGGTGAGACGAGTCATGAGGTTTCTCCTAGTCAAAAGATCTTGTAGGAGAAACGCTAGAAGGCCGCCGGCCACGCCAAAGCCACATCAGGGCCTCATTCTGCACACAATTGGGCAACAATTTTCGTCCCCAGGGCTATTGGCGTCCCGCCCGTTACCTCGGACCAATGATTGGCGGACCCTATCCAGGGGTCGCGTCGCATGATTGTTGGTAGGGTCCAAAGATGGTCGATCCACAAGCCGACGATGCCGCCCTCACTACGTGGAGGTGCCGCGCAATCGGGCATCGGCTCAAGTTCAGAGCCGAACGACGAACGATGATCTGGGAGTGTGAACGCGGCTGCGGCGTCGTCGGGTAGGCCAGATTGGTGTGGCAGCCTCAATATATAGCAGGCGCGTGTTTCGGAGCGCTGTTCTTCGGCCAACTCACCGACCGGTTTGGACGCAAGAAGCTCTTCATGCTCACCCTCGGCGTTTACATCCTCGCGACCGTTGCGACCGCGTTCGCCTTGGCGCCGTGGTTTTTGTATCTGGCCCGGTTCTCCACCGGCGCCGGCATCGGCGGTGAATACGCGGCGATCAACTCCGCCATCGACGAACTCATCCCAGCGAGGGTGCGTGGACGCGTCGATCTGAGCATCAATGGTTCCTACTGGCTAGGCTCGGCAGCGGGCGGCGCCGCCGCGTTGCTGCTCCTCAATACCGTTATCTTTCCCATTAACATTGGCCGGCGACTCGCATTTGGTATTGGCGCTGTAATGGGTCTGCTCATTCTTGTCGTCCGCAAGAACGTGCCGGAGAGCCCACGGTGGTTATTCATCCATGGGCGCGAAGATGAGGCCGAACGCATTGTCGGGCAAATTGAGGATGAAGTCCGCGAAGAGACCGGACAGGATCTGTCTGAAGCCGACGAAACCCTTACGTTGCGACAACGCACGGTCATTCCATTCAGGGAGATCGCCAAAGCTGCGTTTACCAAATATCCCAGGCGGGCCGTGCTGGGACTCGCATTGTTTGTCGGGCAGGCGTTCCTCTACAACGGGGTCACCTTCAACCTCGGTATGCTGCTAAGCGCCTTCTACGGTGTGTCGTCGGGAATGGTGCCACTGTTCATCGGTATCTGGGCGCTAGGAAACTTCGCCGGGCCACTGACGCTCGGACGCCTTTTCGACACCGTCGGCCGAAAGCCGACCGAGGTCAGGTCGCGATCGCCTTCTGCATCGGTGCTGTCGTGATGGCCATCGGAGGCATCGTCGAACTCTTCTTCGGCGTCAATGCCGAGGGCAAAACGCTGGAAGAATTAGCGCAGCCGCTCACGAGTGAAGATGCCGAAGAAGGCAATGACGAGAACGATGACGTCAGCGACGACGACAAACAGCCGAACGGCGATGCGGCGTCCCAAACTGTCGCCCGGGAGGCCGCCCGACAACGGATCAGAGCTCGCGGCGAACGTCATCAGTCAGCAACCACGAAGGCGAATCGATTCCGTCCCGGTCCAGGGCGAGCAGTCTATTCGCCTTGTATGTCAACCTCTTCGCGTTCGGTACCGGAAGAGACACTGGACCAGGAGATCCAGACACTCGCCAACGTGGTGAAAGAGCGCGGGAACCCCACTTCCCGCGGACTGTATGAGGCTGCCGGGGCACGCTACTGGGGGCCGGGACGGTTCCGTGCTGCACTCCGCGAAGCCCTCGCCGAAGGCCAAGTCGTGCGGCGAGGAGAGTCGAGGTTCGGCCCTCCCACCGATGGTGCCGACAAATTCGGACCCCGGCCTTGACCTGAGGCGGATCGGCCGCAGAAACCTGGTTGGCGCCTGGCATCGAATACATTTTTCGACTCAACCGCCTTTCAGGAACCGTTCCGACTGACGCGGCGTCATCGGCGTACAACCGTGCGCGACGGCATCGGTGATGATGGTCGGCTCGGCGCGCATGAGCCGCCAGCCGCGGCGCATCAGCACATGGGGAGCCTTGCGGCCTTCGCGCAGGTCCCGACTGAGTCGGAGAAGGAACGTGACGAAGCGGTGGTGCCGGACGCAAATCGCGGCGTCGAGGACCCCGGCCTTACGGCACTCGTCGATGATCCGGGTGGCAAACAAACCTTCGGCGACAAGACGGCCGTCGGACGTGAAGAGCGTTGCCGCGCCGGTGCGTTTGCTGAGCCCGATGTCATAGACCGGCACCTGGGTGACACCGGCATCGCAAAGGTCAGTGATTGCCTTCATGGCTGCCTCGTGATCCCACGACCCCGGATGATCCCAGTCGATAATGCCGAGCGAACTCTGCGGCATGTCGGGATCGCTGTGCTCGCGATAGAAGTCGTCGAGCCGCAGAACTGGCCATCCCAGGCGTGCGGCCAGACGGGATTTACCGGAGCCAGAAGGACCGGCAAGTACGACGACGCCCATAACCAACGAGCCTATGACAGCGAGGCTCTGCTCGGGGCACTGCGTGTCAGGGCGGGTTGAGCCCGTTGCTCAGAAGCTGCAAACGTCGCAGCATGGTCGCGCCGTACCCTGCCCCGAGGACCAATCCACAGGTTCTGATCACTCGTCTTCGGCTGTCAGTGGGCGGCGATAGTGTCGTTTTATGGACAAAGTTCTCGACCGCGGCGCCATGGCGTTGGACCATATGACGGTCCTTCAACGCGAGATCGCCGAGCGCGAGGCCGAGCTCGCCGGCGAGATGCTGGACTTCACCGATCTGCGCCGCCAGCAGAGCGAGCGTCACGATAATCCGGCGATTGCGCGAATGGAGGCCGGTTTCGCCGCTGATGAGATTGGTGTGGCTTTGAGCCTGTCGACGCTGAGTCTGTTGAACAAGTGTGTCCAGGATTTCGTGGCCCAGGCTCGCCGGATCCGCGGGACGATGCCGTTCGTATGGGCGTCCTGGCGGCGCGGGGATATCGACCGGCTCGCCGTATGGAAGATCGACCAGGCCGCGTCACGGCTTACGAGTAAATTGTCGGTTGCCGAGCTCGACGACCGCGCGGTCGCCTACGCCGCCACCGATACGATCAGCCAGTTGCAGTCCTGGCCCAACCGGTTCGTCGCCCGTACCGAACCCAATCAGCACAACGCACGTTGGCGGCGAGCCTTCAAGGATCGCTACGTCGCGATAGACCACGACCCCGACGGTGCGGCCTGGATCCGGGGTCTGACTTCCACGACCGATGCGACCCAAATCGACGCTCTTTTGACCAAGCGTGCTCGCGCGATTGGTTCAACGGATCCGCGGACCATGGACCAGCGCCGAGCTGATCTCTGCGCCGACCTGCTGATTGGACGCATCGACGTGGAGGGCACGGAGACTGGGCGCGGAAGCGGCGTCACGATCGGGATTACTGTGCCGATCTCGACCGTCCTCGGCCTCGATGACACCCCCGGTGAGCTCCTCGACCGTTCGGCCGCGATCCCCGCCGACATTGTTCGCGAGCTCTGCGGGCATGAGGGCACCCTGTTCCATCGGCTGCTCACCGACCCGGCCGGCAACCTCCTCGACGTCACCGAGATGGGCCGCTACCCGAGCGTCAAACTCCGCTACGCCCTCGACGCCCGCGATGGTCAGTGCCGGTTCCCGAACTGCACCGCCCCGGCCGAACGATCCGAAAAGGACCACGACCTTCCTCTGCCTGAGGGCCCGACCGGGGCCGACAATCTCAAGAGTCTCTGTCGACGGCATCACCGCATCAAGACCCACGGCATCGCCCACACGATCAACCAAAGCGGTCGCTATCGATGGCGTATGCCGACCGGCTCAGTGCATGATTGTCCACCAATGCCTCAGCCGGTGCGCCGACAACGGGACTTCAGCCACGGCGAAGCCGCCCTCCGACGACTCCTCGCCGACGCGCCGCCATAGGGTGCAGGCAAGTCAGAGGCCGATCGGGTGCCAGACGGTCTTCGTCTCGAGGAACGCCGTCATCCTGGCAAGACCCGGCGCCTCTTCCCAGTCGATGGCCCCAGGGCGGATGACACGCTTGAGGTTTTCGGCCGAGTCTGCCTCGAGTGAGGTCGCGACTGCCACGTCGTCGACACCGGCCAAATCGAAGGCGTTGACGTCGAGGTGTGTGGCGAGCCACGGTCCGATCTCGGCGATGTCACCGGTGAGGATGTTGACTACCCCTCCAGGCAGGTCAGAGGTCGCGAGGACTTCCGACAATGCGATCGCCGGCAAGGGCTTGGCGTATGACGTCACGACGACAACCGTGTTGCCGGACACGATCGCCGGTGCGATGACGCTGACGAGTCCGAGCAGCGATGAGTCCTGCGGAGCGGCGATGGCGATGACGCCGGTAGGTTCTGGTGACGACAGGTTGAAGAACGGCCCGGACACTTGGTTAGCGTTGCCGGTAACCTGGGCGAGTTTGTCGGCCCAACCGGCATACCAGACGCAGCGGTCGACGGATTCGTCGACGATGGCGTGGGCCTGTTTGTCGGTGACCCCTTCGCCGGCACGGAGCTCAGTGACGAATTGTTCGCGTCGTCCTTCGAGCATTTCGGCGACGCGATAGAGGATTTGTCCACGGTTGTAGGGAGTCCGCGAAGACCAGCCGCTGAACGCCTTGCGCGCTGACAACACGGCATCGCGGCCGTCCTTGCGGGAGGCCTTGGAGGCGTTGGCGAGGAAGCCGCCCTTGGCGTCCAACGCCTCATAAGTCCGACCGGATTCGCTGCGCGGGAACGCGCCGCCGATATAGAGCTTGTAGGTTTTGCGGACGTCGATCCGGGTCATGCCGTCGCTCGCTGTCGCTCGCTCATCGCTGTGCACCTTTCAGGTATCCCTCGAGGCCATGGCGACCGCCCTCGCGGCCATAGCCTGATTCCTTGTAGCCGCCGAACGGCGAAGCCGGGTCGAATTTGTTGAAAGTGTTGGCCCACACGACACCGGCGCGCAATTGGCTAGCCATCGACAGGATGCGTGAACCCTTTTCGGTCCACACTCCCGCGGACAAACCGTAGGGCGTGTTGTTGGCCTTCTCGATTGCCTCGGCGGGAGTACGGAAGGTGAGCACGGACAAGACCGGACCGAAAATCTCCTCGCGGGCGATACGGTGAGCCTGGGTCACGCCGGTGAAGATCGTCGGGGCAAACCAGAAACCGTTTTGGGGAATCTCGCACGGTGCCGACCAACGCTCAGCACCCTCGGCGTCGCCGACCGCGGTGAGCTCCTGGATGCGGGCAAGTTGGGCGGCCGAGTTGATGGCGCCTATGTCGGTGTTCTTGTCGAGCGGATCGCCCAATCGGAGGGTGGCCATCCGTCGCTTGAGGCGTTCGAGCACGTCGTCATAAATGCTCTCCTGGATGAGCAGCCGCGAACCGGCACAGCAGACGTGCCCTTGGTTGAAGAAAATGCCGTTAACGATGCCTTCGACGGCCTGATCCAACGGCGCGTCGTCGAACACGATGTTGGCTGCCTTGCCACCGAGCTCGAGGGTGACTTTCTTGTGCGTGCCGGCAACCGAACGCGCGATGGCCTTGCCGACCGCAGTCGAACCGGTGAAAGCGATCTTGTCGATGTCGGCGTGGTCGACGATCGCCTGCCCCGTCGC
The DNA here is from genome assembly GCA_014377785.1 of Aeromicrobium sp. Classification (GTDB taxonomy): domain Bacteria; phylum Actinomycetota; class Actinomycetes; order Propionibacteriales; family Nocardioidaceae; genus JACMOZ01. Next base: position 9,253 of record JACMOZ010000459.1, read on the forward strand.
ACCCGCACCCGTCACGATGTTCACGACGCCCGGCGGGAGTTCGGCCTGCTGGCAGACCTCGGCAAACAACAAAGCCGTCAGGGGAGTGGTCACGGCCGGCTTGAGGACGACAGTGTTTCCGGCAGCGAGGGCCGGCGCGATCTTCCAGGCCAGCATCATCAGCGGGAAGTTCCACGGAATGATCTGGCCGGCGACGCCGAGCGCTTGCGGGTCCGATCCGCTCTGCCTATTTCCGGGCAAGGCGAATTCCAGCTTGTCGGCCCAGCCGGCGTAATAGAAAAACCATTGCGACACGAGCGGAATATCGACATCGCGGGATTCGCGGATCGGCTTGCCGTTGTCGAGCGACTCAAGGACAGCAAATTCGCGGCTGCGTTCGGCGATGATGCGGGCGATCCGATACAGATATTTGGCACGTTCGCGACCGGGCATCTTCGACCAGGTCTTGGTGTAGGCGGTGCGCGCCGCGGCGACGGCCTTGTCGACATCGGCCGACGTGGCTTCGGCGACTTCGGCGAGGACTTCCTCCGTGGCTGGGCTGATCGACTTGAAGGAACTACCCGAGCCGTCGACGAATTCGCCGTTGATGAACAGTCCATAGGAGGACTTGATGTCGACGATGGAGCGCGATTCAAGGGCCGGAGAGTATTCGAATTTTGCAGTCATGAGTGATCAGTCCAGGGTCACATAGTCGGGGCCGGAATAGTGGCCGGTGATCATCTTCTGGCGTTGTTGCAGCAAGTCATTGAGCAGGCTGGAGGCGCCGAAACGGAACCACTCCGGTGAGAGCCAGTCCTCGCCGACGGTCTCGTTCACCGTGACGAGATATTTGATCGCATCCTTGGACGTACGGATGCCGCCGGCGGGCTTGACTCCGACTTGGCGGCCTTCCTGTTCGCGGAAATCGCGCACGGCTTCGAGCATCACCAAGGTGACGGGCAACGTGGCCGCCGGCTGGACCTTGCCCGTGCTCGTCTTGATGAAGTCGGCCCCCGCCATCATCGCCAGCCAGGACGCTTTGCGGACGTTGTCGTAGGTCTGCAGTTCGCCGGTCTCGAAGATGACCTTGAGGTGCGCCCGGCTGCCGTCGGGGCGATCACAGGCTTCCTTGGTGGAGACGATTTCGTCGAAGACGAGATCGTAGTTGCCGGTGAGAAAAGCACCGCGGTCGATGACCATGTCAATCTCGTCGGCACCGGCGGCAACGGCGTCCCGTACGTCGGCGAGTTTGACCTCCATCGAGGCGCGGCCAGAGGGGAACGCGGTGGCGACGCTGGCGACCCTGAGACCAGAATTTCCCAGGGTCTCCTTGGCGATCTTGACCATGTCGGGGTAGACGCAAACCGCAGCAGCGGGCGGACACGAGGGGTCGGTGGGATCGGGCCGCATCGCCTTGTTGGCCAATGTCCGAACTTTGCCCGGAGTGTCCGAACCCTCAAGCGTGGTGAGGTCGACCATTGAGATGGCGAGGTCGATTGCCCACTGCTTCGACGTGGTCTTGATGGATCGGGTGCCGAGAGTCGCGGACCGGGCTTCGAGCCCGACCTGGTCGACGCCGGGGAGCCCTTCGAGAGTTCGCCGCAATGACGTCCCTGTCACGTTTCCTCACTTCGTTGCACCGTGGCCGCTCCGTTGAGGCCGCACTGGCAAGGTTAGTCGCCCGCAATCGAAACGTTGCAACGTCATCCCCAACAAGGTCAATAGCGTCCTGTTAAGGCTCGGGATGACGTTAGGAGGTCAGACCCAGCGGGCAAGGGCCCGGTGCTGAGCTGGGCTGACACCGCGCACCCGCTTGAACGCCGTGCTCAGGGCGAATGGGCTGCCATAGCCGACCTCATGCGCGACTGCGGCGACGGTGGTGTCGGGCTCGCGCAACAGGTCGGCGGCGAGGTCGAGCCGGAGCGAGGTGAGGTAGGCCATCACGGGTTCGCCGAGCACCGTGGAGAACCGTCGCGCCAGCGCTGCCCGTGACACGCCGACCTCCCTCGAGAGGGACGCAATCGTCCACGGTCGTGCGACGTCTTGTTCCAGCAGTCGCAGGGCCGGTCCGAGCACGGGGTCGGCACCGGCGAGGAACCACGCGGGGGCCCTCGACGGGTCGCTGCTGAACCAGTCGCGCACCGCAGCGATCACCACAAGATCGAGCAGTCGGTCGAGGAACACCTCCTGGCCGAGGTCCTCACGCGCCATCTCGCGGCAAAGGATGTCCACGAGATCGCCGCCCCATTCGCCGTCCCGCAACACCATCAGCGGTGGCAGGCTGCGCAGCAGCCGTGCGCCCACGGCGCGGATGCTCTCATAGGTGCCGGTGACGATCATCGTCTCGCCGTCGGGGTCGTTGCCCCACGACCGCGTGCCGAGCGACATGATCTCTTCGAGGCTGCGGCCTTCGGCGTCGGTGCAGTGTTGTCCGGGGTTGATGAAGATTTGTGGGGCGGTTCCGGGATGGTCGGCAACCGTGTAGGGCTCAGGGCCTCGCGCCACCATGACGTCGCCGGGTCCGAGTCGTACGGGATCCCGGTGGTCGAGCACAACCCAGGCCTCGCCCCGCACGACGACGGCGATCGAGAGCGGAGCCTCGTCGCGGATGCGCAGCGACCAGGGCGCGCTGAGGACTGATCGCATCAAGAAGGCACCGTTGGCGCCCCGCCATTCGATTGGGCCGACGAAAAGACCTGGGCTCCAGTCCTGTACGGCGTCAAAGCCGCCTACCTGGCCTACGTCCCCGACATGGCGGTGCCCGGCGCAGCCGAAGCCGTCGGAGCTCTGTCCGCCATCGCCGTCGACGCCGGTGTCGAACGCCTCGTCCTACTTTCGGGCCGTGGCGAGGAGGACGGCTGGCCGACGGAGGAGGCAGTGCGCCATTGCGGTGCGGCTCGGACGATCCTCCGGTCGAGCTGGTTCTCGCAGAACTTCAGCAAGTCCTTCATGCTCGACTCGATCCTCGACGGCGAGGTGGCCCTGCCCACCGGAAACGTCACCGAGCCGTTCTTAGATGCAGACGACCTCGCCGATGCCGCTGTGGAAGCGCTGACTGACCGTAGCCACGAAGGCAGGACGTATGAGCTCGCGGGCCCACGGCTCATGACATTCGGCGATGCCGTCGATGACATCGCGAAGGCGAGCGGTCGTGTCGCCACCTTCGAACCGGTGACAACCGAGCGCTTCGCGGCGGGGCTTGCTAAGCAGGCCGTGCCGCCCGAGCTGGTCGATTTCCTCACCCATTCGTTCACCAAGGTGCTCGACGGGCGCAATTCTCATCTGACCGGTGATCTGGAGCGGATTTTGGGCCGGCCCGGGCGCGACTTCCGCGACTACGCGCAGGCCACCGCCGCAACGGGAATCTGGAGTGGGCGATGACCCGGGCGGCGATCCTTGCGGCGGCAACTGTGCTCACCGGCTTGTCGGCGGGACTGTTCGTGACCTTCTCCTACGCGATCATGCCGGGATTGCGTCGAACCAGTGATGCGACGTTCGTGCAGGCGATGCGCGCCATCAATAGCGCGATCCTCAACCCGGTGTTCGCACTCGTCTTTGGCGGCTGTACGGATCGGGAGCCGCGGCCCTCGTGGTCTGCTGGGGTGAATCTCCGCGTCCGTGGGTCATCGCGGGACTCGCGCTCTACATCGGCGTCCTCGTCGTGACGTTGGTAATCAACGTCCCGCTCAATGGTGCCCTCGAGGCGGGCGCGGACAGCGCCGCGACTGTGAGGTCGGCCTTCGAGGACAGCTGGGTGCATTGGAATCACGTCCGGTCCGTGGTGGCAACCGCGTCGTTCGCCTGCCTCGTCGTCGGCCTTCTCAATGACCGATGACGTCAGAAGCTGCAATTGCATGACGAAGACCGGCCAGAAAACTGGCTCGCGAAGGCGTGGGAGGAAAGGCGAACACCACTTGCCACGGATGCCCGGATGAATTCATCTTCCCGATGGCGATGGTTGACAAATCGTTCATCCGAGAGCGATGGTATGGCACTTGGTTGCTGAGTTTCTCTCGGCAACTGGCCAATTCGGCTCGCGGGGGCGGGGCACTTTTCGGTGCCGCTATGACGCGACTCATTGCATACTTCGGAGATTCTCGTGTCACTGTTCCACCGTCCCGCCGCGTCTCGCCGCTTCATCGCGTCGGCCGTTGCCTCCATAGTCCTCGGCGGTGCTCTCAGCGCCGTGGTCACGTCCCCGGCGCAAGGTGCCGACAACGTCACCCTCAACCTCATCGGCATCAATGATTTCCACGGGCGCATCGATGCTAAGACCGTGAAGTTCGCCGGAACCGTCGAACAGCTTCGACAAGACGGCGGCAGCGACAACTCGCTGCTGATCTCGGCGGGCGACAACGTCAGCGCCTCGCCCTTCGCCTCGGCAATCCAGAACGACACCCCGACGATCGACGTACTCAACGCTCTTGAATTGGATGCTTCGGCCACCGGCAATCACGAGTTCGACAAGGGCACGGACGACCTCCTCGGACGACTGACCAACGAAGCCGAATTCCCGTGGCTCGCCGCCAACATCTTCGACGCGCAGGGCGACCCGATCCTCCCCAAGTCCGCGACGTTCGCCGTCGACGGCCTCGATGTGGCCGTCGTTGGTGCCATCACCGAGGAAACTCCTACGCTTGTGAGCCCGGCCGGAATCGCCGGCCTGACGTTCACCGATCCCACCGATGCGATCAACGAAACGGTTGCCGAACTCGAGGCCCTTGCGGACCCGCCGGACGTCATCGTCGCCTCGCTTCATGAGGGCGCGCCGGACGGCACCCAGACCTACGCCGAAAACGTGGAGCACAGCACTACGTTCAAGAAGATCGTCGAGCAGACCGACTCCGACGTCGATGCGATTTTCATGGCCCACACGCACCAGGCCTATGCCTACGACGCGCCCATACCGGGTAAAACCGGCAAGACCCGCCCGATTCTGCAGACCGGCAGTTATGGCGCGAACGTCGGCCAGATCAAGCTCACAGTCGACGCTGTAACCGGGGACGTGCAGTCATACACGAAGCAGAACGTTGCCCGTACGATCACGGCCGACGGCGATCTCACCGCTGCCTTTCCGCGTGTGGCGCTGGTCAAGGACATCGTCGACAACGCTCTCGCCTTTGCCGCCACGATCGGCAACCAGCCGAAGGGCACGCAGACCGCAGACATCACCCGAGCCTTCGTCGGAAACAGTGAGGATCGAGCAAGCGAATCGACCATCGGTAACCTCGTGGCCGACGCACTCCTTTCCAAGGTGGGCGACACTCCGAGCGGAGCCGACATCGGTGTTGTCAATCCGGGGGGCCTTCGCGCCGACCTGACGTATGCCGGCACCGATGGCACGAACACAGACGGCGTGATCACGTATGCCGAAGCCAACTCGGTATTGCCGTTCGTCAATCAGGTCAACCGGGTGACGGTGACCGGTGTGACGTTCGAGAAAATCCTTGAGCAGCAGTGGCAACGCGACGCCGGCGGAAAGATCCCCTCGCGGCCTTACCTGCAACTCGGCTTGTCGAAGAACGTGAACTACACGTTCGACGACACACGCTCCGAAGGCGAGCGCATCACTCATGTCACGGTCAACGGTCAGACGTTGGACCCGGCCGGCAGTTACAAGATCGCGACGTTCTCGTTTCTGGCAACCGGCGGCGACAACTTCCGCGCCTTCACCGAAGGCACCTCGGTCGACACCGGTCTGGTCGACTACGAAGCATGGATCGGCTACCTCGAAACCAACTCGCCGGTCAGCCCCGATTTCGCTCGCCGCTCACTTGCCGCGACCGGACTGGCGGACTCCTATCAGGCCGGCGACGCCGTCTCGTTCACATTGCCGAAACTCAACCTGACGTCGCTCAACAGCCCCGCCAACACCTCGGTGGCCGCGACGCTGAAATACGGATCGGGTCAGACCGCCGACCTCGGTGACTTCACCGTGACCGGCGGCTCTGCGACCATCAATTTCGATTTGCCGGCCGGCGTCGTCGGTGCTGCCACCCTTGAGATCAACGCCTCACCGAGCAACACCAGGGCGAGCATTCCCATCACCATCTCGAAGGCTCCGACGGTGACGACGGTGAAGTTGTCGCCGCACAAAGTGGTGGTCAATCGGACGAAGGTCAAGGTGACGTTGACTATCAAGGCGGCGGGATTCACGGTTGCCGATGGTCGGGTTCAGGTGATGGACGGTAGCGAGGCTATCGGTGTGGGCACCGTCAGGCACGGCAAGGCCACAGTGAGGTTGACACCGTTCACGAGTGTGGGTTCGAAAACCTTGACGGCCCGTTATCTGGGCAACGATCTGGCCGCGCCCTCCCTGAGCGAATTCCGCCTCAACGTCGTCCGCAAGTAGCTACCTCGGGCCGCCCGGCCAGGCCTTCGTGCCCGGCCGGGCGGCCACCCCAATCTTTGGAGAAAAGCATGAAGAAAATTTTCGCAGCACGATGGGCGACAACGGTCGCCCTGGCAGCATCGGCGCTCGTCGCCCTCCCGGCCCAGGCCACTCCGGCCGGCGACAACGTCGTGATCAATGAGGTCTATGCCAACGGCGGTTCAGCCGGCGCGAGTTACAAAACCAAGTTTGTCGAGCTCTACAACCCGACCGACAAAGACATCAGCGTCAGCGGTTGGTCGCTGCAATACCGCACTGCGGCGGGAACCAGCACCTTCAGCGGC
>JACMOZ010000460.1 GCA_014377785.1 Aeromicrobium sp.
GATAACTCCGCGCTTTCCGGTGTCGTTATCCCGTGTCGCTCGCCTCGATCGATTTGGTCCTGGCGCACCCAGCTATGCAGCGCTCCCGCGCTAACCCCGAGCTGGACGGCCGCGGTCGTGATGGGTTTCCCGGCTCGCACGAGAGCGACTGCTCGAAGACGAAACTCGGCGGGGAATGGTCGTGGCATGGATGAAGCCTCTCAAAAGAAGGCCAGATCTTCACACTGTTTCGGGTAACCAAACTGTGGGGCAGGACACAGTGACAACTAAACCTTCAGCAGTCCCATTTGATCGATAAGCGGGCCTGGTTCTGGGTGTTGATGGCCGGAGGGACAACGCTGGTTGCGGCCTGTAAAACTGTTGGGGTGAATAGACAAACCGTCTGGCCTTGACCCCGTTTCGTGGACGCGGGCCAGAAGCCGTCGTCACTTCGGCCTTGAGAAACGTCGATAGAAGCGGCAGGGCGAAGCACCGGCGTTCCCGCGATTACCGGGAGATCCCGCCCCTCTCTCGCTGCTGCACAGCCGACTCGCCGTGACGGCGCGGTGCTGCTGCTCTGCCGGGTTGAGTGCGCACAGCCTGGCGAGGATGATCGGCGTTATCCCGGGCTGCGAGTATCCTCGTGTCAATCGTCTTCTGGTCTGCCTTGCCTTCAAAACTCGGCACGAACTGCCGACGACGCTCTGAGCTGTCGTTGTCGAGCCCGGTGTCGTCGCCCTCAGCGCGCAACTGGCCAGTGGCTTCGGCCGCCTGCATCCAGTCGTCGCGGTTCCCGAACTTGTGGAAGGCGGCAATCTCCGCGCCGTCGAAGTCACCGTTGTTTCGTTCACGTTCAGCCCGTTGCTGCGCGTCCCGCTCATGCCTGTCGGCATTCGCGAAAAGAAGCTGGCAGACGGTCAGTTGTTCGCTCTCTCGATTAGTGCGCCAACAAAACTTGGGTTATGAATTTTGCAGGGCAAAACATTACTAATTTTGCTATCCACGAACATCAAACGGTTCGTATAGTTCTGGGAAATACGGTGTCCGGCGACCGAGTGCTGAGCTTCGTGAAATCGTTTAATGGAGAACTGATGAGACTAGGCTTATCTGTCGCGACAGCTGTGCTTGCCGCCCTCGTATTGACCAGCTGCGCCCCACCCACGACGAATACTGCGCCGATCGTGAAGCAGGAGAAGAGCGGCACGCTTCGAGTGTGGCTTTTCTCGGAGGTAAACCAGGATCCGAAGGCCGCCGTCGTGGATCAAGCAGTGAAGGAGTTCGAAACCGACCACAAAGACGTGAAGGTCGATATCCAGTACATTCCTGTCGACACCAGAGCAGAGAAGTTCAAGGCGGCATTCAACGATCCTGCAAGCGCGCCTGATGTCGCCGAGTTCGGTAACACAGACCTGGCTGGGTATGTCGCGTCAGGCGGGCTCGCCGACCTCACCGCCGACATCAAGTCGTGGGATTCGTCGAAAGATCTCGACAAGAAGATTCTCGCGACAACCGAAATCAAAGGAAAGAACTACGGTGTTCCCTGGTTTGTGGGCGTGCGTGCCCTGTACTACAGAACGGACATTCTGAGGCAACTCAACCTCAAAGTGCCGAAGACCCTCGATCAGATCGAGACAGTGGCCCGCGCTGTGCATTCAGCTCAGCCCACGATGCTCGGTATTTCGGTAGGCGGAGCGGCACAATTCTCTGCCATGCCGTACCTCTGGGCGAACGGTGGAAATATCGCGAAGAAGAAGGGCTCCACGTTCGTATCCGGGCTCGATTCAATAGCATCACGGGCAGGTATCACCGCGTATACGAATCTGATCAAAGACGATATTTGTCCCCCGCAGACCTGCGCGGAGTTCGGCGGTAACGCAAGCGTTCAGCAGTTCATCGCTGGGAAGTCCGCCATGACGATCGGCGGCGATTTCAACTACCAGGCAGTGGCCGCGAGTGCAATCAAAGATTCCTTCGCCGTCGTGCCCGTTCCAGGGAAGACCGCGGGGTCGATCGCACCCGCCTTCGCCGGAGGGAACCACCTAGGAATCTTCTCCAGCTCAAAGAGGCACATGCTCGCGGCGGACTTCGTCAAGCTCCTCGCTGACAAGAAGTATCAGCAAAAAATGTTCGACGCGATGGGCAACCTTCCTACTTTTAACGACGTGCAGAAATCCGTCGCTAAGAAAAATAGGCAGGTAGCACCGTTCATCGCGACCATCACTGCCGGAACCGATTTCGTGCCGGTAACGGAAGCCTGGTCGACTATCGACGCGCAGAAAGTATTCACCAATATGTACCAGAAGATAGTCACGGGTAAAGCGGATGTGAATACTGCATCGAAGGAAGCCACGGACACCATGAACCAGGCCTTCGCATCGCAATGAGGGGTATCGTTTTGAAATCTGAGGCAGGCGTTTGACCACGTCGACGACGCCTCTAGCGCCTGCGGCCTCGGGAGCGCACGACCTCGGAGAGCCGCGAGATTTCCGGGCTCAGTCACGCCGTAGGCCCTCTTCGCTCAAGGGTGGCCCACTCCAACCATGGCTCTATTTGTCTCCAGCGTTCATTGTGCTGATCGCACTGCTGGGATATCCGATCTTCCAGCTGATCAATGTCTCGCTCTACGACTACCGCCAGGCTCAGGTGAGCGGAAATGCTCCACTCCGATTCACCGGGCTCGAGAACTACCAGAAACTTTTCGGCGACCCGCAGTTTTGGACAGTGCTCGCCAATACTCTCGTTTTCGCGACCGGATGCGTAATTGTGACCCTGCTGGTCGGCGGCGCCCTCGCAGTACTGGCTACGCGGCTGCGCACCCGGGTGAGGACGACGCTGTTTGTCGTGTCGCTAGCTGCGTGGGCTACACCGGCAGTGACTGGGAGTGCGGTTTGGCTCTTCCTCTTTGATCCGACCCTCGGCCTCGTGAATAAGGCCTTCGCCTCCATCGGGTTTACGCAGTTCGTCGGCTATTCCTGGACGTATGACAAGTGGTCGGCGTTCGGGCTGGTTGGCAGCGAAGTGATCTGGTGCTCGTTCCCATTTGTGATGGTTACGGTCTATGCCGGAATCCAGGCAATCCCGACAGAAGTGATCGAGGCGGCGCGCATTGATGGAGCATCGACTCCCCGCATCGCTTGGAGCATCCTTTTGCCGATGCTGCGACCGATCGTGATGATCGTTACCATCCAATCGATCATCTGGGATTTTAAAATCTTTTCGCAGATCTACATCATGACAAATGGCGGGGGAATAGCCGGGCAGAACCTGGTGCTGAATGTCTACGGATACCAACAGGCTTTCGCTGCCAGCTTGTACGGGTTGGGATCTGCACTCGGAGTGATAATGACCGTTCTGCTGATGCTAGTCACCCTCGTCTACCTACGGATGCTTAAGAGAGTGGGTGATCCCCTGTGACCGCCATCCTGCAGAAATCGACTACAACAACACGGGCTGCGGCACGACTGAGGAAAACCCGTCGGCGAAGCGGCTCGCGTCGAGGTATCGGCGCCGATGTCGTGGCGATAGTTATCACCGCGTTCATTGCCTTTCCCCTGTTTTGGATGCTGCTCTCCGCCCTCAAACCGAAGACCGCGCTCGAAGCGGGAGATTCGTCACCCTTCACGCTCTCGCCGTCGCTCGACTCGTTCATGCGGGTGCTGTCGGTCAACAATTTCGGACAGTATTTTCTCAATAGCGTCATCGTGGCGCTCACCGTCGTCGTTTTGTCGACGTCGCTCGCGTTTTTGGCGGCCGTCGCTCTCACTCGTTACGATTTTCAGATGCGCACGAAACTGCTCATCGTGATACTCGTCGCCCAGATGGTGCCGATCGAGGCGCTGACCATTCCACTGTTTTTTCTACTTCGGAACACCGGTCAGGTTATCCCGTTGGTCGGCCTCAATCAGCTCGGGTCGCTGGTGTTGGTGCACGTCGGTTTCAGCATACCTTTCGCCATCTGGATGCTTCGAGGGTTCGTCGCGGCGGTACCGATCGAAATAGAAGAGGCTGCTCTGCTGGACGGAGCGAGTAGCTTTCGTTTTGTACGCTCGGTGTTGTTCCCGCTAGTAGCTCCGGGCGTAGTGGCATCATCCGTCTTCTCCTTCATCTCCACCTGGAACGACTTTCTCTTCGCCAAGACCTTCATCATCTCTGCGCAAAACAATCAGACGCTTCCGATGGCATTGCTCACGTTCTTCAAACCAGACCAGAACGACTGGGGCGCGATCATGGCAGGCTCGGTGATCATGACTATCCCCGTATTGATATTCTTCATCGCGGTTCAGCGCAAGCTGGTCTCCGGTCTCGCCGGAGCAGTTAAAGGATGACCGTCGCGCGAGTTGAATCCCGAAACTCATCGGCATCGCTTCGGAAGGCCCTGTTATTGCTGGCAGTCGTCGCTGAACGCCCGGGTCACGCTACGGGGGTGACGCTAGCCGAATTGACCAACATCTCGGGTATGAATAAGAGCACAATTCTCAGACTCGTTGCTCCTCTGCTCGAAGAGAACCTGCTCGAACGCAACCACCTCACGGGCGAATTCCGTCTGGGTCACGGAAGCCTGCGACTTGGGCAGGCCTACCTGGACGGTCTCGACTTGCGGAGCGTTGCAAACGAGCAATTGCGATTACTGATGAGAGCGACGTCGAGCACCTGCCATCTCGTGGTGCTCTCCGGGCACGATGTTGTCTATCTCGACAAGGTCGAAGACGAGGCCACGGTGCGCATGGCGTCACGAATCGGAGCGACGATGCCCGCCTATTGCACTGCGGTAGGCAAGGCCATTCTGGCATTCAGCGCGGGAGGGGTGGTCGAGCCGATTCTGAGTGGTGAACTCAGACCGATCACTTCTCGCACGATAGTCGACCCGATGCGGCTGCGATTAGAGCTCGCTTCTGTCAGACGGCGAGGTTACTCGGTCGATGACCGAGAGAACGAGCCGGAAGTGCGCTGCGTCGCGGCGCCGATCTTCAATCACGATGACGTCGTTGTAGCTGCGTTGAGCGTGTCGTCCCTGTCATCGCGGATGACCGCAGCGAAGGTGCGGGAGGTAGGACCACTGGCAGCTGCCACGGCTCTCCGCATCTCGGCCAAGCTTGGTTCAAGGCGGACACGGTAGTAAGCAGGCGTGCCGGCCCTAATAGTAGCCGTAGGTCACGTGAATCGGCCGACTATGCGGGCATCGAATCCCGCCCGTGGCTCGGGATCATGGGAACCACGTCTATCTGTGGTTGGCCGCTGTTCAGAAGTCAAGCTTGTCGAAGGCTTGCTGCGCGATCGAGATGAGCTGCCTCTCGACAATCCAGTGCTGCGTCGTCGGCGTACAGAAGGACCTCGCTCCGTCAAGAGTCTGAAGCTAGCGGGCAGGTGATTCTGCGTGATCGCCCTCTCGCTCGGGGTTGGCGTGTTGCACAAAGTGCGACACGTGTTGCTTGAGATGCGCACTCGGGATATTGTTCACGAATGTTCTCTGCAAAAGTTGCCAGCGACAGGAACAATCCCCGCACCGGCAACATCCGCACGAGTTACTACAGTGCAGGCTCGACTGGCAGTTTTCTTTCCCCGGTTTACGTAGAGAAAGTGCCGGCAGGCCTCCTTCTCGCGGATACCGCCATCATTCAGACTATGAGAATGACCCCGGTATTTTCGGCGAGCGCGATGGATACGACCGTACATCCTGCCCAGTCACGAGCAGGCAGCCAGCTGCGAAATCTTTATGACGATTGGCACCCCCGGCTCTGGACACGGTGCGATCGGCGCCGCGTCAATGCCATTGCCTATATCTGTCGAGTCTCCGACAGGGTGTTGCTTGGTGTACTGGAGGCAATGCCCCTGTTCGGCACGGTTCAACTCGACTTGATTCGACGTAGGCTGCCTCAATCACGACGAATCGTCGTTAAAAACGACGGCGAGGCGGTAACCGGGTTAGACGGGGACGAGCGCGGCGACTTCGCAGCACTTGATGCGCCCGCCGGTCACGTGGGTGCGCATGCGCGTTGAGCGCCTGCCCACGTCCCTCACGATGCTCATCCCACGCCCCAGCACGCTGCTTTTCGAATCCGGCGAATTCGTCATTGACTCGCGTACTGCAATCGCAGCGCCCCCCGGGCTTCAGGCCGTAGCACTCCTTTTACGTGGCGCCCTCGCACCGGCAACCGGATTTCCCCTTCCGTTGGCATCCGATGGAAATATCCGCCTCGCTATCGACCAGGGAATCGGTCTCGAGGGCTATCGCCTGCATGCCAGCGATGCAGTCGTCACGATTCTCGGCGGGGATACAGCCGGCCTGTTCTACGGGGTGCAGACGCTACTGCAGCTCCTACCGCCCGATATCTACCGCCGCGCACGGGTCGCCGAGATCCGGTGGGCCATCCCTGCGGTAAAAGTAGGCGACCGCCCCCGGTTTGGCTGGCGCGGCATCATGCTCGATGTGGCCCGGCACTTTCTGACGAAGCACGAGGTATTCCGCTTCCTCGACCTGATGGCGATGCACCGGCTGAACAGGCTGCATTTACACCTCACTGACGACCAGGGATGGCGCGTCCAGATCCTGAAGTATCCGAAGCTCACAGAGGTGGGTGGATGGCGCCACGAGACCCAGCTCGGGGCGGGTGCCGAGGCACCAGGCGACGGTCGACCGCACGGTGGCTTTTACTCTCAGGACGACATACGGGAGATCGTGGCCTACGCGAGCGAGCGTTTCATCACTGTGGTGCCGGAAATCGAATCACCCGGACATGTGCAGGCTGCCCTCGCCGCCTACCCGCGACTGAGCGTCGACGGTCAACCCCGCAAGGTCTTCACCCGCTGGGGAATCAACCCTGCTGTGCTCAATATGGAGGAATCGACCGTCGAGTTCTTCACGGACGTCTTGGACGAGGTGATGGAGCTCTTCCCATCTAAGTTTATCGGGGTCGGCGGGGACGAGTGCCCCAGGA
>JACMOZ010000053.1 GCA_014377785.1 Aeromicrobium sp.
CGATCATCCGTTTGAGGTCGTCCTGGCCGAGGCAGGCAAGTCCGGAATAGATGATGCCGCCGACGCCGGCGACCGCGAGATACGGCGCGATGCGAGCCGTGTCGGCGGGCAGCATGTCGACACACATCCGCAACAACCCGTAGGTGCCAAGCTTGAGGAAAACTCCCGCGAGGAGGACCGATCCGACAGTCGGCGCCTTGCTGTGCGCGTCGGGCAGCCAGGTATGCAGCGGGACGAGCGGAGTCTTGACCGCGAAGCCAGCCGCAATGAGCGAAACGGCGAGAAGCCCCGACGAGCCGCCGAAACCGGAGGCCTTGACCGCATCGATCTGCAGCGAATCGGTGTGGACGGCGACGAGGACGAAACCGACAAGCATGAGCGCCGAACCGAGGACTGTGAACAACAGGAAACGGGTGGCCGCATAACGACGGCCCGGCTCGTCGTGGGGATCGCCCCACCAGGCGATGACGAACCACATCGGGATCAGGGCGAGTTCGAAGAAGAGGAAGAACAGCACCAGGTCGAGGGAGGCGAAGACGCCGATCGAGGCGCCGCTGATCACCAGGACCAGCGCTACGAGGGACGGCGAACCGATGTCGCTGTCGGCCAAAGCCAGGCAGGCAAGGATCGCCAACAAGGCCGTCATCAAGGCGAGTGGCCAGGAGACGCCGTCGAGTCCGAGATGAAAATGGACCCGCAACGTCTCGATCCACGGTAAGTCGATCTCAGAGCGCCAGCGGGAGCCGGTATCGGGCTCCTGCGTCCATACGCCCACCACAGCAAAGAGAGTCAAGGCCATGGCGAGGGCGCCGATCCGGGCGGCGACCCGGGTCGACAAGGCACCGCGCCCAAAGACAAGCACGACTGCCGCGAGTTGCGGGATAAGGACCGCAAGAACTATTAGGTTCACGACCACACCACCGCGAACGCCGCCAGGACGAGGACCCCGACGGCGAGCGCCGAGGCATAACGCTGCACATTTTTGGACTGGCCGAGGTTGAGCAGCCGGGAGCCCAATTCGGCGCCGTATGACGTGCTCCGCGAATAAGAGTCGACTCCATCGCGATCGATGACGACGACCGCTCGCGCCGCGCCGGCGAACATGGCCGGAATCCAGCGCGTGAAGGCCGTGTCGATGCCGAGTTCGGCGCGCAACGGCCGCCGCAACCAGTCGAGCGGCAGACGGATACGGCGTTCGCGGAGCCACCAGACGAGGCCGATGCCTGCCGCAGCCACAAACGTTGTCAGCAGGCCGACGCCGAGGTGGACGGGCTTGCCAATGCTCAGGGCGAGGGTCGTGATGGCGAGGATCACAATCGGCAACGTCATCGTCCTCGGCGCGTCATGGGCTTGCTGAGCGGGGCCGAAAAACACCGTGACCCAGAGGCGGGCGGCATAGGCGGCAGTGACAAACGCTGTCACCAGTGCCACGACCAGGACGAGCCAGGCGATGCCCGCGGAGACGGGAGCATCGCCTTCGGTGGCCCGATGAGCGGCGGCGATGATCTCGTCCTTGGTGAAGAATCCCGACGTCGGCACGACGCCGGCAAGGGCGGCGAGACCGACAGTGGTCGCCGCGAACGTCGCGGGCATCGACAGTCGCAAGCCGCCCATCGACGACAGCGCACTGGTGCCGACGGCATGCATGAGGCAACCGGCGGCGAGGAAGAGCAATGCCTTGAAGGCGCCGTGCGAGAGCAAGTGGTCGATGCCGGCAGCGCGGTCGCCGACGGCGAGGGCGGCGAACATGTAGGCGAGTTGGCTAACCGTCGACCAGGCCAGGATGCGCTTGAGGTCGCTGCCGGTCAGGGCGAACAGAGCACCCATGAGCATCGTGGTGCAGGCGATCAGCGCGAGCAATGTCATGACGAGTTCGGAGGCGGCAAACAACGGCAACAGCCGGGCGACGAGATAAACACCTGCGGCGACCATCGTGGCGGCGTGGATGAGGGCACTGATCGGCGTCGGTCCGGGCATCGCGTCGGGCAGCCAGGTATGCAGCGGGAACTGCGCCGACTTGGCGACTACGGCGAGCAAGAGCAGCAACCCGATGCCGGTGGCGTGCTGAGGCTCGACGGCAAGGACTTCGCTGATGCGGTAGGTCCCATAGGTCTGGCCGATCGTCAGGATGGCGATGAGCATGCCGAGGTCACCGAAACGGGTTATCAGGAAGGCCTTGACCGCACCGGCGCGGGCGGGCTCCTTTCCCCACTCGTGGCTGATCAGGAGATAGGAGCACAGACCCATGACCTCCCAGCCGATGAGCAGTACAAAGAAATCGTCGGCGGCAACGACCGCGATCATGCCGAGCAGGAACAGGATGACGATCGAGGCGTAGGAGCGGTAGCGAGGGTCGTCGCCAAGATAAGCGGTCGAATAGATCTGGACGAGCAGCGCCACCCCGGCCGCGAGCAGCAGCAGCGAAGCGGCAAGTCCGTCGATGTGGGTGGCGAGCGAGACGCCGAGAAGGTCGCCGCCGCGGATCCATACGTGAATGGCGCCCGCCTGACCGCTGGTCAGGTCGCTGAGAGGCGAATAGCCGGTTGCAGCACCATCGTCGAGGTGCGGAATCGCCCACACGGTGGTGAGTACTGCAAGGACCGCGGTGACCGCGACATAGGGCCAACGGCGGCTCATACGTCCCGCCCTGCCACGTCGACGTCAATGGTCTTGGTGGCACGGAACAACGCCAGCACGATGGCGAGGCCGAGCCCGATTTCGGCGGCGGCAAGCGCGATCGTGAACAACGTCAGCACCTGTCCGGTATGCAGCTTGTCGGCGAACCACGCGTCGAAGGCCACCAGGTTGAGGTTGGCGGCATTGAGCATGATCTCGACGCCGAGAAGCATGAGAACAGCATTGCGCCGGGCGAGGACGCCATAGAGGCCGATGCCGAAAAGTGCCGAGGACAACAGCAGGGGATAGACGAGTGGCATCAGCGGTCATCGCCCGATCGGGTCAAGACGATGGCGCCGACGAGAGCGGCGAGAAGCACGACGCTGAGGATTTCGAAACCCAGCACCCAGTCGTTGAACAAGGCATTGCCGAGCTCCTTGGCAGTGCCGATGCGGGCACCCTCGATGCGTTCGCCGTGGAAACCCGCATACATTGTGGCGCCGAGCGCACCGCTCGCGGCGATGCCGACTCCCGCGGCGAGGAAGCGGTTGCCGGTGTTCTCGGCCGAACCCGGGCCCGTCGGCGCCCGCGTCAGCATGAGCGCAAAGAGCAGCAGAACGACGACGGAGCCGATGTAGATGAGGACCTGCACCCAGGCGACGAACTCGGCCGTGAGCAACAGATAACAACCCGCGACGGCACCGAGCGTGATGACCAGCCACAACGCGGCGTGGACGAGCTGGTCGGTCGAGACGACAGGCAGCGCCGAAAAAATCGCCAGCGCCGCAAGCATGAGGAACAGCAGTTCGGCTACTGTCACAACCCGCCCCCGTGCCCATCGTCGCCAGCAGGCAGAGCGTCGGGACGAATGAACAGCTTTTCGACGGCTATCACTTCCTTGGCCTGCTCGGCATGGGGGTCGAGAGCTTGCGGCGGCGGCACGGTCCACATCCACTCGCGCAGGCGGTCCTTGTCATGAGTCAGATCGGCGATGTCGGTTTCGGCGTAAGCGAATTCGGGCGACCAGTGCAAAGCGTCAAAGGGGCATACCTCGACGCAGATACTGCAATACATACAAATCGAATAGTCGATGTCGAAACGGTCGAGCACGTTCTGGCTGCGTTCGCGGCCACCCTCGACGGCCGGCGGGATCGTCTCCTTGTGCGAGTCGATGTAGATGCACCACGAGGGGCATTCACGGGCGCACAGCATGCAAGACGTGCAGTTCTCCTCCTGTAGGGCGATGACGCCGCGGCTACGGGGCGGAAGTTCGGGCTCGACGTCGGGATAATGCGCCGTGACGCTGCGATGAGTGAGGTTGCGCCACGTGACCTTGAGGCCGAGCAGCATGCCTTTTCCGGGGAAGCTTGTCATGCGATCATCACCGCCACCACGGTTGTCAGGGCGAGTTGCGCGAGAGCGATCGGCACGAGAACCTTCCAGGCAAAGGCGTTGAGTTGGCTTTCGCGCAATGGGGGGTAGGCGCCGCGCGCCCAAATGAGGAGAAACGCCTCGGCGACGATCTTGAGCAGTGACCAGATCCAGCCGATCGAGTCCGACCACGGGCCAGCCCAGCCGCCGAGGAAGAGGACGGTGGTGAGTCCGGCGAGGAGGACGATACCGGCGTA
>JACMOZ010000461.1 GCA_014377785.1 Aeromicrobium sp.
CCGTGCTGGGGCGGCGCGGCATCACCGAAGAAGGGGTCGCCACCATGACCGAGTTCCAAGGGGATCAGCGATGAAAGATCTGGTGATCGTTGGCTGCGGCGGTTTTGGACGCGAGGTCGCCGATGTGGTGGATGCGATCAACCGGACCCAACCGACTTGGAATCTGCTTGGTTTCATCGATGATTCGCCGAAGTCAGCAGACGTTGAACGGGTTAACCGCCTGGGCCGCCAGATCATAGGCGATCTCGCCTCCGAGGCACCGGGTGATGGTCCGGTTTGGTACGTCATAGGCATCGGAGACGGGAAAGTGCGAGAATCTATCGCCTCTAGGCTCGACGCGCGTGGCTGGCGAGCGGCGACACTCGTGCATCCCGGCTCGGCCCTCGGCGCCGACTGCAAACTCGGTGAAGGCGCCGTTGTATGCGCTGGTGCGTCGATCACGACAAACGTCACCGTCGGACGTCATGTGCACATCAACCTGAACTGCACGGTGGGACACGACTCACGGTTGGCTGACTTCGTGACGTTGAATCCGCTCGTTGCCATATCCGGAAACTGTTCAGTCGAGATCCGCGCACAGTTAGGAACACACAGCGCAGTCCTCCCCGGCCTCACGATCGGTAAGGATGCGACAGTTGGCGCGGCCGCTTGCGTAGTCAGAGACGTCGCTTCCAACCTTGTCGTCAAGGGGATACCTGCCCGGTGACAGCTTTACCGCAGACGCCAGAGTTCTTCTGACATACCCGTGGATATTTGGATCGTCCTGTGGGGGACGCGTCTCCTGTGAAGGGTTCACGTCTGCCAGAGGAAAAGGCCGAAGAAGGACCCCGGGTGCTGCAGCACCCGAGGCCGCCCTAGCGGCGGACCGCTCAGCGTGGGTAGTGAAGACCGGCTCGCAGAGCGAAGAGTTGCTCGGGTTTGGCGCTCCCCAAATGACGGATTGACCTGAACGACAATCTATTTCAAAGATGTGACACACGAGTTAGTCGCGAGCCAAGGATTGAAGAGTGATCTCGCCACCGGGCACGTCGAGACGCATAGGCGGGGTGAGTTGCGCGTCTGCGCCGTAGGCTTCAGTCACTACCCTGCGGACGAAGACTTGGTCCTCTTCCGTGCTGGTTATGAAGGATCGGACACCCCACGAACGAACAAGCCGCGAGATCTCCGCCGGCGAGTTGAGGGAGGGGTCTGCCGACAGCGCTGGGGCGGGGGCGACGGCGTAACTGATCGCTAGTATTTGCGAAGTGTTGCCGAGGGTAAGGTAACCGCCGCCGTCTCCAGCTACGTGGTCTGTGAGGGCCTGGACCTGTACCTGCTCCTGTCGAGCGTCTAGTCGATAGTTCACTGCCATGAGAGCTGAGCCGGCAACGAAACAAACGAGACACCCAAAAATCACGGCTCTGGGGAGGATCTTCGGCATGAGGACTCTAGGTTCTGAGCCATCGGCATATCGCTCCATCAAGGAGCAGGACAACAAGCAGGTGACTGGAACCAGTACGTAAATATAACGATTCTGCGGCTGAAACACCGAGACGGTCGCCAAGTATGTGAGAAGGAGAGTCGCGCCCCAATAGTTCAACGCCTGAAGCGATTGGTCTTTTCGTAGTGCGAGTAATGACCAAACTAGGGCAACGAGAACAACGGTCTCCGTGATGAGCTCAACTAATCCGTCGCTGGCCAGCCGTAGCCGCCTTGGACCACCTTCGGTCGTTCACTGCTGAGCGCCGAGTACATCCTGCGCGAGTTGGAGAATCCTTCGATCCAGTCGATGATGTCGTGCTTGGTCTGCGCCTTCGTAGTGCAGATGAAGCGGTGAAGAGGCCCGTTCTTGACGGCTGCATGGGCTATTCAGCCACCGCGTCCTCCCAGCACACGCCGGCGCGACACATCGAGGAAAGTATCCCCGAACCAGTGGCCAAAGCCCGGCACGGGGCCGACGCAGACAGGCAAGGTCGGATTGGAAGATCGCCATCGGTTCGATGACCGTGATCGCGACACTGTTTTCAGCGTGTCCTCGACGAGCTCAGTGCGCATGTGATCGGCAATAGACCAACCCGTAACCTTCTTGAGCAGCGGTGGACCACGGTAGCTAGATAGACACTTAAGGCCCACGAGGGCTGACGTCGTCGAAACGGTTGCCGACAACCCTGGCGAGGTGGTGACCGATCCCGAGCTTTAAGCCATCAGCGCCTACACTCCACACATGCCCGGTACACCACTCCACAGGAGTTGAGCCGGTAGTTTGGGCGTTTCATCAATTACTCAGCCATGACTACCCTTGGCCTGGTTCAGATAGGGAAGCATGTGAACAGCTGCATCATCGTCCTCGAGGGATCCTGTTCATTCAGCAGGACCGCTGACGGACGAGACTGCTCGCTGAAACCACTGAGATCCGACTGATGAGTTCCCAGCGTTGAGATTCAAAACCCCACTTCGCAGCCGCCGAGATACGACCGCGGCCGCGGCCACGTCCGGTGTGGCGCTACTCGCTGCAGCTGTCGCATTCGTCGCCAACATCTTGATGGCGCGGGAACTGGGGCCGTCCGCTCGAGGTGAAGTGGCCTGGGTCCTCCAAAGCGCCTATGTGCTGGCGCCGCTAATGGCTCTGGGAGTAGATCGCGAGTCTCTCAGAGGAGTCGGGAGACACTTGCAAAGCGCTCATAGCCACGTATGGCTAATCGCGATCGCAAGCGTCACCATCACCGTGGGCCTCGGCTACTACGTTGCAGCTATCTGTTTTGCGACTGCTGCAATCGGTGCCTCTCTCTCCATCGAACGCGGGGTGGGCATGGCGAAAGGAAGCCTTGGCACATTTCTGTGGCTTCAGGTCGGGGTACAGCTGTGGGTACTGTCCTCAACCGTTGGGCTTTTTCTGCTTGACGTCGACGACCCTGAATTGTGGGTTGGAGTTTATGCTGCGCCACTGCCGATCGTTCTGGCCCTCACCTTGAGCCTAAGAGGTTGGTCGTTCAATCCCCGAAACTGGCGTCAGAATTTCGGGCCGGTAAGCAGCACATCCATCCGATACATGTTCGGTGGTTTCGGGTCACTCATGGCGTCCAGGGTCGAACGACTCATCCTGCCCGTTCTCGCTTCTACTGAGGCCCTTGGCCTCTATGTCGCTGTGGCCACTGCGAGCGAGATGCTGGTGTGGGCCGGGAGAGGACTCGGTGAGAGCCGGGTCGTCGGGTTCATGGGCGGATCGCTCACTCGCGTTGACTTGGCGAAGCGAGCTGTGCGCGACTTCATCTTCTTCGCACTACTTGCAGTGCCGTTGGCAGCTGGAATTCGTTTCCTTCTCCTGCCACTCTTAGGTCCGAGTTTTGAGCCCGCATCCGTTTTGATTGTGCCGCTTTGCCTCGCGTCCGCCGCGTGGGCGTGCTACCTGCAGATATCTTCCGCATGGCTGGCGCGGGGCTCGGTCGGTCAGAGCATGAAGTTGGACATTGGGGCAGCCGTCCTGACAACCGTCTGCGTGGCAGCCTTGATTCCCTCTCTTGGCGCACTGGGCGCGGCACTCGGATGCCTCCTTGCGTATAGCATCATGATCATCGTTGCCGTACGCCTGCTCCCCGCAGAAATAGAGGATCGAGACCACTGTGAGTAGTCGCGTTCCCTCTTCCTTCTCCTTCCCAACCACCAAGGACGCAGCGAACAAAGCAACGCTGCTGCGGCCGATCACCCTCGTGTTCTTCGTTGTGTTGTTGGCCGGCCAATTCTCGTTTGAACGAATTGGAATGACAAACCCCCTCCTCATTCCTGAGCGACTTTTCGCGATGATCTTGGTGACACTCGTCGCGGGCATAGTCGCCTTCGCGAACATCCGTCGCGACAGCCCGGCCGCGTCTTCGGCCCTCATCGTGTCGTTGCCGCTTCTCTACGCGTTGATGACCGCTGCCTGGGGACCGAATCTTCCAGACGAATGGGAGGCTGTCATCGATCTGATCTGCATGCTTCTTGCGTGTCTGACGGCAGCCATGTTGCTGCGCTGGAACCGTGCCGTGGTTGCGGAAACGTTCCTGTGGTGCGCAGCCGTCACCGGCATTGTCTACTCGCTCGCCGGTCTCGCTTCATCCAGTGCAGGGGAACGGGCCGCTGCTTTCGGGGGCGGTCCCAACGTTTTCAGCAGAATCACCATGATGGGCCTTCTTGCGATCGTTGGACTGGTGATCATCCGTAAACTTCCACGCTTTGCATTGATCGTGACGCCCCTGATGGTCGTAGCCACGATCATTTCAGGATCACGAGGGGGAATGTTGGCTGGACTAGCTTCGATCTGTGTGCTTGCGCCGTTGCTGAAGCGCCTACGGCCAATGCAGATCTTCGCCGGACTCGCATTACTCACTGCATGCATGGTGCTCGTCTACCGAAACTTTGCGGACTCTGTGGACCAGATTATCGATGGACGAATTATCGTGCTGACCCTCAATGAGGGCTACACATCTGGACGAGGAAATCTCCTGAGAGCTGCCCGAGACTTGTTTGAGCAGAACTTCTTCTTCGGCGCAGGGTTGCGAGGATTCGAGGACTACTACGGCAACGGATTCACCTATCCGCACAATTTGATCATGCAAACGGCGGCTGAAGGGGGCGCGTTCGGGTTGATTATCCTCCTCGGCTCGCTGACAATTCTACTGAAACGCGTCGTGCCCCAAAGCTCCAATCCGATCAGCGTTGTGTTCCTAGCGATGGCCTCGATTATCTTCGTTTCTTCAATGTTTTCCGGCGACTACTACGATTCGCGATTCCTTTGGATCTTTCTGCTCTTGGCGATTAACGCTCCCACCCCATCATTGGATGAGAACGACATGAACCAGGCCAATCTCCGCACAGGTACGTCATGACCGTCGACCAGGCGGAAGAACCGCGAGAGCCTCACTTGTGGCTGATCAATCACTACGCCGCGACTCCACTCGACGGAGCTGGCGGCCTTCGTCACCACTTCTTGGCATCTCGACTCGGTGAGCTTGGCTGGACCACGACGATTATCGCGGCAACAACGGTCCATTCGTCACGCGAACAAAGAGCAGCATCGACTTTAAGGAGAGGCAGATTTGGGAATGTCTCGTGGCATTGGATCAAATCCCCCAACTACACAAGTGGTGGACTGAGTCGACTAGTAAATATGCTCGTGTTCACGGCGCGGCTACTCGTACCTCGAACAACCAGAAGCCTCAGCTCTCCTAGCATGGTCCTCGGAAGCACAGTTCACCCTTTAGCCGCTTGGGCAGCTCTTCGTCTCGCGCGACGTCACCGCGTTCCATTCATTTTCGAAGTGCGTGATCTGTGGCCCGAGACGCTGATCGACATGGGCGCACTGGCCCGAGATGGTCTGCCCGCACGGCTTTTGCGACGACTTGAACGTCATCTGTACAGGAACGCCGAGTTAATCATCACGACTATGCCGGAAGCTCACACTTACATCACAACGTTTGGCGTCGACCGCGAAAAGATTGTCTGGATCTCCAACGGAACGGACGTTGACTCCTACAAACTCACGCCTCCACCAATGAATGTACCTTTTAGGTTTCTCTACTGCGGAACGCACGGCACTGCGAACGATCTTGAACAGATCATTCTCGGTTTTCACAACGCTCAGAACGCTTCTGGTCCCGGCGCTATGTTCCTAGAACTCGTCGGCAACGGACCGTCTAAAC
Organism: Aeromicrobium sp.; assembly: GCA_014377785.1. GTDB lineage: Bacteria > Actinomycetota > Actinomycetes > Propionibacteriales > Nocardioidaceae > JACMOZ01. The sequence goes on from JACMOZ010000461.1 coordinate 5,658, forward strand.
CAGCTCTCATCGAATTGGTTGATTCGCTAGGGCTTCACGAATCAGTGCTCTTCTCCGATGCAGTTCTGAAATCTGAACTTCCTCAAATGATGGAGAAAGCTGACGCTGTCGTCTTGAGCATGCTTCCTCTCAAGCTCTACCGGTTCGGAATCAGCATGAACAAACTCTTCGATTACTTAGCGTCAGCTCGGCCAGTACTCCTCACCGGCAATCCTGTAAATAACGTTGTCAGAGATGCGAATGCAGGCGTGTGGCGCCGCACCAACAGCGCTTCGGACATTTCCGATGGAATGACCGAAATGTTCGAGAGCTCTTATCAGGATCGGGCTATGTGGGGAGCGAACGGCTTCGCCGTGGTCAAGGAAGAGTTCTCCTACGAACATCTCGGCAAGCAGTTAGATCTTCGTTTAAGGCCTTTGCTGCTCAACCCTCGGTAATTGAATCGACGAAACAATCATTTAGAGCCCACACCTATCGTCAAGGTGATCGCCGCCAAGGGGGAGTCCTTCGCCGCGATCTTTCGGCCATCCATCAGAACCCGAATTCCCGGAAGATCCGTTCGTCTGAGATCGCTATAGACCGCGTGATCCGTTTGAACTACTGCAGCATCTGCTACCTCACCTAGGTGATAGGGCTCGAGGCCGAGAGCGCTGAGCTCCTCATCGCCATACATCGGGTCGTGGACGACCGCATGGGCCCCTTCGCTCTCAAGAGCTTCGACAGTCGCGAAGACGCCCGAGAACGCCGTCTCCTTGACACCACCTCGATAGGCGGCACCCAGCACCACGACCTTTGCGCCAGCGAGGTCGCCGTATGCATCGGCCAACTTGCTGACAACGTATGCAGGCATAGATGCGTTCGTGGCTCTCGCCACCCGGACCACCTCAGCACCAGGATCGTTTGACAGGTAGAGCCTCGGATATACCGGAATGCAGTGGCCTCCGACAGCAATCCCCGGGCGGTGGATGTGGCTGTAGGGCTGGGAGTTGGCGGCATCGATGACCCCGTAGACATCGATCCCGTTGGACTCTGCGAACTTGGCGAATTGGTTGGCCAGCGCGATGTTGACGTCGCGATAGGTGGTCTCTGCCAACTTCGTCAGCTCTGACGCCTCTGCTGTGCCGAGATCCCAGACTCCGTTCGGTCGCTCCAGGTCCGCACGTTCGTCGAAGTCCAGCACTGCCTCGTAAAACTCGACCGCCCGGCGGGCACCCTCGGGCTCAAGCCCACCGACGATCTTGGGATAGCGGCGCAGATCCTGAAAGACTCGGCCGGTCAGCACGCGCTCGGGTGAGAAGACCACATGGAAGTCCTCGCCGGACGTGAGCCCCGATTGCTCTTCGAGGATCGGTGCCAGGCGGGTCCGTGTCGTCCCCACCGGCAAGGTGGTCTCGAACGAGACAAGTGTGCCTGGAGTGATGTTCTGCCCGATGCTGCGGGCAGCAGAGTCCATGATCGAGTAGTCGGGCTGGCTCTCATCGTCGACGAAGAGCGGGACGGCCACGACGACGACATCCACATCGGGGATCGCGTCGGCATAGTCCGACGTCGCCCGCAGACAACCGGCCGGGACCACTTCACGCAAGAACTCCGCCAGATGCGCCTCCCCCGGGAATGGCTCACGTGCTGCGTTGACGTCGTCGATCACAGCGGCGTTGACGTCCACCCCGACCACGGCGTGGCCCTTCTTGGCGTACTGGACCGCGAGTGGCAGGCCGATCTTTCCCAGCCCGATGACAGCAATCTTCACAGTGTTCCTTTGTGACTTCAGAGGGCTTCGATGGTGATGGTCGTGGCGGTACTGGCTGACTCGATGCACGCCTCGGCAACGGCAACGGTCCGCAAACCTTGGCGCATCATCACGATGTCGGACGACTTGCCGCTCACGGCATCGCGGAAGGCTTCGAGCTCGACACGCAGTGGCTCAGGCTTGGGGATAGCAAAACGCGTCATGTTGCCTTCGCTGACACCGCGGAACCGAGCGAGCGCATCCCACTCCGTCGCCACGCTGGAGTTTTCATGGAAGGTCAAGTCGGCCGTGAGAGTGTCGGCGACGAAGCACCCCTTCTCACCCGTCACGACGGTGACCCGCTCCTTCATCGGCGACAACCAGTTGACGAGGTGATTGGCGATCACCGACTCGCCGAGCTGGGCCACGATGGCAATCATGTCCTCGTGCGGACGGCCACTCTTGTGCACAGCGCGCGCCGAGACGTCGCGATACTCCAGCTGCGTCACCCATGCGGTCAGATCAAGATCGTGGGTCGCGAGATCCTTGACGACGCCGACATCGGCGATGCGCCCGGGGAACGGCCCCTGACGCCGGGTGGTGACTTGGTAGACGTCGCCGAGCTCGCCCTGCTCGAGTCGCAGCCTCAGTGCTCGCAGTGCCGGGTTGTAGCGCTCGATGTGCCCGACCCCGCCGACCAGGCCCTGGGACTCGAAGGCCTCCGCGAGCCTGGTCGCGGCAACGGTGGTGTCGGCCAACGGCTTCTCGATCAGCGCATGAACTCCTGCATCTGCCAGACGTAGCCCGATCTCTTCGTGGAGAGCAGTCGGCACAGCGACGATGCAGAAGTCGACCCCCACCGCGATCAGCTCGTCGACCGACCCGACGACCCGCGCGGCCCCTGCCGCGGAGTGCACATCGCCAGCCGCATCGGCCGCCACCACGAAGTCGACGCCGTCCATCGCGTTGAGGACGCGTGCGTGATTGCGCCCCATCATGCCCAGACCGATCAGGCCCGCGCGGAGATCAGTCATCATGCGCCTGCCTTCGCCACGGCGTTGACCGCCGAGACGATCCGTTCACGCTCTTCCCTGCCCACGGACGGGTGCACCGGCAGCGAGAGCACCTTCTGCGCCGCTGCCTCGGTGTTCGGGAGATCGAGCGACAGATCGAACGAAGGGAGCCGATGATTGGGGATCGGATAGTAGACGCCCGTGCCGATCTGGTGCTCGTCGGACAGCGCCGCAGCGAAGCCGTCGCGGTCGTCGGCAACCTCGACTGTGTACTGGTGATAGACGTGGGTGACTCCGTCAGCGACATACGGCACGGTGACGCCTTCCAGCTCGGCGTCGAAGTGGGCCGCGGTTTCTTGGCGCTGCTTGGTCCATCCGGCGAGCTTGGTCAGCTGGACACGTCCGATGGCAGCGTGGATGTCCGTCATGCGGGCGTTGAACCCGACGACCTCGTTCTCGTAGCGCTTCTCCATGCCCTGGTTGCGGAGCAGGCGGATCTGTCGAGCGATGTCCTCACTGGCGCATGAGTCCATACCGCCCTCGCCCGCCGTCATGTTCTTGGTGGGATAGAGGGAGAACATCCCGAAGTCGCCGAAGGTGCCCACCGGCTTCCCGCCGATCGCAGCGCCGTGCGCCTGGGCTGCGTCCTCGAAGATGCGCAGACCGTGCTTGTCGGCGATCGCCTGCAGCGCGGCCATGTCGGCGGGATGGCCGTAGAGGTGGACCGGCATGATCGCAGCGGTTCGCTCGGTGATGCTGGCCTCGACCGAAGCGGGGTCGAGGCAGAACGTCCGGGGGTCGATGTCGGCGAACACCGGGGTGGCTCCGGTCAGCGCGACGGCGTTGGCGGTCGCGGCGAAGGTGAACGACGGGACGATCACTTCCATGCCGGGACCGACGCCGCAGGCCAGCAGCCCCAGGTGCGCGCCGGCGGTGCCGGAGTTGACGGCCACGCACGTATGCCCGTCGGCGAGCTGGGCTCCGAACTCGGCTTCGAAGGCGGCCACCTCTGGACCTTGTGCGATCCCGCCGCCAGCGAGAACACGGTCCACGGCCGCGCGTTCGTCGTCACCGATGAGTGGTTTGGCCGCTGGGATGAAAGTAGGCACGCAGAACTCAATTCTTTTCTTCGAGGGTCAGCACGCCATCGCTCTCGGCGTACCGTTCGTCTGTGGTCGGGCAACGCCAGCGATCGCGATCGTACTCTTCGAGCCTTGAGCCGGACCGGCCAACCCAGCCGATCTGCTTGGCCGGAGCGCCTGCGACGAGGGCGAAGTCGGGCACGTCTTTGGTCACGGTTGCTCCGGCGGCGACCATCGCCCACCGCCCGATGGTGAGTGGGGCGACGCACACCGCACG
>JACMOZ010000462.1 GCA_014377785.1 Aeromicrobium sp.
AACAGGGGTGACTATGTGCGGGTGCTTCTCTTGAGTGCGGAACGGACAAATTCCTGGACTCGTTCGAAGGAGACAGGTCAGACTGATCCGGGCCGGATGCAGAGTCTGTCGTCGACGACCCACAGGGATCCTGACCCGGTGCACAATGACCTGCATTTTTGCATTCTCTAGCATCTTGCCGCGGCTGGGATCCTCGCCGATGGTTAGTTCACGACAAAACGAGAGCAGGCCGGGGACATGTTCGACCGGGCGCTGGACGCGGGCGGGACTGCCCGATGGGTGACTGGCGGCGCGCTCCACGGGCAGCATCACAAACTCCGCGAGGCACTCGATGATCGGGGTGTTCTCCGTTTCGGCGGTGCGGATGAATCTGCGCGTCACCGCCACGACAACGGGTAGGGGCTCTGGCGCGCACCAACGGCACGCGCGACCCGCGCGCGGAGTAGTGGCGCCTGGCCCGGCGCCGCCCGACCGATCCAACCGAGATTGCCGTTTTCCTGACCCACCGACCCGAACGCGTTGCCCTCCTCGTCGCCCGGGCGGCCGGTGTGCACGGGGTGATCGAGGAGCCTTTCCAGACCGGTCGTGGCGCTCTCCCGCTTGCGCTCTCCCGCTTGCGGGCTCGCTACTGGGCGGCTATCAGAGCGTTAACCGCGGTCGCGGTAGGACTGTATCAATGACGTCATCCGCGGATCGAAATCGCAGAAAGGGGCTCGACCGGCCTGCGGGTCGGCGGGTGTGCCCCAACCGCTGCGAAACGGGTGAATTCAGTCATGGCAAGTTACCTGGCGTTTCCAATTCAGACTTCGCGTCAATCAGCCAGTCAACCGTTGCGGCGATGTGGTTCGTTGTCAGCCTTCGTGCGGCCTCGCCGTCGACATCGCCGATGGCCTGCACGATCTGCAGGTGGGCGTCCCGGCTCGAAGCGCGACAGGCATCATCCTGCATGCTCATCCACAGGATCGGCCCGATCTCGGCCTGGAACCGAATCTCCTCGTGAACCAGACGGGCCGAGAGGCTGAGTGCGGCCAGTTCCAGATGGAAATTCATTTCACTGCGCCGTGTCGAACCCTCCTCGGCAAAGTCGGTAATACCCACCATGCGCCTCAGGTTCTTCACATCGTCGATAGATGCGTGCTTTGCAGCCCGCTCCGCGGCACCCGCACCGATGATGCTGTAATACACACCGATGTCGCGAAGATCGCCCCGAGACACCCCTTGGATGCGGGCATTCTCGATTCGTGTCTTATCGTCCGGATGCCTGATGACGAAGCTGCCGCCGCCCCTGCCGCGCACAGTCTTAATCAGGCCGTTGTCGCGCAGGGATTCGAGAGCTTCACGGACGGTAACGGTGGCGACGCCGAGACTCTGCGCAAGGTCGGCCTCGCGAGGAAGGCGATCGCCATGCTCGAGAACACCCAGCACGATTGCATCCGTCAGCCTCTTCTCGACCAGTACGGCACGACCGACTCCTTCGAGGGGAGCAAAAACGGCCTCTTTGGTGAGCGTCGAGGGGTGAATGAAGCGTGGCATTTCACATACCGCTTTCGCGAAGACGTGTTACACGACTGTTACAGCGCCGATTATAGCGGCAGTTTGCGTAAGACCTCTGTTTCCATATGATTTAGCTAGAGATCGAACAGAGGAGTCCTTTCGTGCAGTCAGAACCGATCGTGGCGCCCGCAATTCGGCTCACCGGTATCACCAAATCCTTCGGTTCGGTCACTGCTGTTGACGGTGTGGATCTCGACATTGCGGAGGGAGAGTTCTTCTCCATGCTCGGTCCATCCGGTTCGGGAAAGACCACGGTGCTCAGGCTGATTGCCGGGTTCGAGCAGCCGACCACAGGCACGGTGCAGCTTCGAGGTCGCGATGTTACGGGCAATCCACCTTTCGATCGTGACGTCAATACCGTCTTTCAGGACTACGCACTGTTCCCGCACATGACCGTGCTCGAGAACGTGGCCTTTGGGCTGCGGGTACGCGGGGTGAAGAAACCAGAACGCCTCGCACGCGCCCAGGAGTCGTTGGATGCCGTGCGCCTGTCGAGCTACGGAGCCCGCAAACCCAGCGAACTCTCCGGCGGTCAACGCCAACGGGTCGCATTGGCAAGGGCGACCGTCGTCAAACCGAAGGTTCTGCTGCTGGATGAGCCGCTCGGCGCGCTGGATCTCAAACTGCGCGAGCAGATGCAAGTCGAGCTGAAAGAACTGCAGCGCTCACTGGGGATCACGTTTATCTTCGTCACCCACGACCAAGAAGAAGCGCTCACGCTGAGCGACCGCATCGCCGTGTTCAACAACGGCAAAGTCGTGCAGCTCGGCACGCCGACCGAAATCTACGAACGACCGAAAACGTCTTTTGTCGCATCGTTCGTGGGAACATCAAACATCTTCGACGAGAACCTGTCGAAGAGCCTGCTCGGACGCGGCGGTACAAACTCGGTGCGACCGGAACGAATCACGTTGCGTGAGACCCACACCGCAGCAACGAACTCGGCGCCAGGAACGATTGCCGAACTGATTTATGTCGGAACGAGCACCCGCATCGTTGTCGACCTCGACGCCGGCAAAAGAATCATCGTGCTGGAGCAAAACTCCACGAGAGACGACAGCACGGCACCCAGTGACCGCAGGGGGGAACGGGTGCACGCGGAATGGGCGAGCACCGCAATCGTGCCCCTTGATCTGGCGTAACCCACACAGCACACCAAACGATCGGAAACAGACGCTATGAAACTCCATATGTCACATCGGCGATCGGGGGTTGCGATCGCCGTCACCATCGCGGCCGTCACCGCCTTCGCCCTCTCCGCCTGCGGAACGACAGCGGGCAACACCTCGTCGAGCGATCTCAAGCAGGCAACAAAGATCGGCGCAAGCGAGAAGACAGTATCAATTTTGGCCTGGCCCGGGTACGTCGAAGACGGCAGCAACGACCCGAAAGTCAACTGGGTCAAGTCGTTCGAAGACGAGACCGGATGCGCGGTGACGAGCAAAGCGTATGGCACCTCTGACGAGGCTTTCGGCCTCATGAAGGGTGGTAACTACGACGTGGTAGCGGCATCCGGTGACCTGACCCTTCGCCTGATCGCCTCCGGTCAGGTTGCTCCGGTCAACACCAGCCTCATCCCGAGTTACCAGGATATTTACAGCTTCCTGAAGCTCAAGGCGTGGAACAGCATCGACGGCCAGTCGTACGGAATCCCGCATGGCTACGGTGCAAACCTGCTTGCGTACAACACGAAGACCTTCCCCTCCGCTCCCACCTCGTGGGACGTTGTGTTCGATAAGTCCTCCCCCTACAAGGGCAAGGTCACGGCCTACGACTCTCCCATTTACATCGCGGACGCCGCAATGTATCTGATGGCACACAACAAGGGTCTCGGCATCAAGAACCCGTATGCGCTCGATTCGAAGCAGCTCGCGGCGTCCGTCTCTCTTCTCAAGGAGCAGCGCGCAAATGTCGGCGAGTACTGGTCCGACTATCTCAAGTCGACCCAGTCCTTCGAGACGGGCGACTCGGTCGTCGGCACCACCTGGCAGGTCATCAAGAATTCGATGGCGTCCGGCACCGCTGTGGATGTGACAGTGCCGAGCGAGGGGGTGACCGGATGGTCGGACACCTGGATGATCGGGTCGAAGGCGAAGAGTCCGAACTGTGCATACAAGTGGCTCGACTACATCGCCAGCCCGAAGGTCAACGCGCAGGCCACGGAATACTTCGGCGAGGCGCCGTCGAACTCCAAGGCGTGCGAATTCAGCGCCGACAAGAACACCTGTGCGACCTATCACGCCGGAGACACGAATTACGCATCGAAGATCTGGTACTGGACCACCCCCATCGCCAAGTGCCTCGATGGTCGCACCGACGTCACGTGCGCGGACTACTCGAAATGGACCACTGCCTGGCAGGAAATCAAGGGCTAGTCAACGCCCTGGGTCGGCCGCCGGAAGCAGCGGCGGCCGACCCAGCCCACCATCCACGAATCGTGAGGAAGACATGACCACGCAGAGCGAGACGAGCGGGCAGAATGGCGCGGCTCACCGGGCCTCGGTGTTTTTCTATTCCCACGTCCGGGTGCGCCTTGCGCTGCTGCTTTCGGCGCCCTTGTTCTGGCTCGGCCTGGTCTACATCGCCGCGCTGATCGCTCTTCTCGTCACAGCGTTCTGGACGGTTGACAGCTTCACCGGCGAGGTGCGCACCGACTGGACTTTCGACAACATCATCACCGTTCTCACCGGATCGCTCTACCAGTCCGTCACACTGCGCACTCTGGGAATGGCCGTGTTGGTCACCATCGCGGACATTGTCATCGCGCTGCCCATCGCGTTCTTTATGGCAAAAGTGGCGTCAGCCCGATGGCAGCGCATCCTCGTGATCGCGATCCTCATGCCCCTCTGGGCGAGCTACCTGGTCAAGGCATACGCCTGGCGGTCCGTTTTGTCGAATGACGGAATCTTCCAGTGGGTGGTGCAGCCCTTCGGCGGTACGACCCCCGGTTACGGCATCACCGGCGCCGTCATCACCCTCGCCTACCTGTGGCTGCCCTACGTGATCCTTCCCATCTATGCGGGGCTCGAACGGGTCCCCAATTCTTTGCTCGAAGCATCCGCCGATCTGGGTGCCGGTACCTGGCGAACGCTGCGCTCAATCGTGCTGCCGCTTCTCTGGCCCGCCATCGTCGCCGGATCGATCTTCAGCTTTTCGCTGACCCTCGGCGACTACATCACCATCAACATCGTCGGCGGAGCGAACCAGATGCTCGGTAACCTCGTCTACACCAATGTCGGCGCGGCCAATAACCTCCCGCTCGCCTCGGCAATTGCACTGATCCCTATCGCGATCATCTTCGTCTACCTCACCGTGGTGCGTCGCACCGGTGCACTGAACAGCCTGTGAGGGGTCTGCTATGAGACTGAGCAGGACCAGCCGCATCGTTCTCGGCGCGGTCACGGTGATTGTTCTCGCGACGATCTATCTGCCGCTGATCGTGGTGTTGATTAACTCCTTCAGCACGAGCAAGAGTCTCACCTGGCCACCGCCCGGCCTCACGCTCGACTGGTGGCGCAAGGCGTTTCAGAGTGCGGGTGCGCTCGACGCGATCCTCACCAGCGTGCAGGTAGCGATAGTCGCCACAGTCGTCTCCCTCGTTCTCGGCACGCTCATCTCGCTGGCACTTCAGCGGTACAAATTCTTCGGCAGGGATGCCGTGAGCCTGTTGGTCATCCTGCCGATTGCCCTGCCAGGGAACATCACGGGTATCGCGCTGAACAATGCGTTCCGCACCATCCTGGGTGTTCAGCTCTCGAACTACACAGTGATAATCGCCCACGTCACCTTCTGCATCGTCACGGTCTTCAACAACGTGATCGCGCGCCTGCGCAGGATGGGCACAAGTCTCGAGGAGGCATCGGCAGACCTCGGTGGCGGGCTCTGGACCACCTTCCGG
>JACMOZ010000463.1 GCA_014377785.1 Aeromicrobium sp.
CAGACAATTGTGAGCCTCATCGACTCGCCTGTGGATGATGTCTTCCCCGCGTCAACCTGTGTACGACTTTAATCCGAACAGGTGTTCGATGAAAGCGACACGCCGGAGCCTCCCTAAGATTTGGCCGTTAAAGCACCTCATACGGCCGGATTCAGCTCAAGTCAGGTGCCTCTGCGGCCAAATCTTGGGGATTGGGGGCCTTCAGGCGTCAGCGCTCGGCCGGCGGCAATTGCAAGACCGCATGGACGGCCCGCCAGACATGTTTGGGCGATTCGCCTTCGGCGAGCGCTTCGTCGACGGTTTTGCCGCCGAGTCCACCGATGACCTGGCTGCTGGCCCAACTGCGGGCGTAGGTGTCACCGAGGTGATAGTCCATCCGGACCCAGAATTCACTGTGTTTCATAGGCAGCGTGTTTCATCGGTAAGGTGCTTCACGCTCAGGCTGCGGAAACAGAAACCTTGCTCGGCGCGATGGACGAGATGCTGGCGAGATTGGCCTCGGCGGCTTCCTCGACCTCGAGCAACGAGCTGACGTCGAGCAGGACTTTGGAGAGCGGCACCTCAAGCGCTGAGGCAAGAGCGGCCAGGAGTTCAGAGCTGGGTTCTTTTTGTCCACGCTCGACCTCGGATATATAGCCAAGACTCACCCGGGCGCGTGCGGACACATCCCGCAACGTCAAGCCCTCGGAAATGCGGCGTGCCCGCAGCACTTCGCCGACAAACTGTCGCATTACGGTCATGGGGCACCTCCAGTCATTGCTTTGCTCACGATCTTAAACTGCTCTAGTCCTATAACCCCGTCACGAACGGGATTCTTCCCTCACCCTATCGACAAAGAGTGACAACAACTCATCGACGGTCGAGTTTCTTATGGTGTCACGGTCGCCGGTGAGCCACAGAGCGCAGGAATTGGTGCCTTCGGGACCTGCGATCGCGACGTGGACCGTGCCGACAGGTTTGTCCTCGCTCGAGTCAGGACCGGCCACTCCGGTCGTCGCGAGTCCGTAGGTCGAACCGAACCGCCGGCGTGCGGCGTTGGCCATACTGGCGGCCACGCGTTGGTCGACGGTGCCGTAACGCGAGATCAGGTCTGGCGGGACGCCGAGAAGGTCGATCTTGGCGTCCGCGGTGTAGGCGATGATCCCCCCTCGTACGACGTCGGAGGCACCGGGGACGGCCACCAGCGCGGAACAGACGAGTCCGCCGGTGAGAGATTCTGCCGTGGCGACCGACGCATCCATCCCGCGCAGCAAAGCGATAAGTGCCGTCACGTCTGTCTGAGTCACGACTGGCTGAGACGTTTCTGCTCGCGGCGCATGGCCACGGCAGCACGTATGTAGTCGCCGGCGGTGACGACCGTGACGATGATCGCGGCTGCCATTACCAGATGTGTAGACCAGCGCAGGGTTTCGGCGACCCAGTTATCCCACATTTCGAACGGCAAGATGTAACCGCCGAGCGCCACTGCCTGAAGCATCGTTTTCAGCTTGCCTCCGCGGCTCGCCGGCATGACGCCGTACTTCATCACGGCGAAGCGCATGAGGGTGATACCCCATTCGCGCACAAGCACGACGATCGTGATCCACCACCACAGCACGCCAATGATCGACAAACCCACAAACGCCATACCGGTAAGAGCCTTGTCGGCGATAGGGTCGGCGACCTTGCCGAAATCAGTGACCAAGTTGCGTTTGCGGGCGATGTCGCCGTCGATCTTGTCGGTGATCATCAACAGGGCGAAGGCGACCCAGGCCCAAACGCGGAACTCGATCGAATCGCCGCCATGGGTCAGCAGAAGCCAACCGAAAACAGGCACCCCGGCAACGCGCAGAAGCGTCAGCGCATTGGGGATATTGAAGTTATTCGGCGTTTCTGTCGTAGTCATAGCGCCCTTTCGATCGGCGACCCGTGACAGAACGCCCCTCGAGTCGATCTTCTCAGTATGAAGCAGCCTGGCGGCGACGCGCCAACTGCACCTCGGCCTCGGCCGGCGACGCGTTCGTGGCGAATCCGAGAGGTGCACTGTAGATACGGGTGCCGTCACCGCTGAGGAGCTTGACGCGTGCGTCATAGAGAATGCCTTCGCGCCGCTCGACTCGGATGTCGCCCATCTCCTGCCAGAGGAAACCCACCCATTCGTGGCCGCTTCGCAGCCGGACCCCCTGGTCATCGGCCACGAACAGCGGAGTGCGGGCATCAACGGCGGCAATGAGGTGCAGGTAGGCGATCACCGCGAGCACGGCGACGAGAATCCACATCAGCGGTTCCTTCTCGCCATAGGCGCGGAGGCCGAAGGCGATCCCCAGTGCCAGGGCGACCACGCCAACGCCCACATAAATGCTCGCACGGCGGCGAATCTCAAACGATTCGGCCATCGTCATTCGACCTGGATGCTGGCAAGCACGTCTTCGAGGTCGTCGGCCTTGATCAGCACGTCGCGGGCCTTCGACCCTTCGCTCGGGCCGACGATGCCGCGGCTTTCGAGGATGTCCATCAGGCGACCAGCCTTGGCGAAGCCGACACGCAATTTGCGCTGCAGCATCGACGTCGAACCGAACTGCGTCGACACACACAACTCGATGGCCTGGAGCACCAGATCCATGTCGTCGCCGATGTCGCTTTCGAGTTCGCGTGCCGCCTTTCTGGGCGCGATGACATCGGAGCGGTAGGTCGGCTGCAATTGGGTCTTGCAGTGCTTGACGATCTCGTGGATCTCGTTTTCGGTGACCCAGGCACCCTGCATACGCATCGACTTGTTGGCGCCCATCGGCAGGAACAACCCATCGCCCTGACCCACGAGTTTTTCGGCGCCGGGTTGATCGAGAATGACGCGGCTGTCCGTGACAGACGACGTCGCGAAGGCCAGCCGGCTCGGCACGTTGGCCTTGATCAGCCCGGTAACCACATCAACGGAAGGTCGCTGGGTAGCCAAGACCAAGTGGATACCAGCGGCTCTTGCAAGCTGGGTGATCCTGACTATGGAGTCCTCAACATCTCTGGGAGCGACCATCATCAGGTCGGCGAGCTCGTCGACAACCACGAGGAGATAAGGGTATGGCGTCAGGACGCGTTCGCTGCCGGGCGGAACCTGGAGCTTGCCGGTCCTGACTGCCTTGTTGTAATCATCAATGTGGCGGAAGCCGAAATTGGCCAGGTCGTCGTAACGCAGGTCCATCTCACGGACGACCCATTGCAGCGCCTCGGCGGCCTTCTTGGGACTGGTGATGATCGGCGTGATGAGGTGCGGGATGCCTTCGTAGGCAGTCAGCTCGACCCGTTTGGGATCGACCATGATCATGCGGACCTCGTCGGGCGTCGAGCGCATCAGGATAGACACGATCATCGAGTTGATGAAACTCGACTTGCCCGAGCCGGTCGCTCCGGCGACAAGAAGGTGGGGCATCTTCGCGAGGTTGGCGACGATATAACCGCCTTCGACGTCCTTACCGAGGCCGACAACCATCGGGTGATGATCGCTGCGTGCCTTCACCGAACGCAGCACGTCGCCGAGCGAGACCATCTCTTTGTCGAGGTTGGGGATTTCGACGCCGATCGCGGACTTGCCGGGGATCGGGGAGAGTATGCGGACCTCGTTGGAGGCAACCGCATAGGAGATATTTCGGCTCAACGCTGTCACTTTTTCGACCTTGACGGCGGGGCCGAGTTCGACTTCATAACGCGTGACGGTCGGCCCGCGGGTGTAGCCAGTGACGGTGGCATCGATCTGGAACTGCTCGAGCACCTCGGTAAGGCGTTCGACGACGTCATCGGAAGCGGCTGAACGCGCCTTGTGCGGCGTCCCTTCGCGCAACTTCGTGGTGTCAGGGAGCGCGTAGATGGCCTCTCCGGACAGTGCGAGTTGCTCGGCACGCTCTGGGATTGGCTCGATCGGTTTGGCCGAAACCGTGGGTTCCTCATCCGTCTCGGGTTCGGGCGTGTAGCGCCTGGCCGGGACGTGCCGGTCTTCGTCGGGACCGTCGACGAGCGGATTGTCAAAGGGCTCGCCACTATTGGTGCGCGGATGTTTGCCCTTCTTCGGCTCTTCGGGCTCATCCTCTTTGTTGCGGCCAAGGGCCTTGTCGCGCAGCTCGGCCAGACGTGCGGGGACTGCATACAAGGGCGTGTTGGCGACTACAAGAATGCCGAAGGCAGTCAGGAGCACCAGCAGGGGTGCAGCGACATATGTGCTCTTGAGTAAGTCCATGAGCAACGCGGAGAAGAGGTAACCCATCGCGCCGCCGGCTTCCTTGATCGCGGGCATGTCGTCGGGGCGCGGAACGCCGTGTGAAATGGAGACGAGTCCGAGGATACCGCCGCTGATGCCTGACCAGCCGATGATTTGGCGACCGGCAGGACCGTTGCGGTCGGGGTGGCGCAGCGTGCGCCAGGCGATGACTGCCAGGAGGATCGGGATGGACCAGGCAAGGATGCCAACGCTTCCGGTCGCGATGTTTCGGACACCGCTGGCCGCCGCACCGGGGATCTGCCACCAGACAGATGCCGCGACGACGATGGCCAGGCCGACGATGCCGAGGCCGACCCCGTCGCGGCGTTGAGCCGGATCGAGTTCCTCTGCACTGTGGCCGATGCTGCGCGCGACGGCACCGATCAGCCCGGCTATGCCGAGCCAGATCGCGCGGATGCCGCGAGCCAGTGCCGTGAAGACAGAGCTCAGTAGGCCAGGACCGGACTTTTTCGGAGCCGGGCGGCGCTGCGCTGGCCTGCGTGTTGCAGGTTTGCCTCTCTTGGAGGAACGCGGTGACGTCGGCTTTTTGCGGGCCTGGCTGCCGGACGGCCGCTTGCGCGGCGGGGAAGACGTTCGGTTCGCCATGACTCAAGGCTAAAGGAAGCCTTGAGTGTTTTGCGGGAACCCACGCCGATTCCTTTGAGGTTGCCCTGAGCCCCGAGAAATGGGCACCTTCCGGGGGTTACAGGCGCGCGCACCCCAAGTTTGTGCCCACATCTTGGGGAGGGGCCCTCATCTTTGGGGAGGGTTAGACGAATTCGCTGGCGAGAGATCTCGACCTGGCCAGCACCAGGTTGACCAGGCGCGGGTCAGGTTTCCCGCCGTCGAGGATCGGCGCCGTGATGATGTCGGCCCCGCACTCCTGCAAACGGTCGTTGAAATTGCCTGGAGCGAGCAAATAGGTCGAGACGACAACGCGATGACCATAAGCACGGGCGATGTCGACGGCTTCACCGATCGGGGTATCTCCCGCGCCGATCGAGCCCACGTGGACCCGGCCTCCCCACACAGCGCTCAGCAAACGCGCGGCTTTGGACACGTCCTTGAGCGCACGTTGATCCGCGGAGCCCGCAGATGCCAACACGATGGTGTCGTCGGGCCCGGCACCCGCTTCGATGAGCCGGCGAACGCCGATCTCGGCAAGAACCCAATCGGGCCCCAGGGCGGGCGCGGCCGTCACCATCGAATCCAGGCCCGAAGCGCGCACAATGTCGACGTTGACGTGATAGCCCGAAGACAGGAACAACGGGAGGATGACGCGGCGGCCGCTAGTGGCACGGACGACGTCGTCGATGCACGGCTCCTGCACATCCACATGGGCCGAGACGACTTCGCGATGATGGGCCTCACGACGGAGTGCCTGGACGAGTCTTACGATCGCGTCGCGACCTTGGGGATGGGCGGTGCCGTGGCTGCAGGCGATGAGCGTTTCACTCATGCATGGTCGCCGATGAGTTGGTAGCCGCGTTTGACGACGGTGTTGACGATCGAGGGCAGACCAATGGCCTCGCGCAATCGTGCGACCGCCACTTCAGCCGTATGCGGGTCGTTCGATTCGCCGGGCAATGCTTGCAACAACTCTTCGCGTGATCGCACCACGCCGGGGCGTTCGGCGAGGACACTCAACGCGGCGAAGCTGCCCGGCGAGAGCGGCAGAACCGCATGGTCGAGGGTCGCGGCGCTGGCACGCATCCGCAATCGTCCGGCCGGCGTGGCGATGCCGCCGTCGTCGTCCCCCAGTTTCATGATGAGGGCGCGTACGAGCGAACCGAGCCGGCCGCGATCGGGCATCAATGGATCAAAACCGGCGGTACGCAAGGGTTCCGCCGTCACCGGACCGACGGCGGCCATTATGAGTTTGCCGCCCTTGGCGAGCCTGGCGATCGCCTCCCGGGCATCGGCTTCATCGACCGAGGACAGCCAAGCCGCGGCGGCCGGGGCCGACGTGAACACGACGGCGTCGAACGTGCCGGCGGCGCAGGCCCGCACCGATTCATCAACCGCTTCCTTGTCCGGCGGCGGTCCCCATCGATAGACAACAAGTCCGAACGGATGGGCGCCGGACTCAAAAAGACGTGACTCGAGCCCGTCATCGCCGGCTCCATGATGCTGGACGGCAATCCTCTGGCCGGACACGCCTTCGGTGCAGAGGAAGTCGGCGATCTCGGCCGACGTCTCGGATTCGGCGACCCAGTCGGGGATGAGGCCGGCAGCCTGGAGGGCACCCCTAGCCTTGGGACCACGAGCGATCAGGCGCGTCTTGGCGAGGGCCGCGACGAGGTCTTCGCCGAGCCCCGCCGCCTCGGCCGTGTCCAGCCAGCCCCGGAATCCGATGCCTGTCGTCACGACCACAATGTCGGCGGGTCTGGCGATCAGGGTATGAGTGTGCTCGAGCAGCGCTTCTTCATCGATATGAGACTCGACGCCGAGAGCGGCCGCGATCCGCACGTCCGCTCCCCTGCGTTCGAGCGCGTTGGACAAATCCTCGGCCCGCCGTTGGGCGGTGACGAGGATTTTGGTTCCGGCGAGTACGGGGACCAGCGGGCTCACACGCAAGTCACCGAAGGTATCTCCAGCATTTCCACCGCTCCGTCGACAACTCTGGTCCGCCAGGTATCGAGCCGAACAGCAGGGTCGTCCATACTCTCGCCGGTGCGCAGATCAAAAACCTGTTTGTGCATGGGCGAGGCAACCGTCGGAACGCCCCCGCGGGTTCCGACGAGGCCTCGCGCCATGACGTTGGCGCCGCTGTAGGGATCACGGTGCGCGATTGCGTAAACCACGTCATCACCACTGAGCCGGAACAGCGCCACCTGCTGGCTGCTGACCAACGCCGCCGCCCCACGGTCCGGAGTCAGGTCGTCAAGAGTGCATATTTTGATCCACTCGTTCATACCGTTACCCCCTCTCGTCGGACCGGAAGCGTGGTGCCGCCGATCAGTACGGCGCGTTCTTCCTCAGTTGCCGGGCGCCGCTGCCCACGTTCGGACATATATACAAGATCGGGGTCTGCTGTTTCGGGGGCGTTAACAAAAGAGGCGAACTTGCGTAACTTTTCCCGATCTTTGAGCGTGGCAGCCCATTCGTCCTCGTATCCATCGACGTGGCCGGCCATCGCGGCGTCCAGATCGGCGCCGATGCCCAGGCTATCGTCGAAAACGACGGCGCGGACCTGGTCGATGCCGCCCTCGACCGCTTCGAGCCACGGCGCGGTCCGCTGGAGGCGATCGGCGGTACGGACGTAATACATGAGGAATTTGTCGATGGCCCGGACGAGTTCCTCGGTCGTCAGGTCTTCGGCGAAGAGCTGGGCATGGCGTGGAGTGAAGCCACCGTTGCCGCCGACATACATGTTCCAGCCCTTTTCGGTCGCGATGACGCCGACGTCCTTGCTGCGGGCTTCGGCGCATTCGCGGGCACAACCGGAGACGCCCAGCTTGAACTTGTGCGGCGAGCGAAGACCTCGATAACGCATCTCCAGTGCGATGGCGAGCGTCGTGGAGTCCTGCACACCGAAGCGGCACCACGTCTGGCCGACGCAACTCTTCACCGTGCGCAGGGACTTGCCGTAGGCGTGACCCGACTCGAAACCAGCGTCGACGAGACGGGTCCAGATGGCCGGAAGTTGTTCGATGCGGGCCCCCAAAAGGTCAATGCGCTGACCACCGGTGATCTTGGTGTACAGACCGAAGTCGGAGGCGACCTGACCGATGACGATGAGCCCCTCGGGTGTGACTTCGCCGCCGGGAATGCGCGGGACGACCGAATAAGTGCCGTCTTTCTGCAGGTTGGCCATGACGTGATCGTTGGTGTCCTGCAACGTCGCGTTTTCGCCGTCGAGGACGTGCTGGTGGTGGATCGAGGCAAGAATCGAGGCAACCGTCGGCCGGCAAATGTCGCAACCACGCCCGGTTCCGTGCTTTTCGACGAGCGCGGTGAAGGTAGTGATGCCGCTTACCCGGACGATGTCGAAAAGCTGGGCGCGACTCATCGCGTAGTGTTCGCACAAGGCGTTGCTGACCTCGATGCCTGCGTTCTCGAGTTCCTTTGTCATGAGCTGTTTGACCAGTGGCAGGCATGAACCGCAACTCGTGCCGGCCTTGGTGCACGCTTTGACGCCGGCGAGATCCGTACAGCCCTTGTCCGTGACTGCGCTGCGAATCGTGCCGGCGGATACGTTGTTGCACGAGCAGATGTTGGCCTCATCCGGGAGGGTGCCGCCGGTGGGCTTTTTGGCACCTTGGGGCAACAGCCATGCGGTTGGATCGCTGCCCAGGGCGCCGCCGACCATGGGCCTCAGCGCGGCGTAGGACGAAGCGTCGCCGACCAGCATCCCGCCGAGAAGAGTCGAAGCGTCGTCGCTCAGGATGAGTTTTTTATAGACGCCCGCGACCGGGTCGGCGTACACGCCTTCGAGGCTGCCGTTTTCGATGGCAAACGCGTCGCCAAAGCTCGCGACGTCGACACCGAGGAGTTTGAGTTTGGTTGACAAATCGGCAC
>JACMOZ010000464.1 GCA_014377785.1 Aeromicrobium sp.
ATAAGCCGGGGGGTCCCGGCCCGGGCTCCGGTGCCTTTCGAGCCTCTGTTGGCTACAAGCCCCGCCAGAGTGAATATGCCGATGCCGATGATGCCGCCGACGCCAATCGCCGTGAGTTGCCACAACCCCAGGCTCCTGAAAAGCCCGTTCTTCTCGTGTCCTTCGTCGATTTCGGTGATGGGCTTCCGCCGCAACACCGAGTACGAATCTTGGCTTGACATGACGGCCTCCGATGGCTGTAGGGCGTTTTCGACCGGTCGGTGCAGCACCGGGTGGATTTGACGCTCCTGAGAGTAGCTTGCCGAGGGGTTCGGCTGGGATGGCCTGCGTGGCCCTGTGATCGGACACCCCAAGGGGCCGAGTCCGAAACGGCAATGAGGGAGCGCTGCGCGAGTTCACCTCCACGCCATCGTGGTAGGTCCCAAACTTTGCTGCGATTTTACTTCTCGCGAATACGTTCACGGGGACTGGTTCACACATATATAGGAGCTATCCATGCGTAAACAGATTGTCATTGGTGCCCTGTCCGCCACCATCCTTCTCGGTTTCGGCGCGGCGGCCAACGCGGCCAACGGCCCGATTTCCTTCGACCCAATCGCTGATTCCGCATACGGCCAGGCCAGCAGCGACTGGTCCGTGCCTTACATCGTGCCAGAGGGCTACACCCAGACGCTCGTCAAGGATGAGACCGCTCTCGACGTCTACCCGGGCGTCGACGACCTGCACGATATGAACACCGAAAATGAAACGGGCCCCCAGGCCGGCCGTTACATGTACAACACGTATGAGGTCGGTTCCAACGGCGCCGTCGCCGTCACTGATCTCAAGACTGGCGTCGCCACGGTCATCGCGCAGCGCGAAGACTGGAACCGACTGGACGGCATCCGCTGGACCCAGTGGGGCACCCTCCTGATCACCGAGGAGACCGCTGGAGGCCACGTTTACGAACTCTTCCTCGATCCGAAGGACTTGACGAAGGTTGTCAAAATTGAAGATCGGGCAAAGCTCGGCGTCATGCGCCACGAGGGCATCGATGTCGCCGCGGACGGCTCCGTCCACGTTATTGACGAACTGAACGGCGGCTCAATCTACAAGTTCGTCCCGACCAAGCGCGGCGACCTGTCCGATGGCCAGCTGTATGCCCTTAAGCTGACCGGGCTGACCGATGCCGGGCAGAAATGGAACCAGGCGACGTACCAGGACAAGGTCGGCGCCTTCGAATGGGTTGCCCTCGACATGGGTCAGGCTGTCGTTGACGCGGACGTGGCTTCCAACGCGGTGAACGCCACCGAGTTCGGCCGCCCTGAGGACGTCGAGGTCATTGGCCAGACGCTTTACATCGCCAACACCTCCGAGGACCGTGTGGTCGCGATCAAGCTCAACAAGAATGTTTTGACATCCTTTGTCCAGGCAGGCGTCAACGCCCCCATCGAGGACCAGAGTTCCGCGACCACTGGTTTCAACAACCCCGACAATCTCGCGGAGGGCCCCGACGGTGCGCTATGGATCGTCGAGGACAACAACTTCAGCGACATCTACCGCGCCAGCGAGGATCGTGACCACGACGGAAGTGCCGACAGTGTCGAGCTCTTCGCGTCATTGAAAGACCGGGGAGCCGAGTCGACAGGCATCTACTTTGGTAAGAACCCGAAGGACCTGTTCGTGAGCGTCCAGCACCCCGACAAGCCGATGGCCGATGGCATTTGGAAGATCAGCCGCCGCTAGCCACTCGCTACGTACAGCACTCCCTACGTACAGGGGTGGCGGAGCCTCGGGGCTCCGCCACCCCTTGCGTTTATGCGACCCGCAGGGCCGCGGGATTCCGTGGCGCGTGAGTCTTTAGCAATGTGCGAATTGATCGCATGGCACGGAAAGCTATCCGAACGCAACGATGGACATACTGGGCGTTTCCCGGTCTGCGTGTTCTGGAGGTACCGCCTCGCTTGATCATGCAGAGGGCGGGAAGGACGAAATCGGCGCCTGTAACCACAGCCGCCGCCGTGATGGTGAGAAACTGACCATACTGCTCCTGGTCGGAGAGAATGGATCGGGCAAGTCGACCTTGGTCGAAGCCATCGCCATCGCCTATGGGTTGTCACCCGAAGGAGGCACGGCATACGGCCGTCATCCGGCCCGCGAGACCGAGTCTTCACTGCACAAGGCGCTGATCCTCCAACGAGGGATTGGTAGTGGCCGCTGGGGATTCTTCCTGAGGGCCGAAACGATGCACAGCTGGTACACCTTCCTCGAGGAACATCCCGGCGCAGGAGCCGACCCGCAATTCCACGAGATGAGCCACGGCGAGTCGTTTCTGGCCCTGCTGGATTCCCGCTTCGACTCGAAAGGCTTCTACTGTCTCGATGAGCCTGAAGCGGCCTTGTCCTTCTCATCGACGCTCGCCCTGATGAGTGTGCTCGACCGGCTGACCCGCGAAGGTTCGCAGATTCTGTGCGCGACCCACTCCCCTGTGCTGGCCGCTTTGCCGGGTGCCAAGATTTTCGAAGTCGGCGAGTGGGGAATGCGTGAGTCAACGTGGGAGGAGCTCGAGTTGGTCCAACACTGGAAAGCGTATCTCGGCGCGCCGCAACGCTACTTGCGCCATTTGTTCGCAGAGGACTGAACTTAGGCCACGAAGATCAGGGCACCTTCGCATGTTCGGTCCTTGAGCTTGCGAAGGCGCCCTGATCAAGCACCTGGTCGACCTCCCGCCCTTGCCCGAGGATGTGCGGGTCTGTCCACGGCCTACAACTAGTCCGGTCGGATGAATACCCTCGACGCGGCTTATGACGCACTTGGAAATGCCTCTGTTGATCCAGGGGGCCGAGACCCGGCTGCCGAGGCGGCGGCCCACCGGGATCTTCCGGTGGGCCGCCTGGTTTCTGTGGGGGATCAGCCTGTCAGCAAGGGGTCATTCGACCTCCGTGCCCGGCAGGGCGGCACCGGGCACCTCGGTGGGGAGGTAGATCTTCGGGTCACCCGGGTACGGCAGGTCCCAGTGGTGGGTTTGGTACCAGGTCCACCGATTGAACAGTTCCGGGTTGGCGTAGTCGGGCTGCACCCACTTGCCGGTGAGGCGCTGCTTCGAGGACCACTTTTCCCACACCTGTGAGTGAGAGACGTATTTGCTGGGAACACTCGGTGCTGGAGCCACGGCCTTGGGCCCGGTCGGTATGTCGAGATCACATGTAGGCGGAGTCGCGATCTGCTCGGTGAGCGAGACCCGGTTCGCCAATGCCGTGTACGGCGTGAGGTCCGGCTTCGACTGGAAGGCGTCGTACATCGGGGCCGCCGCGGCGACCTTCTGGTTCAGCGGGTCCGCACCGAGGATCTGCTCGATGGTGCGGACGATGCCGATCTGCGAGTAGTACGTCGAGATGGTCTTGCCGTGTGCCGCCCAGGGGCTGATGACCTGGATCGGCGCGCGGTGGCCGTCGACGTGGTCGGGACCGTTCTGGCTGTCGTCCTCGACCACGAAGATCGCGGAATCCTTCCAGTACTTGCTTTGCGAGATCGTCTCAACGATCTTGCCGAGCGCGAGGTCGCCACCGGCGACGTTCGATCGCGGGGTCACCGGTCCACCGGTGTGGTCGTCGGAGAGCCACACCATGTTGAAGTCGGCCGGGCCGTTCTTCTGGAAGTCCTGCTTCCAGATCTGGTAGCGGTACAGGTCCGGGATCTGCATGTCGAACGGCGGTGCGGTCGGAAGGGTGATCTCGTTGAGCGACGGGATCGGGGAGCCGTAATTGCCCTTCAGCTGAGGGGTGGTTAACTGCGCCGGGTCGCCGCCGTCCTCGACGGACTGGGCGGCGCAATAGTATTGCTGCCACGTCGAGCCGGCCGGCTTGCCGCTTGAGGCGTAGATGAACTCGCCGTAGTTCTTGGCCGTGTGGCCTGCGTCCTGGATGGCCGTCCACAGGAAGCCCGAGCGCTGGTGGCCCAGGACGTCCTCCTGCGTGTCGTAGCTGCGGATGTACTCGCCGGCGCTGGACTCGGAATACTCCGGGTTGTCGCTCTGCATGATCCAGTTGTGACCCTCGCTGGAGTTGGTGCCGGTGTCGTAGGTGTTGTCGTAGAGGCCGAACTGGCGCGCCAGCGCGTGGCTGTTCGGCGTCACATCCTCGCCGAACTGCGCCAGGGTCGGGTCGCCGTTGCCTTCTGGCATGTCGCCGTGGACCTGGTCGTAGGTCCGGTTCTCCTTGACCAGCATGAAAACGTGCTTGATTGTCGACGGGTCGCCGATCCTCTTCGGCACCGGGACGGCCTTTGCCTTCCGACCCTTGGCGTACTTGACGTCGGTTTCCGAGTCGTCCCAGCCGTTCTGAGCGAACACCGTCGGCGTGTGGGTCTCCTTGATCTCGAGGTCGCTCGGCAGCGTGAACCGGGTCAGCGACGCGGTCGTGCCGTGCGTGCCGTGACCGGTCGCCGGCGTTGTGCCGTAGCCCTTGTTGAACTTGATGAGCGGTCCACGCGCGTCGATGCCGCGGCGGTTGGCCACGACGATCTGGTCGCCGACCGGGTGGATGTCCTCGGGGTAGTAGTCGGTCGGGACGAGGCCGACGTAGCTGACCGGGTCGAGCGCGCTCTCGCCGAGCTTGTAGACCGCGACCGCGTTGGCCCGGCCGAGACTGACGAGCAGGCGGTCATCGTGCACGGTGACCGCGTCGGGCGCGTAGCCGATCTCGGAGCCCTGCCAAGGCTTGGTCTCGATGGTCTGGACGACTTCGTCGCTGGTGGTGTCGATCACGGAGACGGTGTCGTCGTTGGTGTTGGCGACGAAGAGGGTCTCTCCCTCGACGTGCATGTCGGTCGGGTGCAGTCCGACGTCGATCTGTCCCACGAGGGCACCGTCGTTGGCGGTGTCGATGACGCTGAGCACACCGGTCGTCGAGGTGCCGCGGAAGTGGTCGGCCGGAACCTGGGTGCCGTAGGACCCGATGGTGTCCTCACCCGCCTGCGCGTGGCGCCCGCCCTCGTCGCTGACGTAGAGCTTGTCGCCGACAAACTTCAGTTGGCGGGGAGCGATGCCCACCTTCCAGGTCTGCTTGATCGTGCCGGCGGGCAGGTCGATCGACACGACGGTGTTCTGGCCGTTGACGGCGGCGTACAGGGTCGATCCGTCCGGGGAGAACGCCATCCCGGCCGTCAGCGCCCGCCGGCCGTTCGCGTCCGGGATCGCAATCTTGGTGCCGGCCGCCAAGCTGCCGTCGGCGTTGACCGGGAACCTGGTGATCCCGGTCGCGTTGGGCATGAAGAGGGAGCTGCCGTCCGGGGAGTAGAGCGGGCTCTCCTGGCCGACGGTGTTGTCCGACAGTCGCATGCTGACCCCGGCGGCGGTGCCGCCGCGCCAGATCAGCTTGTAGGTCTCCAGGTCGAAGATCTGCAGCGAGACCGAGCGGTCATTGGCCGTCGCGGCCAGGAACCGGCCGTCGGGGCTGACGGTGGAGCCCATGAACTTGCCGTACGGCGTCATGACCCGCTCGCCCAGCGGCTTGATGATCTGGTCGGAGGAGACCTGGAGGCCGTCGGCGTATTCCTGGCCGACGAGGTTCTCGCCGAATCCGACGGTTGTGGCATAAGCGGCACTACCGGTGACTACAAGGGCCAGCCCGCCGGCGATGACGCCGAGCGAGCGTGTGCGGACGAAGCCCCGAGCGGGCTTCACCACGCGGTTACGTGTGATATTCATTGTTGTCCTTTCGTGATGGGTTCGAGCAGATCGACGACGCCGTCGAACTGCCAAAGTGGGTTTGGTGCGTCACCCGTGGGGGTGCGGAGCTGGAAGAATCCGTTGACCTCCTTGGGGCCGTCGCCGTCGGCGACAAACCGTCCTTCGGGAGCCACTTCGAGCTGGTAGATTGCGTTGCCGGTGGCGGTCGTCCCCGGCAAGGTCCAGTTGACGATGCAGCGCCAGCCTGCGCCCGCCCCCTCGTCCTCGACCCGCTCGCCGCCCTTGTCGCATTTCGTTGTGGCGTGCAGCTGGGCCGCCGTGACCGCCGGTCGGTGGAGCTGTTCGGTCTGCAGCACGTAGAGGTTGGAGAACGCCGTCGACAGCGCGGCCTCGATCTTCGGCTTCTCGATGCCCGAGCCGGTGGCGCCGGTCGTCGCGGCCACGACGACGGTCGTGACCACGACCAGGCCGACCAGGGGGGCGAGTCCTCCGACGACGAAGCGGCGTCCGGAGCCGTCGTTGGCCAGATCGGTGAAGTCGCGGCGCACGAAGAGGCGGTAGGCCAGAAACGTAGCGAGCGCGGCCCAGGACAAACTGACGACGAGCCCGATCCAGAACGGCCCGAGCTGGCCGGGCTCGGTGAACAGGCCACGGTAAGAGATGAACGCGTTCATCGGCAGCGCGACCCGGAGCGCGACGGGCACCGGCATGACCTGGATGCCCATCAGCACGAGCGCGAGCGCGACCGGCATCAGCAGTCCCAGCGGCGAGCGGCCCAGTGCGACCGACCCGAGCAGGCCGACCGCGGAGAACGCGAGAGTCGGGGGGATGATGGTCAGCCAGGCCAGCAGGACAGTGCGAGCGAGCTCACCGGAGCTGATCAGATGCCCGTCGAGGCCGGGCAACGGGTGGCTGCCGATCGAGATCAAGCCGCCTGCCATCGACGACGCTATGAGGCAGGCAAGCAGCACGAGAATGACGGTGAGCGCTGCCAGCGCCTTCGATGCGAAGATGCGGCGCGGCGAGCGCACGGCGACCAGAAGATGGCGCCAGGTGCCCAGGCGGTCCTCGACGGCGAAGATGTCTCCGGCGACGACGCTGGTGAGCAGGGGCAGCAGGAGCGTTCCCATGAAGACGAGAATGGCCAGCGAGCCGGCCCATCCGGACTGGTTCATCAGGCGGCCGTAGACGGCGTCGGCCGGCAGCGAGGTCTGCCGGCTGGTCACCGCGGAGTAGATCGCCGGCGCGAGCAGGCAGGCGATGAACATCAGTCGGATGCGCCACTGCGTGACCAGCTTGACCAGCTCGAAGCGGTAGACGCGGCTCAGGGCCACCGGCTGCGCACGGACCGCACGGACCGGGGTCTCGGCCGTGATCACGGTCATCGGGTGACCTCCTCGTCGTTGATGTCGGAGTCGATGTCAGCACCGGTGAGCGCCAAGAACGCGGCCTCGAGTGGTGGCACGACCGGTCCGAGCTCACGGATCGCGATGCCCGCACCGACCAGCCGCACGACCAAATCGTCGAGGACCTCGTCCGGTCCGCGTACGACGAGCGCGTGGTCATCGCCCTGCGGCGAGCCTTTGCGGCGGGCGATCTGGCGCAGCGACGGGATACCCCCGGCGATGCGGCGGGCGCCTTCGGGGTCGGAGGTGATTAATCGGTGGTCGAGCTCGCCGCTCTCCGCAGCCAGCTTGCGCACCGGCCCGGAGAACACGACCCGGCCCGCCGACAGCAGCGTGACCTCGTCACAGAGCGAGGCCAGGTCGTCCATCCGGTGGCTGGAGAGGATCACCGTCGCGCCCGAGTCCGCGAGGTTGGTGAGGATCCGGTGGACCTGCCGCTTGCCGGCCGGGTCGAGGCCGTTGGCCGGCTCGTCCAGCACCAACAACTGCGGGTCGCCGAGCAGGGCGGCCGCCAACCCGAGCCGCTGCCGCATCCCGAGGGAGAAGCCGCGGACGGAGTCGCCGGCCACCTCGCTTAGCCCGACCCGTTCGAGCAGTTCGTCAACGTCGGCCGAGCGACCGTCCTCCTCACCCCGGAGGTCGGCCAGCGTCGCGAGATTCTGGCGAGCCGTCAAGTTTGGATAGAGGCCGGGACCGTCGACGAATCCCGCGATACCTCCAGGCACGGCGAGCGCGCGCCCCACCGGCGTTCCGAGGATCTCCAGCCTGCCGCCGTCGGCCACCACCAGGCCGGGCAGGAGGCCCAGGAGCGTGGTCTTTCCGGCACCGTTGGGTCCCACGAGGCCGTGGATCTGCCCGGCTGCTACGTCGAGATCGACACCCTCGAGAGCGATGACGCCACCGAAGATCTTGGTGATACTGCGCGCACGAACGGCAGCGATCGGATGCATAGTGGCTCCAAATATCCCGAGAAGGCAAAACCAGAAAGTTGCGTAGCAACTGTCGTCGCCTGGAATCTAGAAGTGCCGGACGACCTCTTCGGAGCGATTTCTCAAACAGTCTGCAAACAGTCTGCAAACAGAAGCCGGCCTCTGGCATGTGAGCGATCTCGTGGCATACGCGTCGCTGCGGGCGAACTGCGTAGTGAGCCGCTCTGGTTCGGTATCGGCAAACGGGGAGAGAGGTGCGAAGTCTGCTTGACTTGCGCCACTCGTTCATTGCCCGGACACCCGGACGGCCTCGTGTTGTCACGTAGCCCCCCTAGCGTCAGGCCATGATCAAACACCCCCCTCCGTAAGGCCCGCGCCGCTCTCGTCGCCGCGTGCACCACTGTGACGCTGCTGCCGTTCGCCGCCTCGCCGACCCAAGCCGCTCCGGACGACGTCTGCGCCGCCTTGACGGCACCTGTGCATCTCCGCACCGACCCGGGCACGGGATCCCAGCTGCTCACCACCGACCGCGCCGCCGCGGACGCCGCTCAGTTGCGTGACGACTCCGTCGCCTTCCTGGCGAGCACCAACGCCCGCGCCCGCCTCGAGCGGGTCTACCACCTGCGCTCTGCTAACGGTCGAGACGCTTACTCGGCCGACAGGGCCGAGGTTGCCGCGTGGCGCGAGCTCGGCTATCGCCAGCTCGACGACGGATTCTTCGCCTCCCCGAGCGCGGCCGACTGCCTGCTGCCCGTCTACGAGCTGGTCCGCGAGTCCGACCGCCAGCAGGCCCTGGCGATCACCGAGGGGCAGCGCGATGAGTACCTGGCCGACGGCTACGCCCCGCGTGGAGTCGCTTTCTACGCAGGTGTCGACCGGCAGTTCTCGCTCGCGATCATCCCCGACTCCCAGCAGGAGGTCCTCGACGATCACGGGCTGTGGAACCAGCGGGCCACCTGGCTGGCCGAGCAAGAGGGCGCGCTCGACCTGCGCTACATCACCCACGTCGGCGATGTCGTGAACTGGGACACCGACGACCACATCCAGTACGAGCGCACCAAGGCCGGCGTCGCCACACTGGACGCGACCGGCATCCCGTGGTCGTTCAGCATCGGCAACCACGACACCATGGCCACCACGGTCGGCGGTAGCGCCCGCCCCGGCGAATCCGCCCACACCAATCAACGGATCACCAAGACGTTCAACCGCTACTACGGCGTGCAGCACGCCAAGAACCTGCAGGGCACCTGGGAGGCCGACAAGATCGACAACTCCTACTCCACCTTCGCCGCAGGCGGCGTGGACTGGCTGGTGCTCAATATGGAGCTGTGGCCCCGCGAGGGCGCCATCCAGTGGGCCAAAGGCATCGTCGCGTCCCACCCGGACCACAACGTAATCGTGGTGAACCACTCCTTCCTTGAAGGGAACGGCTCGGTCAAGCAGAGCAATGGCGGATACGGCGACACCAGCCCGCAGCACGTCCTCGACGAGCTGATCAGTGAGTTCGATAACATCGCCTTCGTCTTCAGCGGCCACACCGGCTACACGGTGCAGCGCGCCCTGACCGGCGTCCATGGCAACACGATCCACGCGATCAACACGACTCTGCACGCCCGCAACGACAGCCCGACCCGGATTGTGCAGATCGACACCGCGGGGAAGACCTTCAGCAGCGAGGTGTCGGGCGTTGCCTCCGGCTGCACCTATGAGCGCAGCCTGTTCACCGGCTTGCTGGAGCTACAGCCCTGATCCGTAATTTCTTGGGTGGCCCGGGAGGGCTAGAGAGTGGCTGAGCCTTCGCCCCTGGCCGGAATCTAATGAGAACAGCCAGTCCTTCGTGCGAGGCCCAGCTGCTGCAGCAGCAGCGGCCGCCGCGGCTCGTCTAGCTCCCACTCTTCCGCCGACAGAAGCCCCCTTTCAGCGACCGCTGGCCGGCCGCCGAAACCTACTAAATTAAAATGCCGGAAACACCCTTAATGGAACAGTCCCGTCGAGGGCGACCATCACGTCGGCTCCGAGTGTGGAGATTCGCCTCTCCCCGTCGGCGCGTTCCTTGCGAGGTTGAGCTTGCGTTTCCAATTCCGCGCGCCGTGTCGCCTGCCTGGCCGACTGAGCACCCATCGTTTATGCCTCCGTTCTGTCTAAACTTTCTCTACCAAGGTCGACATCACGCCTTCAGTGGACGCATTTGTCCGATGAAATTCGGCGCGAACGTTCCTCCGCGGAAAGTCGACCCACCGAAGCAGCACACACCCGATGCATTCCGGTAGTTGATCCTTCAATTGGTGGCCACAGGGTTGACGTTACCAGCCTTGTGGGTCATGGCTATGTCGATGCACAAGCTGACGGCGGGCTCGGGGTATGACTACTTGACCCGCCAGGTTGCCGTCCAGGATTCGACGGAGAAGGGGCATACGTCGCTGTCTTCGTACTACGCCGAGCGTGGCGAATCCCCCGGCGTGTGGATGGGTTCTGGTATGGCCGGCATCGACGGTCTGAACGCGGGGGACGTGGTGACCGCCGAGCAGATGCTGGCGCTGTTTGGTTCTGGTCATCATCCGCTGGCCGAGGAACGTCGCGCTGTCCTTCCCGACGATGCCGCCGATGGACCGGTACGTGCGGTCGTGCGGTTGGGGACACCGTTCAAGGTCTATGCCGGCGATGTGTCTGAATTCCGGATCGAGGTGGCCAAGCGTCTGGAGGACCTGAACGTTGCGGCCGGGAGAAAGCGTTCTACGGCGATCCCCGCGGATGACCGGGCGCGGGTTCGCCGTGAAGTGGCCCGCGAGTTCTTCGAACGTGAGTATGGTCGCGAACCGGCCGATGCGCGCGAACTGGCGGCCACGATTGCCAAACTCTCGCGACCGAAGACAACTGCGGTCGCTGGTTTTGATCTGACGTTCAGCCCGGTCAAGAGTGTGTCGGCGTTGTGGGCGATCGCCGACACTTCGACGGCAGCGGAGATCGAACGGGCGCACCAGCGAGCAGTCAAGGATGCACTGAAATTCATTGAGACCCATGCCTTGTTCACCCGTATGGGAACCAACGGGGTCCGACAAGTTGATGTCACCGGCCTGGTGGCCACGGCGTTTACACACCGTGACTCGCGTGCCGGCGACCCGGATCTGCATACCCATGTCGCGGTCGCCAACAAGGTGCAAACGCTCGACGGCAGGTGGTTGGCGATCGACGGCCGCGTGCTTTACAAGGCGAAAGTTACAGCGTCCGAGACCTACAACACCGCACTCGAACGACACCTGGCCGAATCGCTGGGGGTCAAGTTTGCCGAACGACCAAACGCCGATCCTCGCAAACGGTGCGTGCGCGAAATCGTCGGTGTCGACGCAAGTCTGAATCAGCGGTGGTCGACCCGGCGCGTCGCGATCGTGGCCCGCCGAGGTGAACTCGCGGGACGGTTCCAGCGTGACCATGGTCGTCCGCCGACCCCGGTGGAGATGATCCAGTTGGCCCAACAGGCGACGTTGGAGACCCGCGATCCCAAACATGAACCGCGCACCCTGGCCGAACAACGCACCGAATGGTGACAACAAGCAATCGAGCTCCTCGGCAGCGAACGGCAGGTGGATTTGATGGTTGCCGCCGCGCTCTCCCCGGCCGCACCATCACTCTCTAGGGTCGACAACGCCTGGGTGTCGGCGACCGCTGGCCGTGTGCTCGACGAGGTCGAGCAGCGTCGTTCGACATGGCAGGTATGGCATGTGCGCGCCGGAGCCCTCAGGCAGGTACGCTCCGCCGACATCCCGGCTGGACAGGTCGACAGCGTGGTGAACTTGATCGTCGATGAGGTGCTGAACACGCGGTCTGTCCTGTTAGCCAGTGATGCGGACCCGATTACCGAACCGGACGTATTGCGCCGCACAGACGGGACCAGTTCCTACCAGGTCGCCGGGTCTGAGGTGTTCACGAGCGAACTGATATTGGCCGCCGAAGAACGAATCGTCGCAGCCGCCGGCCTAACAGGCGGACCCGTGGTGGCACCCGAAACAGTGGACCTTGCGTTGTTGGAGTCCACCGCCAACGGGATCAACCTGAACCCCGGGCAAGCCGCCCTTGTGCGCGAGTTGGCGACCAGCGGGGCACGGGTGCAATTGGCGATCGCGGCTGCTGGGACCGGCAAAACCACAGCGATGCGGGTTCTCACCTCGGCGTGGGAAGAATCCGGTGGCACCGTCATCGGGTTGGCGCCCTCGGCCGCCGCAGCCGCGGCTTTGGCCGAGCAGACCGGCACGACAACGGACACGCTCGCCAAACTCATCCACAGCCTGAACAACGGCCAGAGCATAGATTGGATGGACTCGATCGGGCCGAAGACGTTGGTGTTGATCGATGAGGCCGCGATGGCCGACACCCTCACCCTCGACACCGCGATCTCCTTCCTAAATGGTCGCGGTGCGTCCGCGCGGCTCATTGGTGACGATCAGCAGCTCGCCGCCATCGGTGCCGGCGGCGTCCTGCGAGACATCGACACCACCCACCGGGCAGTCCGACTGACCGAACTGATGCGATTCGATGATCCTGGCGAAGGTGCCGCGACGCTGGCGTTGCGCGACGGCCTGCCCGAGGCGCTCGGCTTCTACCTCGACAACCAACGCGTCCACGTCGGCGACCAGACCACTCTGCCCGATGAGGTGTTTACCGCCTGGCAGTCCGACTGCGCGAGAGGTTTGGATTCGATCATGCTCGCCCCGACTCGCGACCTCGCCGCCAACCTCAACGCCCGAGCCCGGACCGCACGAATCGGCAGTCAGGCCACACCTGCGGGCCGGACGGTATGGCTGGCCGACGGCAACTCTGCCTCAGTTGGCGACCTGATCATCACCCGCACCAACGACCGCCGGCTACGCCTTTCGGCTACCGATTGGGTCAAGAACGGCGATCGCTGGGTCGTGTTGGATGCCGGTGACGATGGGCGATTGAAGGTGCAGCATGCCAGAACCAGGCGACGAGTCACGCTGCCGACGGCCTATGTGTCCGCGTCAACCGAGCTCGGTTATGCGAGCACGGTGCATACAGCCCAGGGTGTCTCCGTCGACACCATGCACGGGTTGGCCACCGGAGATGAGTCCCGCCAGCAGTTGTACACGATGCTGACCCGCGGACGCAGAGCCAACCACGTCTACCTGCAGGTCACCGGAGACGGCGACCCACACGATCTGATCCGACCCGAGACCGTCCATCCCAAGACCGCCACCGACATCCTCGAGAACATCCTCGCCCGCGACGGCGCACCCAAATCGGCGACAACAATGGCTCGCGAAGCCGCCGAACCGGCCGTACTGCTCGGTCAGGCGACCGCCCGCTACACCGACGCCCTCCACGCGAGCGCCGAAACCGTTCTCGATCCTGACCGGGTGGCTGCGATAGAGCAGGCAGCCGACCAGATGGTTCCCGGAATAGCGGATGAGCCGGCGTGGCCGGCACTGCGCGCCCACCTCATCTTGGCCGAAACCCAGGGGCGCGACGCAACCCGAGAACTCTCCTCAGCGGTAGCCGAACGCGAGCTGGTCGGGGTCGACGATCGCGCGGCGGTTCTGGGTTGGCGACTCGCCGCCACCGGGCTACGGGTCGCCGGTATCGGCCCGCTGCCTTGGGTGCCCGCCATCCCGGCCAGACTCGCGGCCGACCCCAGCTGGGGTCCATACCTGAACGCGCGTGCCAACCGGGTCGAAACCCTGGCCGGCCAAGTACGCGACGCGGCAACCGATGGAGAGATGCCCGGGTGGGCTCGCCACGGCACCTCGTTGCCGGACACCTCGGTTGGTGACGTGGCCGTATGGCGAGCGGCAATGGGAGTTCGCGTTGACGACCGGCGCCCCACCGGACCTCCACAGAAACAAAAGACCGCCGCCATGTGGCAGCGCCACCTCGACGAACAGGTCACCGGTGACCACAGCGCCGCGCTGGCCGAATGGGGCCCACTGATCCACCAACTGACACCAACACAAGACGAGTTCGCGCCGCTGCTGGCCGAGCGACTCGCCAACCTCGACCGCACCGGTCTTGCCGCGGCCGACCTTCTCCGGACTGCCGCCGCCGAAGGGCCACTTCCCGACGACCACGTAGCCGCTGCCCTGTGGTGGCGGATCAGCCGCCACCTGTCGTCGAGCGCTACGACCGACATGATCGGACACGGTGCCGGTGAGGACGACAATAACCTGGAGCACGTCGCTACAGAACGCAACTTGTCGGTGAGGGATCGCCTCGAGAATGGCGCAGAGTCCAAGCCGGCCGAACGTTGGGCCCAGC
The DNA here is from genome assembly GCA_014377785.1 of Aeromicrobium sp. GTDB lineage: Bacteria > Actinomycetota > Actinomycetes > Propionibacteriales > Nocardioidaceae > JACMOZ01. The sequence goes on from JACMOZ010000464.1 coordinate 14,271, forward strand.
TCGCGCACAGTCTCGATCGGCGCCTGGTAAGCCAAAGCGACTGGGCTGCCACGGCGGCGATGCTGCAAGAGGTCCACGATGCCGGCCATGACATACCCGCATTGACCCGTCAGCTCGTCAATCAGGCACCCCTTGGTGACCTCCCGGCCCAGGACCTGCGGTATCGACTCGTCGTCTATCTGCCCGACGATCGCGTCAGCGGTAGCCCGCCACAGGAGTCGGTCGACCTCGGCGAGGCCGAGCGACAGCACGAGATGGCGACGACCTTGTCGCGCCGACCCGACGTCGGACCCAGGCGGTAGGCTCGCGGACCGCCATGTCCGCGAGGCGTGGCTCGAAGGCCGAGACACAGCGCTCAACAGGCGCGACGACACACTCGTCGAATGTTGCGCGGCTCGCGCAGCATCAGCTCAGACTTACGGGTGGATTTCGCACGTCCCCTCGACGAACCCATGCTCTGGGTGCCAGATTCGGTGGCCGGCGCAGTCGCGCTGGCCCGTAAGGCCGGTCGACGCGACTACAGCGACATGCTGGCAGCATCGCTCAGCGAGATCGAGCCGTAGAAAACGCTGAGGCCGGCCCCCGCCTCCGGCGGGGGGTCCGGCCTCCACTTCCCAATCCCCCAGCAGGGGCGGGCAATGACTCAAGTATAGCGGTGACTCTGACCTCACGCCACGAACCGACGTGACTCATGAAAAATGCTCGCGAAACGGTGAGCATAGCCAGGCATGGGAAGTGAGTTGTCGATGACGTCTCGTGCCGAGGTCACCACCAGTTGTTTGCGAGGACCTGTCGGCCATGCCCGTAGAGCCGTGCTCGACATAGCGGACGGCGAGTGGTCAACTCGATTGAGGACCACTGTGACTGACGGCTTGATTCGTGCCCACCTGTTGTCGTGATCAGGGCTGCGGTTGGTAGTTTTTGGTGCGGGCGAGGCGGTAGGGATCGGTTCCGGTTTCGATGACGCTGCCGCCGAAGGTAAGTCGGTCTACGATCGCGGCGCAGGGCCGGGGGTCGGTGAATGTTTGAGAACACCGCGTTCGTCAGGCTTCCGACCCGATCTCGTTGCAGCTATTCGTCGTTTCAGCGCCGATTGGGACTTCGATCACTACTCTGGTCGGTCTACCTTGATGTTCGATCTTGGCGGTGCCGCCGTGAGCCTCGGCGATGGCTTTGACGAGTGCAAGGCCAAGTCCGGATCCGCGGGTGGTGCGGGTGAGGTCGGCGCGGGTGAAGCGGTCGAAGGCTCTGTCCTGTATGTCGTTGGGGAATCCGTCGCCCTCGTCGCTCACAGCAATCGTGAGAACATCGGGGCGCCAAATGGCGCTCACCGTGACCGTTCCTTCTCCGTACCGGACGGCGTTTGAGACCAGATTGCTGAGAGCTGCGTCAATCCATGGCTCGCTGAGAGTCGCTGCCCCCGGCGCAGCGTCGACAATGATCGTTCGGCTGTCCCGCTCGAGGGAAGCCCGAAACCGGTCAGCCGTCTTGGTCAGCAGTGTCGATACGTCAGCCTGGGTCTCGGAGCCAGCGATGCCGCTTTCGAGTTCTTCGAGATCGAGCAGCGTGTTGGCAAGGTCCGCCATGCGGTCGACCTCTGCGGCCACGGACTTGAGAGCCTCTCGTGAGTATTCGGCGCTTCGTGGTTTGTGGAGCGCGAGTTCAACCTCGCCTTTGAGCAGTGCGAGTGGGGTGCGCAGTTCGTGGGCCGCGTCGGCGATGTAGCGGTGCTCGCGCTCAGTCTCGGCTTCGATCCGGGCAAGGAGGTCGTTGAAGGTGTGTCCGAGACGAGTGAGTTCATCGTCGCGGTCGGTGGTAACGGGAAGTCGGGTGCCCGCGGTTTCGCCGGCTGCTTTTGCCGCACGTCGGTAGTTTTCGACGGGGTCCAGGGCGGCGCGTACGGTGCGGTAGCCGACATACGATGCGGCGATCAGAACGAGTAGGTTGGCGATGGCGAGTTGACCGAGGAGTTCGCGTAAGGCTTCGTCTCGTGGTTGGCGGCTGATGGCGGTGGCCAGCACAACTTTGCCGTGCGAGGTTGCGACGTTGGTGGCCTCGACTCGAAAGGCACGACCTCCGGCGGGGAAGAAACGGCCGTACTCGGTGTAAACCGTGGCTCCACCACGGGCCTTCTGCAGTGCTTTGTCGCTGAGGATCCGAGGAGCGGGAGGCTTGGTGCTGCCGAATGTGATCTGACCTTGTGCGTCGAAGATCTGGTAGTACTGGCCGGGAGTTTGTGTCGGGACTTCAGTTTCGGTGGTGATGGCCTGGGTGACGACGTCGTGGTAGGAACGGAGGTCGCGATGGACCTGTCGGTCGAGGCTGCTTTGTACCCGCCAGAACACGAACCCTGACGTGGCGAGAAGGACGACTGTCATGGCCAGAGCGACGTTCCGTACTAGGCGGAACTTGATCGTCCGCCGAGACGTCATGTTGTGCGTTCCAGTCGGTAACCTACGCCGCGCACGGTGGTGATCTTGACGTCACCAGACTGTCGGTCGAGGTGGTTTCTGAGCCTTGAGATGTGGACCTCGATGGTGTTGCTGCGAATATCGGTCTCGCCCCTCCACACATCTTCGAGAATGTAGTCGCGGCTGACGACATGGCCACCGTTGACCATCAGCGTTTCAAGGATGTCGAACTCGCGCCGTGAGAGATCGAATTCGACGTCGCGATGCCATACGCGCCGCGCCAGCGGGTCAAGAATCAGGTCACCGACGATCAGCCTGTCCTCAGGGACTTCGCTCCGTCGTTGGAAAACGCGCAGTCGCGCGGTCAATTCCTCGAGCGCGAAGGGTTTGACAAGATAGTCATCAGCACCGGCCTCGAGCCCCGCAACCCGTTCGCCGACCGAACCTCGGGCGGTCAACATCAGCACAGGAACGGTGTTGCCTTCATGACGGAGTCGTTTGCATACCTCGATCCCTCCGATTCCTGGCAACATGAGATCGAGGACCACTGCGTCGACGTCGGTACCGCGAGCAGCCTCAAGACCCGCGCGGCCGTCGTGGAAGCCCACGGCGTCGATGCCCGATTCGGCGAGATAACTGACGATGAGTTCGACAAGTCGACGTTCGTCATCGACAACAATCACGCGCATGGCGGTCAGTCTAGGTTGCTCATGCCGACGAATCCTTCACGTTCCCGTCAGATTCGACCCATAGCGCCTGTTCCACGGCGCGGACATCTTCTCGGCTTTCACGCCGACGCTCTGGAAGAAGGATTGTCAAGTACTCGCGCTCAAGCGAGGGTCGTCAACACCTGCGAAGCGCACGGGCATTCCGGGTGACGCCCTTGCGCAGCCAGACTGGATGGCCGCAAATATGGGCGACAACGCGATAGTTCGCGGTAACGGTGTTGGCGAGTTCGCCCTGCGGGTCGAGTTTCCATGTATTGAAGGCGTCCCATTGGACGATCCAGGTGGGCGCCCTCGGTCCCTGAATTGTGTGTTTCAAGAGCGTCAAATGTGGGTCGAGTGTCCTCACCGGCAGACTCCACACGTACGGGTAGGGCGATGAAAGTCCCGACCGTTGAAGAATGTTGGGGTGGGTGAACGTCACCATCGCGGTGTCATTTGTCTCGGCGGCGCGGCCAAGCCAGGTGCCAACGCGATCGCCCCCATTGCCGAAGAGTTGAGTGTTCACGGCCATGATCGGTGCGGCGACCAAACTCACGACGAAGGCAAGGACAACGAGTCCGCGGAGTGCAATCTCGGGACGCGACGGTTCGCCGGTGATGGCTGTGCCGACGGCAAGGCTCAGCATCGGGATTATGCCGATCAGGTAGTGCGGCCAAAAACTTCCACCTAGCGCGATGCCAGCAATCTCAACCAGGAATCCTGCAACCAAGGCGCACGTCAACGGGTCTCCGCGTCGCAATGCCGGACGATGCACGACGACGGCGAAGATCGAAAGTCCCACGATCCCCGAAACAATGGCGAGACCGATGAGCTGAAAGAGCCTCGCGCCCGGAGCGTGCCAGGAACCAGCCTGGATAACGGCACCGGCTTGGGCCCTGAACGTGTAGGTGGCGAACCAGAGTGCCCCGAATTTGCCCTGTGCGATCGCCCAGCCGGCAACGCCTGCCAGGCCGGCCGCAGTAACGATCGAGAAGGTCACCAGCATGCGTGCCGCACGCCTCCGATCGATGCCCCGAATGATATTGACGCTGAAGAACACCATCGCGAAGACGATCGCTTCGACGAAGTTCTGCTTGATCAGCGGGGCAGCGACCGCGACAACTCCAGCCGCCATGACAAGGACGTATTGATGTCTCGGTGTGCGATACCAGGCGTGGAGCACCAGTGCGCAGGACAGCATGACGAAAGGGATTGCGAGTAGTTCGCCGTCGAGCTCCTGCGCGTCGATCAATATGGACGCCGACAAGGCACCCGCGGTGAGCGCCGACCACAGTCCGGCTCTTCGCCCTGCTATGGCCCAACCCGCCCAGCCGGCAGCCAAAACCGTGACGCCAGCACAAAGGCTCGCGAGTATGTGAATCCCCACCGTGCCGGCCAATCCAGCGACGGCGAAGGCTACGAGGAGGAGCGGAGGGCGATCGACCCAAAGGTGGCCGTAGAGGAGCGGACCACCGTTATCCCATTGACTCGCGACGAGAAGATACCCACCTTCGTCGGGTGCCAGCGGTGCGACGAGGAAGAGCGCGTGCAGACCCATTGCCGCGATCGCGACTGCTGCAACGGCCGTACGTGGTTGCCGAATCCACCAGCGGGCGGGGACAAATGTGTTCACGGCTACGACGCTAGGGCCTACATATGAAGGAACTATGACGAACTTGGAAACTTGGGAACTTGGGAACTTGGAGTGAGGAAGTCAGTTCTACCGCGTGTAGGGAGACGGCCGCATGGGTGTCGCTCGAAATTCCTTCACCTTCCCGTCAGGTCCGCTGTTTAACGTCGAAGGCATGAGCATAGTTATCCCTATCGTTGCCGCCGTCGGCTCGGCGGCGGTCTTTGGGTTGTCCACATCGCTGGAGCATCGCGAAGCCGGACAAGCGCCGCCGGGCAGCATTGCACTTGTATGGCATCTCATCCGGCAGCCGCTGTGGTTGCTCGGCCTGGCGGCCAGTGTTGTGGCACTCGGCCTGTATGCCCTGGCCATCGGCACAGGTTCGCTCGGTCTCGTGCAACCCATACTCATCAGCGGCATCGTCTTCACCCTGCCAATCCGTGCCGCCATGGAACATTCCCTACCGTCACGGCAACAACTCGGGTCGGCGGCCGTGACAACAGCGGGTCTGGCCATGTTTCTTCTGATTGTTTCGCCGACTTCGGCCACGAACGCGCCTCAGGGACACGCGGCGTTGCTCTTCATCACCGCTGGTGTGCCTGTTGCTGTCGTGCTGGCCCGGCGTGGGTTGCGTGATTCGGGTCATCGCAGTGGTGTGCTGCTTGGTTGTGCGGCCGGAATTGTGCTCGGTCTTATGGCTGGCGCGCTCAAGATGACGGTCGTCGGCATCGATGATCCGATCGCTCTCCTTGGTGATTGGCCGCTGTGGGCATTCATCGCTTTGGCAGGCTGGGGGACGCTTCTCAACCAGCACGCCTACCGTGAGGCACCGTTGGCCGTCTCGATGCCGATCGTCAACATCCTCGGGCCCCTGATCGGTATTGCCTTCGCCGCACTTGTTTTCGGTGAGATCCCACACCACAAACCGCTCCAAATTGTCTTTGAACTCCTCGGCCTTGGCGCCATCGCCTATGGCCTGCGCGGACTTGCCGAAACCGAAATCATTCCTTTGACGGAGACCGAAGGGGCCTTCGAGTCGGTCGGTGCCCGATGAATCAGTTTTCCTCGGCATTGCTGTCCGTGCCTGGCCCGGTGGCCTATGCGCTGATCGCGTTACTGGTCTTCTCCGAAGCCGCCCTGTTCGTCGGTTTCGTCCTTCCCGGTGAGACGGCCGTCTTCTTAGGGGGCGTACTCGCCGCCACGGGCGTCATCTCCCTGCCGGCGCTGCTCGTGATCACGGTCGCGGCCGCGATCTTTGGCGACGCCGTCGGGTATGGGGTGGGTCGCAGATTCGGTCCTCGCATCATGCGGTTTGGAATCTTGCGCCGCCATCGGGCCAAGCTCGAGGCCGCACAAGAACGGTTAAGTGAACGGGGAGGCTGGGCGGTCTTTCTCGGTAGGTTCACCGCGTTCCTGCGGGCCGTTATGCCAGGAATTGCTGGCATGAGTCGGATGCCGTGGAGACGGTTCTTCGTGTTCAACGCCGCAGGCGGTCTCGTGTGGGGCGTCGGTGTCGCATTGGCCGGCTACGCAGCCGGAAACTCCTATCAACAGGCAGCGCAGTGGCTGGGGCGGCTAAGCACTGGCTTGTTGGTCGCCTTCGTGATCGCAGGACTGGTGCTGTGGCATCGACACCGCTCGGCTAAAACAAGGAAACCGTCTGGAAGCCCTACAACCCAGGGACAAAATCATGAACAATCCCGAACTCAACTTGGCCGGCGACACGCTGGTGATCATCCCGACCTACAACGAGGCAGACAACATTCGGGACATAGTCGGCCGGGTCCGTGCGTCAGTCCCGCACGCCCACGTCCTGATCGCCGACGACGGGTCGCCTGACGGCACCGGTGACATCGCGGACTCGTTGTCAGCCGCGGACCAGTGTGTGCATGTGCTGCACAGGCCGGGCAAGGCAGGACTCGGCGCCGCCTACCTCGCCGCCTTCGGCTGGGGTCTCGAACGCGGCCACGGCGTCCTTGTCGAAATGGATGCCGACGGCTCGCATCAGCCCGAACAGTTGCCGCGACTGCTCACAGCCCTGGATGACGGCGCCGATCTTGTGCTCGGCTCCCGCTGGGTCCCCGGCGGACAGGTCGAAAACTGGCCCAAACGCCGCGAAGCACTGTCACGCGGCGGGAACGCGTACGTACGAATCGCCCTCGGACTGCGCCAACGAGACGCCACCGGAGGCTTCCGCGCATACCGCAGCGACGCGCTCGAACGGATCGACCTAGCTGGAGTCGAATCGCAGGGCTACTGCTTCCAGGTCGATCTCGTCCGCCGCGTCGCCGCCGCAGGTTTGCAGATCACCGAAGTACCCATCACCTTCGTCGAACGCACAAAAGGTGAGTCGAAGATGACCGGCCACATCATCTTCGAGGCGCTGGCCCGGGTTACTTTGTGGGCGGTCCAGCGCCAGGCATCAAAAGTGACCAACCTGACCCGACGCCTGACCAGGTTCGCGCCGCAACCCTCAGGCGACGTCAGCCGATAACATGACGCGCTCGAAAGTACGATGCAAGACAATCGGCGTCTCTAGGCCTACTGCCCAGTGAGGTTGATTAACCGGCTGATTGGTGCCTTGTTTCCGGTGGCGGTGAACGATGTCGCGGCACGGCCGCTTCGCGAAGCCATTCCAGTTATGACTGTCGCAGTTCTTCCCAACGGAATCGATCCCGCGATGTGGAAGATCAGTGCCCACGATGCGACGACAGTTCCGCCGGTGGCCTGGGGCCGGGTGCTGGACAAACACATCGCCCTCTACGACCGTGGTATCTCGCTCGGTGTTTCGTGGGCGCGAGCCATCCGATCGGTTGTCATCTGAGACACATGCATAGGCGAGCACACTGAGTCCGGCTTCGCTTGGCGCTCTTAGTTTGGTTTGGTGAACAGCGTGCGCAGGCCCGGTCGTCGACGCAGCCAAGAGGTCAATGAGATGAGCGAAACACGCAGGGAGAGCCAGCCGAACCCAGCGATCCCGGCTCCGAGTAGGAGTCCTACCAGGACATCCCACGGGTAGTGCGCGGCGACGTACACGCGTGAGAACGCCATCACAACGGCGGCGGCCACCGCCACCATTCCCAACCGGCGCGAGACAAGAAGCAGCCCGCTTGCGACAGCCCCAGCCATGACAGCGTGGTCAGAAGGAAAGGAGTAGTCCGGTGAGCGTGATGTCAGAAGAAGAATGTGCGGATGCGTGATGTAGGGGCGAGCTTCGTGGAAGAGGTGCGTGATCGGCTGGTTGACCGCGAGGGCCAGCAAAGTCGCAATGCCGACCCATGCTGCGGCCGCCAGCGTTCGGCTGTCGCGTGCGCGGGCATAAAGCAGACCAACCAGCAGAAGTAGCCCGAAAAGCACGACTCCGTACTTGGCGTAGGCGAGCACGGTGGCGTGGAGCCAGCCGGTGTGGCGGGCAAAGGCATTGATGGCGAAGAAGAGCCGGTCGTCGAGGTTACGAAGAAGACTCACGAGTCTCCTTCACGTCAAGAGAGGTCTTGCGGCGGCGTTCTTGCCGGGAAACGCGAAAATCGATTTGGGCGGCGAATGCGAACGTTGCTATTGCCATCGCCATGGGTGCGGGGATCTGCTGGAGGTGGTTGATGAGTTCGCTCAAATCCGTGGCAGCTTCATTAGGTGGCTCCGATTGTTGTCAAGTGTGTGTTGCGGTTAAGGATCAGGGCCGCGAAAACGGCCGCAGATGCCGCAACTGCTGTCAGTAGGAGGTTTGGAAGTTGTGTGGCGACGGCACTCAGCGCGTCAGCGCTGACTCCGTGTTCGGGCTGGGGCAGCGACACCATGAGGCCAATACCCAGCGCGGCCCAAAGGGTTGCGTGGAGGCGACCGAGCCACCGCCTGGCGATGGGGAGATAGTGGCGAACGGGACGGTCGGCAAACTTGCCAGGAGCGCGGCCGCCGGTGAAGAAGGTCTTGTACGTTTCGATGCTGGCAACGGCGAATCCGCCAGAGGCAAGCAACAAGAAAACCCAATTGCTCGCCAGGAGCGACAGGGGTATGGCCCATGCAGTGGCTACGGCGGGGCTACGCAGGAACTTCCAACCGCTGAATCCCTCGATCGGTGCATCCTTCCAAGCACCACCAACGGCCGTGGCCCAACCGCCGGCGGCACCGATGGTGGGCACGATGAGCCAGGCCGGCGGGTGAGGGTAGGTGTGCTGCAGCTGCTCAATGACGGCGCCGACCGCAACGATTCCCAGGATGACGGCGCCGCCTACGGAATACCTGATTCCTTTGCGATCGACGGGTCTTCCGCCGAATCCGAGCCGCATCGGGATCGTGTAGACACTTTGATCCTCGTTGCGCAGAATCGCTTTCCACCATTCCGTGGCTAGGCGCTCGATCGCGTAAACGGCGCCGAGCACAGCGACGATTCTTGAGTGCCCTGCCAGCGCGTGGCCAGGCCAAAGGGTGAGGCTGAGCGAAATAGATGATGCAAGGAGCACTGTTCGCAAGTAACTACGAAGCCTGAACCCCTCAAAAGGCGAGTCTTTGTATGCTCCCCATGTTGCCGCGTGTGTTCCCGCGAGGACGCCCACGAGGGCCGCGATAGCAATGCTCACGAGGTGCTCCCTACGCTGGTCATTGGGTTCGGATGAGTTCGAACGGACGTTTGGGCGGGAAACACTTCTCTGCGGGTCAGCCGGCGCACGCCAACGCCCATAAGCACCATGCCGATGAGTTCGGTAACCAGCGCCCCAGCTTGGTGAGCCGGGACTTCGCGAAAGACGTAGAAGCCAAACGCGACCGCGACCACGACATCAACAACGTTGAGTATGGGCATGGAAACTGACAACGGCGTCACTTGGTAGGCGCGTTGGTTCAGACCGATTCCCCACACCCCGAGGACGACCAAAACGGCCACAGCCAAGTAGTTCAGGTGACCATCGGTGGCAGCCAGGACGATCATCTTGAGAATTCCCGCCACCAGCCCGAACAAGATTCCGGCGGCACTTCCCAGCAGAACGCCCCGACGCATCATGGATTTGGATTTCACGCCGATGCGGGAGAAGACAAAGGCGACCGCCAAGCCGATCAGGACAAGGATCGCGGCGGGAACTTCCTTGGAAACGCCACCGCCAGCAGTTGGATTGGACGCTATGACAAAGAGCGCCAAGCCGGTGGCCGTTACCGTTGCCCAGGCAATGTCGGACTTCTTGGGACGCCGCCGATCCAATGCTGCACGCACCGGTAGCGCAAAAACAAGGCCGCTCACCATGATGGGCTGCACCACAGCCAGGGCGCCGTGTTTGACCGCCACGGCATGAAACGTGAACGCCAAGGCGCCCACGAACAGTCCAACGAGCCACGCTGGACTCCGTACCAAGGATTTGAGTAGCCCATCGCTTGGCCGATACGAAGCCGCCGATTCAGTGACCGCACGGTGCTGCAACGACGTGGAAATAGCAAATCCACAGGCAGATATAAGGGCAGCGACTACCGCGACAAACGCCATCTCACCATCCTCAATATCTGTTCATGGCGCAGCCGGCCCAACAGCATTTGGCCTTCGGTCTGGCTGCGTCAACACCACCTCGGTGTCAGGCCACTGACGATACGAGTGAAACCTGACGAGAGGGTGAAGCGATCGTTCAGTGTCGCGGTCATCACGGCACCCTTCCCGCCAAACAATCCGTTCGGCGCGCCAGGCCGGAAACACCGTTAAATACACAGTCCCTCCCCAGCGCCCTGCCCGACATCCGCAAAGGCAACCGGATCAAGGCAAGCTGACCTCCCGTTTCGCGGGCATTCTTAGTTGAGGCACCGATCAACTTTCGCCGGCAAATTGACTTGAGGCACTACGCCAACCGAATACGAACCATTTCGGCGCGTATCCAAGCCGATAGCCCGCCCGCGACACGTGCGCGCGGGTCCCGTCGTAAATCTTGTCCACAACCCGACGGGCCATCGCAACTTTTCCACATGAACATGTCCACCCGGCCAGTACGTGCGTCCTTGTGGAAGCGTCCAATTGTTCGGCTGTCGCCGAGCTTGTCGGAGTACTCGCGACCAGCTCGCCATACGCCATTGACCTGTGATCGGTGATCGGTGACCGACATGAAGAATCAACACACCACGAACCATCTGACCATCTCGGACGTGTGCTCCGAACTGAGCATCGCACGTTCCACCTTCTATGACTGGCGAGCAGCGAAGAAGGCGCCCTGCTGCATCAAACTGCCCAACGGGGGCATCCGCGTGAGGCGTGCTGACCTCGAACGGTGGCTCAAGGGCCGCGAGGACGCGGCATGACCGACGAGGCGAGCTACGACATTCGGATCCACGGAATCCGTAAGGTCGAGGGGAAGCGAGGAACGACTTACACAGTAAGGTGGAAGGTCGATGGCAAGTCCTGGCAGAAGACATTCTCGACTGCGAAGCTGGCCGACGGACACCGCTCCGACCTGTTGACCGCAGCCCGTAGGGGAGAAAAGTTCGACGTGGCAACAGGCTTGCCCCGAACCATGGTGCCGGAAGTCGCGGCTATCACCTGGCTCGACCATGCCACGGACTTCGTACGCATGAAGTGGCCTGACGCTGCGCCGAAGTACCGCAAGAGTCTCGCGGAATCGCTCACCCTGATCACCCTCAGCCTCGTCATTCCCGGTGGACAGCAACCTGACCGCGCCGACCTTCGCAAATGTCTGTTCAGATGGGCGTTCACCGCCGCGGGGGCCAACCAACCACCCCCGGAAGGATTACGCGAAGCGGCGTCGTGGGTCCAGACCCATTCCCGCCCCGTTTCTGATCTCGAAAATTCAGAGGTGCTTCGCAATACTCTGGAAATCATGTCGAAAACGCTGACGGGGCACGCTGCGTCAGACGCAACTTTCATGCGCAGGCGGTCGGCGCTGCACAACTGCCTCGAGTACGCGGTGGAGCGCAAGCGGCTGGCCGCAAACCCGCTGGCGCAGATTCGACGCAAACGACGTCCTCCTACGCCCGCAATAGACCGACGGCGCGTCGCCAATCCCTTCCAAGCACGCGATCTGCTCATGGCCGTCCGAAAGTCCGACCCGGAGCTTGAAGCATTCTTCGCAACGCTCTACTACGCCGGACCACGACCGGGCGAGGTGCTAAACCTCAGGCGGACTGACTGCACGTTGCCAGAACATGGCTGGGGTCAACTGCTGTTCGCATCGTCCTACCAACGCGCAGGTCATGACTGGACCGACTCCGGCGACGCAGCCGAGGAACGCCAACTCAAACACCGTGCTGTCGGCGACACGAGGCCGGTGCCTGCGCACCCCGAACTCGTCGACACCTTGCGCCGACACATCGCTGAACATGAACTCGGCCCAGATGGCCGGCTCTTCGTCGCACGCACCATACGTGGCGGCTCTCGCCGGACAGCACCATTCGACACCCCCGTGTCGATGAACACGATCTACCGGGCATGGCATCGCGCCAGGAAGGCTGCGCTCAGTCCAGAACAGTTCGAGTCACTGCTCGCTCAACGCCCATACGACCTGCGACATGCATGCCTGTCCACCTGGCTCAACGCTGGCGTCGCACCGGTACAGGTCGCCGAGTGGGCGGGCCACTCCGTGGCGGTGCTGCTCTCCGTCTACGCCAAATGCCTCGACGGCCAGGAAGCGGCCGCAATGCTCCAGATCGAGAACGCACTCAAGGCAGAGCGGGAATCCAAGGGATGAAAACCTGCGATCTCGGCACAACTTCCCCACGTATTCCCCACAGACACCCGTAGACTCCCGTATTTCGACGGATGGAGCCGGACAGCCGAGTCCCGCTCGAACTAGGTACCAGGACGTGCCGAGCCCCGAGGAACACACTGAAATCCCGGCGAAAAATACACGAAGACCCGACTCGTGGAGGAGTCGGGCCTTCGATGTGGCAGGTGCAGGGTTCGAACCTGCGTAGGCGTTGCCGTCTGATTTACAGTCAGATCCCTTTGGCCACTCGGGCAACCTGCCGGAATTGCGCCTCCCGTTTTCGGGGGGCAACAGCAAGCAACAATAGCGCAGCACCATAGGTTGGAACCACACGGATATACCTTAGGAGGAGTCATGGCAGATTCGTCGTTCGACATCGTCAACAAGATTGACCGCCAGGAAGTCGACAACGCGCTCAATCAGGCAGCCAAGGAAATTGGCACCCGCTACGACTTCAAGAACACCGGCGCGTCCATCGAGTGGAGCGGCGAGTCCGGAATCGAGATCAAGGCCAACGCCGATGAGCGTGCGCTGGCTATTCTCGATGTCTTCAAAGACAAATTGATCAAACGCGGAATCTCGCTCAAGACTCTCGACGAGGGCGAACCCCGCCAGTCAGGCAAAGAGGTACGCATTTCCTCGACGATGACCGAGGGCATCGATCAGGATCAGGCCAAGAAGGTCTCAAAACTTATCCGCGATGAAGGCCCCAAGGGTGTCAAGGTCCAGATCCAGGGCGATGAACTCAGGGTCTCGAGCAAGAAGCGCGATGACCTGCAAGAAATCATCGCGCTCGTCAAGGGCGCCGACCTGGACTTCGCGGTGCAATTCACCAACTACCGCTAACCGCCCCAAGATTTGGCGGGTAGGGCACACTAAGCCGCCCGAAACAGCCGATTTGAGGTGCTACAGCGGCCAAATCTTGGGGATGGGTTGTTAGGGGAGGTTGTTCAGCAGCAGGTTGGGCCAGAGGCTTAGCGCTATGAGGCCTGCGGCGCCCATTCCTACTCCATACCTCGCGATTCTGACGGCGTATGGAGGTGAGGGGCTGACATATGGATCCACAGCCGGCGCTTCGAAAAGTTTGACGATGAGCCGCAGGTAGTAGGCGAGACCGAGCGCCACGTTGACGGCCATGATGACCGCGAGGACGTGATAGCCACCCTCGATGACCGGCCGCAAGACTATGTATTTCGTGAGCAGGCCGATGATCGCCGGCGGGAAGCCGGCCAGGGTGAGCAGCGCGAAGGCCAGCGATCCGCCGAGCAAGGGGTCGGTGCGGACAAGGCCGCCGAGTTCGTCGAAAGACGTGCTGCCATGAGTCCTCAACACGATCGCGAGCACCGAGAACGCCACCAGGTTGGCGAGCGCATACACGGCGAGGTATTGCACCGGGGCACTCAATCCGTCACGGGCAAACAGCCCGACCGACGGCGTCATGAGGAAACCGGCCTGGGCGATCGACGACCAGGCGAGCAGGCCGACGCCGTCGCGTTGGCGCAGCGCACCGATGTTGCCGATCGTCATGGTGAGTGCGGCCACGACCGCCATGAGCGGCATCCAGATGTCGAATGAGTGCGGCAATGCCACCGCCAACAGCACGAAGAGCGCCCCCAGCGCTGCCGCCTTGGACACCGCCGAGAGATAACCGGCAACCATCACACTCGAACCTCGGTAGGCGTCGGGGATCCACATGTGGAATGGCACCGTGCCGAGTTTGAACAGCAGCCCGACAAGAGTGAGGACGACGGCGACCGCGATGACCGCATCGGGCATGGCGCTGTCGCGCAACGCCTCGTCGATCGCCGCGTATGACAGCGAACCCGAAATCCCGTAAAGGAGCGAAACGCCCATCAGCGTGATCGCCGTCGACACGACCGAGGCGAGAAAGAACGTCCAGGCTGAACGGATGGCTTCGCGATCGCCTTGGCGCAACCCGACGAGTGCGATGGACGGCAACGACAGCAATTCCAGCGACACAACGAGCGTCACCAGGTCGCGCGCCGACACCAGGGCGAGGCCCCCAGCGGCCGAGGCCAACAGCAAGAAATGGAACTCCCCCGGCGGGATCGACTGCTCGTAGTTCATGACGATGGCGGCCACCAACACATACAGCGTGCCGGCGAGAACGACGAAGGACAGCGCAAACGTGAACTGGTCCGGGCCGCGGGTGCGCAGGAGTTCGGCACCGGCGGGCAGCACGGCAACCGTGCTCACGATGGCCGGGCCGAGCCACGTGCGCGTCGGCCAGAATGATTCGATCATCAGGGCGAGCAGAGCGCCGACGGCAACCATGAGCGCGGGGCCGATGACGACCCAGTCGACGGGGATCACAGCTTCTCTTCCATCACAGAGCCGCCAAGATGGTCGACACGGCGGGTTCGATCGGCCCCATCAGCAGGCCCGGCGCGACGCCGAGGACGACGATCGCGAGGACTAGGACTCCGGCGATCACGGCTTCGGTCGGGCTGAGATCACGATCGCTCTTGTGCGGCGTCGGCTCGCCTTGATCGAGGAGCCGTATGGCGCGGCTGAAGTAGGCCGTTGTCAGGATGATGCCAAGAGCCGCCACCGTGAGCAACGCCCATGCGAGAGATTTGTCGAAGACCGGTCCGATTTCGTATGCGGCTCTCAGCGAGAGCATTTCTCCCCAGAAGCCGGCCAGCCCGGGCATCCCCATACTCGCGATTGCCGCGAAGGCGAACAGTGCCGCGAGATAAGGTGCCCGCGCATAGAGTCCGCGCCCGAGCGCCGCCAGCGACGCGATGCCATAACGGTCCTTGAGCCATCCGGCGTTGAAGAACAGCAGTCCGGTGATGAGCCCGTGGGCGACCGAACCGAAGACCGCCGCGGCGAGCCCGACTTCGCTCATCGACGCGATGCCAAAGACGACGAAGCCCATGTGGCCGACGCTCGAAAAGGCGATCATCCGTTTGAGGTCGTCCTGGCCGAGGCAGGCAAGTCCGGAATAGATGATGCCGACGACGCCGGCGACCGCGAGATACGGCGCGATGCGAGCCGTGTCGGCGGGCAGCATGTCGACACACATCCGCAACAGTCCGTAGGTGCCGAGCTTGAGGAAAACTCCCGCGAGGAGGACCGATCCGACAGTCGGCGCCTTGCTGTGCGCGTCGGGCAGCCAGGTATG
>JACMOZ010000465.1 GCA_014377785.1 Aeromicrobium sp.
ACCTCCACGCGAAGCGCGTGGAGGGTCATAGCGCCGCGTTTGTAGACCGGCGCGTCGAATATTGCTGCGGGCCCGGGGTTCGATACCTCGACGCTCCAGAACGGATCATCCGATGGCGTCGCGTAGAGCGCATCGAATAATTGCTGCGCGGTGTCGCGCCCCTGGCTTTCGCTCCATAGCCATTCCGCGTAGGTAGCGAAACCTTCGTTGAGCCAGATGTCCGACCAGGAAGCGATTGCCACGTCATCGCCGTACCACTGGTGGGCGAGCTCGTGCACGATTGTCGCCTCGTCGGGAACGCCGGGGTAGATAGGGCGGGTCTGGTTCTCGAGCGCGAAACCGAGGTCGGCGACATCCGCAGCGATTCCACCAGACTCGGTGAACGGGTACGGGCCAAACAGTCCAGCGAGATACGTGACGACCGTGGGGTTGATGGCGAATGCGGCGCGGGCATCCGCTCCACTTGTGCCTTGACTGAACAGACCCTGCGCGACGGCATCGCGATAGGTGACACCATTTACGACCGTGGTCACGATGTCGTAGTTACCGACAGTCGCGGTGGCGAGGTAGGTGGCCATTGGCCGGTCCATTACGTAGGTCCAGGTGGTGGTGGGGCCGTTCGTCGTGGTGGCGTCGAGCACACCGTTACCGATCACCGTGAGCCCGGTCGGAACCGTCATCGCGAGAGTCATTGTCGCCTTATCGGCTGGATGATCGTTCGACGGGAACCAAGTTGCGGCAACTCGCGGCTCGCCGACGACCAGCATCCCATCGCTTGTATGAAAGACCCCGGCGGGGCCGAAAGCATCGTTGATCGTGATTGGCACGCCGGAATAGGCGACCTCAACTGTGACGACGGTGCCCGCCAGGATCCCTGCCGTAGGCGTAACGGTGAGTTCGGTGCGCGGTGGTTCGACCCCTGGGTCAGAGCTTCCGGCCGGAATCGGCTGGGCGGTCGTTCCGCTGATCGCCGTCGTTTCGAGGCTATATCCGGCCGCCGTCCCGTCGACGAGTACGGAACTGATCAGGATGCGGTCTGACCCATCGGCTGCCCTCGTGTCAAAGTCGAGATTGAACGCGGAGAGGTTTTGCGTCGTGCGAAGGGTGATCGCGGCGGTGCCCGACAGTACGTCGCTGGCAGGGTCGTAGGCGACGTTGACGTCGTAGTTCTGCACGTCGTATCCGCCGTTGCCGTCGAGCGGGTAGTAGGCGTCCCCGATGCCCGCTGCCCCGGCCACGAAAGTGACCCCCGGCATCACCGGGCCTGGAACCGTGGGTGGACAGGCGGCTGCGTTGGCCGCCGATGGGGTTAGCTGGCCGCCGGCCAGTAAGGCGAGAAGAAGGATCGGCACAGCTAGAGCGATCCTCGAGCCGGTGCGCCTCCCTCGAGAGACCGTGACCGCGACGACCACCGTACCGAGCACCACCATGGTGACCGCAATGAAGGCAAAAATAGCCGGATCGAATCCGGTCGCAGGGAGAACGCAGTTGTTCATGGAAACCTTCGGCAGATACCTGATCAGACCTTCGCGGGGACGTTGGAAAGGGGAAGGTCGAGGGCCTCGCGCGTATCCCCTCAAACTGTATCCATAGGCAGCGGCAATAGCTAGGATTTCCCATCTCGGCGAAACGCGCAGCTTCACTCTAGATAGACGAAGAAGAAGCCTTACCCCGATGGGCAGCGGATAAGTCGGCTGCCGACGAGATTTGTGCCGGTACCGAGGATTTTCATATCCGGCAAAAGCTGCCAAAGCCTGGGACAACTTGGGTTGAGGCTTGGCGGGCCCGTCAGAATCGCGGCGATCGCACTGAGGCCGGATCAGCGGGCCCCGGCGCCACGCCGGGCGACGATCACATTGACGCCCTTCTGTCGCAGGTCTACGACGCGCTGGGGGGCGGTCGCGGCATCCACGATGACCGCATCGAAATCTGCAAGGGGGGAGCATTGCATGGGTGGCCCGCTTATCGAACTTGGTGTGATGAGCCAGCAGGATGCGTGTACTTGCCGAGTCGAACATCGCCCGTTTGACGTCAACGGTCTCGAGAGTCTGGTGAAAAGCGATGTCGTCGACGATCGCTGAGGTTGACATGACGAGCACGTCTGCTCGGAGCGCTGCGATCGCAGTGGTCGTGATGCGACCCATGTACGAACTGCACCAGTGGTGATATTGACCGCCCAGGCCAAGCAGAGTGATTCCGCTGACCGACCGCAACTCGTTCATGATCGTCAGATTATTGGTGATCACGGTGAGCGGCTTCAGCGAATGAAGGTGCGGCACGAGATGAAGCGTTGTCGTCGAATCGTCGAGCATGATGGCCTGGCCGGATTCGATGAAATCGAGCACCGTGAGGGTTATCGCGTCTTTTTCGACGAGCTGACGGCTGGGTCGAAAAACATTGCTTGATTCGATGACGGCGGTTGACAGCGGCGCGGCGGTTCCCCGGTTCTTGCGCTGCAGCCCTCGTCCCTCGAGTTCTCCGAAACGCTAACCCGTCCAACTTCCGCGGTCGTGGTCGGCGGGCCTCTGCCCATGTCTGCTCCTGCGCCAACGAGGGCACTTACTTGTCATAGACCCGGTTCCTTGCCACCTCGCGACTGATCGTCGACGGCGCCCGCCCCAACAGACCAGCGATCTGACGCACTTCTTGGCCGCGGGCGAGCTGGAAGCCGATCTCTTCCCGCTCCCGCAACGACAACGACCCGGGACGCATGACAGCGAAGCTCTGGAAAGGTAATGGCAGCACCCGCCGATCCTCGCCGAGCCACCGATACGCGGTCGCCCGCGACACCCCCGCAGCCCGCGCCGCAACTGACGTCGGGAATCCCTCGTCCATTGCCTCCAGAATGCCAACCGGACACTCTACGGCGACCATGGTCTACCCATCGAAAACACTCAC
>JACMOZ010000466.1 GCA_014377785.1 Aeromicrobium sp.
ACTACCTAACTACAGGGTGCAAAACGACGGAATGGGCAGGAGTACCCATGCCGAAGTTCACGATATCTCGGAGCGAATTCGCACACCTCGGCCGGTTCACGGGCGTGAGCGGTGCAGAGTTCCCCGGACCGTGGCTTCTGGTCAAGCGGTACCGGCCCGCCCAACGCCAATCGAACCAGCGCCAATCGAGCCAGCGCCAATCGAACCGATTTCGCGCTTATGCGAAGGACTCGCCGCTGCCGAGAGACTCTCCCGCGCGCCAGAACTGGGCGGCCGCAACAAGCGCGAGCACGACGAGCAATGCGCCCGCTCCCGCCAGCAGCAGGAAGGACCGGAACGCGATGGCGAACTCAGCCGAAGTACCGGTCGGGCCGACCGCCCCCGCAAGGAAAGTGACCGAGAGAGCGATAAGGAGTCCCCCGATTCCGCCGATCCAGAGATCGAAGCGCCAGCGATAGTCAAGCCAGCGCCAAAAGGCTTTGCCAGGTCCACCAGCAGGGGTTGCAACTCCACGTCGGAGTGCAGAGAGATACCAGGCCTTCTTGGCCAGAGAGACGAAAGCGGTGATGGTGATCGCAAACGCGAGTGCGCCGTAGATGACCCAGAAACCAGTGAAGTCATAGGTGGTCCTCAGGGTCGACGGCCAACCGCCACCGAGCCATCCCGACAGGGGTATTCCGATCAACACAGCCGAGATGGCCAGGCCGACGAGCGCCCAGCCGAAGTGCCATCCAAAGCCGAGGATGCGGAACTGCGAGACCATGGAGGCAGAAGGCAGAATCCCTTTCTGCGGCTTCGCGCTCGGCCCGATCCATCCTCGCCTCAATTGCTCGCCGGGAATCAAGGCACACATCGCAAACAGCAGGACCACCCCGGGGGCGGCCGTCATCGCGGTCCCGGCAACGCCGGCGATCGGTTCGAGATCCGATCGATTGGCACCCGCGGTCTGTGCGCGATCGAGGGCCGACATGACAACGCCGCCTCCGACCAGAAGCATCAGGGTCACCGTCGAGAGAATGACGCCGATGACCGAGAGCACGCGGCCGAATGTGCGATTGGATGCTGCTACTTTCGCCCGTCGCGCTTGCTGTTCTTCATCCGTCAGTTCCTGCGGCATGGTGCACCCTTCAACGTCGCTGAAGTCAAGCCTTCCACGTAAGCGAGTCGACCATTGCATCGAAGAGGGTCGCGTAGAGTTCTGGATCCCGTGCCATCGGGGCGGAAATCGTGAGGGTGAGCACTCCCCCTCCGTCCGGGTACGGCAGTCGATACTCCGCGGAGAGTGAGGGAGTCTCGGCGTCACCGAACCGACCGATCCCGGCCTCGACCGTGCGGCACATCGGCCCGAATCTGTGCTCAACAGTCGAAACGCCGGGAAAGGTCGCGGCCAGTGACTCGGCGAAGGCGGCGGGCGCTGCAGGGATCGACCCTTTCGGCCAGCGCGAGTCCGAAGCGACGAGAGCAGCGGGGAACGGCACTCCGGGCAGGATTTCGAGCGAGAGGTGCATGGTGTGCGCCCCGGCATCCCGTGCTCGTTGCGCGGTCGTCAGCAACTCCTCGATCATCATCCTTCGCGTGCGGGCAAGACGGTCGGCAACCCCCACCTGCTTTTTGACGATGCGGCCGATCACGGACTTCATGATTTCGTCCGTCTCGAGCGGAATCACCGACCAGGTGCCGGGAAATACGATCGAATACCCAGTACCTGGCACTGTCACCGAGCGGACCGGCGTACCCGTGCTCATGCGGTCTCGAGAGTGATGGCAAGCGTTTCGACGAATTCCTGGGTCTCGCGGGGCATGTTGACGAAAGCGCCCAGGCTCTCTGCCGAGAAGATGAACTGCACAGCCTGCGCTGCCCCGGGTGGGAATACCGCGACCACGGCGCGCTCTTCGAGTACCGCGCCTTCCGGTCCATCTGTTGCGTGCGCGATCAGGTTGTGAGAACCGACGAGTTCCCCGACAGCGATCGTGGATCTCCAAGTGCGCACGGAGTAGTAGTTGAGGCCAGACTCTTCCCTGTCGGTGTAGGACTGGAGAAACTCTTCAAAGACCTCCGGGGAGCCGAGCGCCGCAAGCGGTGTGAGCTCGAAGACCACCGCAGCAGAAGCTCGCCCTGTCTCGGGATACGGCACCCAGACCGCGGCGGTCAGACGAGGGTTGCGCATCGAGGAGAGTCGCGTTCGAGCGAAGTCGAGCTCACCGGCGAGGCGGTCACGAACTTCCGGATCGATGACAAGCTCGGCCGCGAGTTCGATGGACCACTCTGCCGATGACGTCGATGAGAGTGGCATCGGGTACCACCCTTCCGACAATCCCACCCTGAAATCAACGATGTCGCGCAATGACGTGTCGGGCATTCGATCCTCTCCTTGATGATGCGATCCGTTCGAGCCGGAGGTTCTGCATCAGTCTTTCGTCGTTCCCGTCGTGATGATCTGATAGCCGTGTTTGAATACGTCGCCGACACCGGTCACCCCACCGACGACATCCCCATAGTCGCCGGAGACGAAGGAGGTGCCGTTGAAGTCTGGCTTGAAGATGGACTCGAGCCCCTGCCCGACCTTGATTCCCTGGTAGAGGCTCAAGGCTCCAGCCTGGAAACGCATCGGCAGGTCGACGAGGCCCGGGTTCTCTGCGGCCATCTTGTAGAAGCTTCGCAGATCCGCGTTGATGCTGAGACCTTTCGCGAAGTCGATGTCGAACTTCGGGAATGCCTCGAGCGCAGCCTCGCGGATGAGGGTCCCCGCGCTCTTCTCACCGGCTTTGAAGGCGTCGAAGGCCGCCTTCTGGGTGGCGTTGCGCACGAACGGCGACTTGAACACATCACTCAGCGGCTTCGCCAGATTGTCGGCAGCTTTCGACGCGCTCATGAAGTCTTCGCTGTGAGCGCCGACGCCCTGCAGTGCGGCAAGAGCGCGGGTCTCGGTGATGCCCGACTTGAGCACCGTGATCGCCTTGAGTTCCTTGGCAGCAGCGGCAAAGATCTTGCCGCCGAACAACGTGAGGACGGCGCCCACCGCCGCGCCGGCGACATCCCACCACGAACCGTCACCTGAGATCGCCTTGACTATGGATTCGATCAGCGTGATGACAGCGCCGATGGCGGCAAGTACGAGCAAGATCTGCCCGAGGATCGGCACCCAGGCCAAGAAGATCGAGAGGATACCAGCCCAGTCGCAGATCACTTTGAAGATCTCGAAGAGGGTTGCGCCCCAGTCGTCCCACCAGCCGTCCTTAAGCCCGTTGTTCTTCTTTCCTTCGACGACCTCGACGATCGCGGCGATTGCGGCGTCGGCGGCGGAATTCTTGATGCTGAGCGCTGCCCGCCACTCATCGTGCGCTGCGCCGAGGCTTGCTGAGGCGGCTTGCGCATGGTCGTGGGCGTCGGTCGCTGCCTTCTTTGCCTCCGTGTCGTCAGGCTGGGCGGAGTCTGCCGCGTGCTGGCTCTGCGTCGCGGTTCGCTGCGCCGACTCCACCGCGGACTGCTTGTCGGCGATGTGCGCGATGGCCGTGCGTGCGGCATCCTGCGCGCTCTTCAGCTCGAAAGAGTAGGTGACAAGAGCCTGGGAAGTCACCGCATAGCGTTCTTTAGCCTTGTCGATGTCACTCGCGACATCGCCAGCCTTGTCCCGGATCGCATCGATCGCCGCGCTCGTCATTCCCTCGACACTGGAGATGCTCTTCAGGGTGTTGACCGACCTGGCGATCGCATTGGCGATCTCACCGTAATGTCGCGCCTTCGATCGCAGGAGTGTGTCATTGCCCTCGAGCGGCGCGTATTCGTGGTCGCTCATTTGCCGACTCCCTTGCCTTTTCCGGAGTTTTCGCCGGGATCAGTGGGTGTCGCGGGAATCTTCGCGTTATCGGGAGCGGCGTCCTCGAGCGCTTTCGCGAGACCGGCATCCACCTGTGTGAAACCATCTGAAATCGCTGCGATGGACTTCTGGAGGTCTTCGACCGCTTCGGTCATGCTCTTGCGCTTGTCGTTCCATTTGTGCGCGAAGTCCTCGACGTGGGAGCCGAGCTGGTCGTGCCCGGTCGAGTCTGCAACATCGTTGCTGAAATCGTCGGCGTCCTTGAACTCGGTCGCAATAGCCTCGAGATCGTCCTTGAGTTGCTGGAGCAGCTCGAGATCGAGCTTCAGATCTGGCATATTCGCTTCTTTCCCCTCGACTGCCGAGTGCTCGCTTACCTCTCTGGTAGTGGCGAGCTTTTGCCAAAACTATCGACTAACCCTCGGATGCGACATGGGCAGCACTCCCCATGACCGTCACCCCTCCACCAACGGCAACTGCACCCGCGCGGACTTGCCCTTGGCGATGTACATTCCGCGCCCGGGAGGGAACTCGGACTTGTTGATGCGCGGCAGCTGCGTCTTGAGGATGATGTCGCCCTCGACCGTCTCCGGCTGCAACAGGAATCCCCGTCGCCCGTTCTTGAATTCTCCGAGGAGCGGCCAGGAGGATCCCCACGCCGACATCTCCGCTTCGGCGATCACCAGGTGATCGCTGCGCTTCGCGGCACGAGCAAGCTCGACGATCGCGCCATCCGCGGGGGTCTGCAGGTAGTCGCCGATCGATTCGATGAGTACCACGATGCGTCCCTCGGTGTCGGCATCGGCGATCGCGGCGGACAGGTCCTTCGCGGGAGCGGCCACCGCCTCGGCGGTCGTCGCCGAGCCGGTCCAGGGCATCGCCTGCGAGAGCGGCGAACGCGCGTTGCCGAGGTAATAGAGCCGGGCATCCGGATCGAATCGCTGCACTGACCTTGCGAGCGCATGAAGCGCGTTGCTCCTCCCGCTCGCCGGTGGCCCCGCGAGCAGGAAGGTGCCGACCGGGTCGAACCCGAGGGGCCCGAGATCGACGTCGCTGATGCCGAGCACCGGCTCGCCCGCGATCGCCGGCGGCAGCTCCGCATCCGCATACTCCTTCGGCAGAGGTCCGATGCCGGGTGCCGATGCGACTCCCGCCCGCACCATGGCCTCGGCGAGAGACTTGGTCGCGCTCGCCTGCTCCGAGACCGACGATGATCCGCCGAGGATGGCGATCTGCGTCTCGAAGCCGTCGACGATCGCACGCCCAGCGGGCGACTTGGAACCGAGGATGTCACTCGGCACATCGAGCATGCCGTAGCCGTCATCCGCGAGTCGCAGCACCACCTTGCGCTGGATGCCCGAGCCGATCGATGCCGGAACCGCGCCGGCCCGGTCGGCGGTCAGCGCGACGTGGATGCCGAGCTGGCGGCCGTCGCTGAGGATGTCCTTGAACACGTCGTACCAGATCGATCGCCCGGCGGGGATCTCGAAGTCGTTGCGGAAGTTGGGGAAACCGTCGATCAGCAGCAGGATGCGGGGCTCCTGCGGCCGGTTCGCGAGCCGACGGTACTCCACGATGCTCGAGGCGTTGGCCGCGGCGAAACGGGGACCGCGGTCCTCGAGCTCGGCCTGCAGCATCCGGAACAAACGGATGATGCGCTCGGAGTCGTCCCCGGCGATCACCGCGCCGACGTGCGGAAGGGTCTCGAGCATGCGGAGGCTGCCGGGGCCGAAGTCGATGCCGTAGACCTTCACCGGCCCGC
>JACMOZ010000467.1 GCA_014377785.1 Aeromicrobium sp.
CGAAGAGTGAAAAGGAAAGAGAGCAATGCCCCGAAGAGTCCTGATCAATCAAGGCGGTAAGACCTTCGACCTCCTGGAGGTCCCGGCTCCCAACGAGCATCACCTGCAGGAGATCATGAAGAACGAACCGCAGCTGATCCCGTCCGACGACCTCGGCCTGGACGGCGACCTTCTCGTTGTGGGCCGCGAGACGGCGCTCGCATCCGGCTATATCGATCTGCTGTGCCTGTCCCGGTCGGGTGATGTGGTGCTCATCGAGTTCAAGACAGGACCACAGAATCCCGATTTCCGACACGCGCTCGCGCAACTCATCGACTACGGATCGGATCTGTGGCGGCTGAGCCTCGAGGACTTCGATCGGGGAGTGGTGCAACGGTTTCTTGCTGGCAGTCACGTGTCGAAGGCATTCGTCGGGGCGAAGGACCTCACCGAGGCAATCGCCCGAACGGACTGGAATCTGACCGAGGAGGAGAGAGCCGCTCTCGATGTACGTCTCGCGGAGGTCCTGGAATCTGGCGACTTTCACTACGTCGTCTCTGCCCAGCGATTCACAACAACAATGCAGACCAGTCTCGAATACCTGAACGCGACGATGAAGTTCGGGCGTTTCTTCCTCGTCGAGATCGTCCAACTCAAGGGAGGGGAGTTGACCGCGCATGCTGCTCAGGTCGTTGCCGCGCCTCCGAAGCGAGCCGTTGCCGGCCAGGCCAACAATCGCGGTGTCGCGGACGAAGCGGCGATCCTCGCCGGCACGTCGGACGAGTCTTACCGGGACGCCCTCCAGGACGTGCTCGCAGCGTGCACGGCACTCGGACTCGAGGTGAAGTGGAGATCGGTCGGGGCATCGATCCGCTTCAAGACCCCAGACCGCAATCAGCCCCTGTCGATCGGATGGTTACTGCCAGCGGGCAGTCACTGGCAGGGAGCTCGCTTCCTCACCTTCGGCGTCGATCCCGGTTCGCTCGCTTCGACGCCCAGTGTCGCATCGGCGGTACTGCGGTACACGGCACGTCTCGCGGCGATACCGGGAGCTGTCGCTGTCCCGACGAGCCTCGACGCTTTTACTTTCGGGCCAGAGTCGTTGCCGGCGGTATCCCATCAGTTGATCGGGGTGCTAGAAAAATTGGTGAAGGATCTCGCCGAATCGGACGACGGAGATTGAGACTGCACAGATCTCTTCGAAAGATCCCGACAGAGACGGCCGGCAGCGGATGCGCCCGCTCAATCTTCAACTGAAGGAACAAAGTGGTTCAATTCCAAACTTCGAGACTCAGCGTCCCGCCTGAGTCGCGGACTCGGACAATGGACACGGCCGGCCAGCATCTCGGGGTCTCGTTCAACTGGTCTTGGGGCATACCGGGCATGTTTCGCGCCTTGGCATCACCCGATTCA
The DNA here is from genome assembly GCA_014377785.1 of Aeromicrobium sp. Classification (GTDB taxonomy): domain Bacteria; phylum Actinomycetota; class Actinomycetes; order Propionibacteriales; family Nocardioidaceae; genus JACMOZ01. Next base: position 1,393 of record JACMOZ010000467.1, read on the forward strand.
TTCGTCGCGATTTCCTCGATTCCGCGCGGAGAGCACGCGAATGCATTGGGTTACGGGGGCGCACTTCACTACTTGCTTCTTCATCGTCTTGGCTAGACCACTCCAGCTCGAGGATTGATGTGATGGTACGAGATTGGGAAGCCCACTGAGGATCCGACGCTCGCGCTGGTGTCTCAAATCTGGGATCGGGACGAAATGCTCGACCGATATCTTTACTGGCTCTAGCGCTCGTCCCGCACCTTCATGACGGCAGAAGGGATGGTCCATGGAGGAATCAACGATGACCGCGGTTACAGGTTGAGTCTGCAGTGGCAGTGGCGGCAGTGGATGGTCGCCTTCGAGGAGAGTTTCGAACCAACAAACTATCCCTGGTTCACGTCTCTGGACGAGGTAGACCCCCTCCACCTCGCCAGAAATGGAGGGGAGGCGGGAGTCGCAGATCCACTGGCGTACCTTTCCGTGCTGCCCGAGGAAAACAATCGAGCGGTCTTCGTCTCGCGGTCGATGGACGCCTGGCATTTCGATTTTTCGAGGCACGCGCGAGACCTTCCTGGCGGCGGCGATCACTGGAAGGTGGACGTTTTAGTAAAGCCCGTTGGTTTCCTTGGCACCTATCGACGATCGAGAATCACGGGACTGTGGTTCTGTGCCCGTCACCAGGTTCACGTTTCAGGCAACGTCATCTGAGGTCCGGCAGCCACCGCGCGACATCGTCCTAAAAATTGGCCTAGAGTCCAGCCTTCACCCTCTTGGCCGCCTTGCGGAGTCGCTTCGGAACTTCTACTGGGCGTTTTGGGCTGTCCAATAGTTGCCAGGCGACCGCGAGTATCGTGCGCCCAAACTTTGCAGCAATTCGCTCGATGCTGATGTCGTGTCGATACTCCGAAACCATGCGATCTCGTTCGTCGTGTTCGAGGGGATCACCGTGGCGGGAGGCCTGATCTGCCTCGTCGAGCTCGCCTGTTGCTCCGAACAGCAGGACGGTCAGTCGCGTTGCAACTTCACGCTCGTCTCGGCGCAAGGCCGTCGCGATTGCGCGAATGGTTGCCCCAGCCTGCAGTGCCTCCAAAATCGCCGAGTCCGTCTTTAGCAATTCTGGCAACACGGGGAGCAGCTGTTGCTGCCACCACCGAGTGGGTTCGGGGGAAAGAGGAGGTTCCGAAGGATCAGCAGTATTGGGCGCTGGCACGGGTTCATCGTCCGCTACGGTGTCATCCTGCCCCGATAGCTCCGGTGCGGCCTCGACGACCAACTCCAAAACGTCGACTGGTGGCGCTTCCGGCTCGTCTTCCCAGTCATGGGTCTCGCCTGGTTTCGCCCAGGTTATGGTCGCCGGCATAACAACGCTCCCAGGGGTCGCCCTAGCGGGAGATTCTGGAGTGACGACTTCGCCGGAGGCGACGTTCGCACGAAGAACCAACCCACGCTTCAGTAGGTAGGCTTCCCGCCTCATGGCAGTGTCGCCGACGACCCAGGACATCCCGTCATCGAGGTAGTCACGGAGACTTTGGGATCGGCTCGGATCCCGTAGCTTCGCCATCGTCTTGGACTCAATCTGGCGTATTCGTTCTCGGGTAACGCCGAACGTATCGCCTATCTGGTCAAGGGTTTTCGTGCGGCCATCACCGAGGCCAAAACGCATTCGGATGACGCCAGCCTCGCGTTCGGTAAGGGAATCGAGCAGGCTCTCCAACTGCTTCTGGAGCATCGTGAATCCCAAGGCATCCCCCGCAGAAATGGCCTCGCTGTCTTCAATGAGCTCGCCGAGCGCGGTCCACACGGGTTCCCCACCTTCGTAGCCCGACACCACGACATCTTCGAGTGACAGCGGCGCTAGGTCATAGCGGAGGATCGTCTGAACCTCACTGGCCGTGGTAGCGCCAGCTGCCACAGCAATCTCAGCGAATGTCGCGGCACGATCCGATGTCGCTTCGAGGTCGCCTTTCACCTTTCTCAGGCGTTGAATCTGTTCGACCATGTGAACGGGCACCCTGATGGTGCGCCCTTGGTCGGCAAGCGCTCGCGTGATTCCCTGGCGAATCCACCACGTGGCATAGGTCGAGAACTTGTTACCTAGCTCGTAGTCAAACTTCTCGATCGCCCGAAGCAAGCCCAAATTGCCCTCTTGGACCAGATCGAGGAAATCGAGTCCGAGTCCGGTATAGCGCTTAGCAATGGAGATCACCAGCCGCATGTTCGCGGCGAACATCCGAGATTGCGCACGTGCACCATCCTTGACGACCCCCGCCAACTCCCGAGTACGAATTCGCGAGAGCTCCTGATCGGAGTCAATCTGTTCCTGGGCGAGGATGCCTGCCTCGATGCGGCGAGCCAGGTCGACTTCCTCTTCCGCATCGAGCA
>JACMOZ010000468.1 GCA_014377785.1 Aeromicrobium sp.
GACAGCCTGGCGGTAGGTGGGACCGAGCACGTCGCCCGCCGCGAACACCCCGGGGAGGTTCGTGCGCGAGCTGCGTCCATCGACGGCGATGGTGCCGTCGGCCGTGAAATCGAGCATGCCGTGCACCAGGTGGGTGCGCGGATCGGCACCGATCGCGATGAACAGTCCGCTGAGGTCGAGTGTCGTTTCCGAGCCATCCACTGTGTTGCGGAGGCCAACACCCGTGACCGCAGAGTCACCAAAGATGTGCTCGACGGTCTGGTTGAACAGGAACTCGATTTTGGGATTCGCGAAAGAGCGGTCCTGCATGGTCTTGGAGGCGCGGAGAGCTCCGCTGCGGTGGATCACATAGACCTTGTCGGCGAACTTCGTGAGGAAGTTGGCCTCCTCCATAGCCGAGTCGCCTCCGCCGACGACCGCGATGGTCTTCTTGCGAAAGAAGAAGCCATCGCAGGTGGCGCACCACGAGACGCCGTGGCCACTGAGTCGCTCTTCGTCGTCCAGACCCAGCTTGCGGTAGGCGGAGCGGGTGGCGAAGATCACGGAGAGGGCCTCGTGCACGTCGCCGTTGCCGAGGGTGACGGTCTTGACGTCACCGCTGAGGTCGAGGGATGTGACGTCGTCGAGCACGATCTCGGTGCCGAATCGCTCGGCCTGCGCTTGAAACGCGGCCATGAGATCCGGCCCCATGATGCCCTCGGGGAAGCCCGGGTAGTTTTCCACCTCTGTGGTCTTCATGAGCTCGCCACCGGCCTCGACCGAACTCGCGATGAGCAGGGGGCGAAGGTTGGCGCGAGCAGCATAGATTGCAGCGGTGTAGCCGGCAGGACCGGAGCCGATGATGATGGTTTGGCGCAACTTCAAACAACTCCTTGGGTGGCATGGATTCGGTTTGTACCCGACCTTCTGGGGGTACAACACATCTTATTCGTACGATATTCCAGAGAATCTGGGCGGCGGGAAACCGCCCTAGCGCCCGCGCCGGAACCGAGAACTGAGAGTGCTGGTGACGGTGGTGAGCTCGGGATTTCGGAATGCCGCGAGAAGTCCGAAGTAGACGGCGGACATCACCACACTGTCCGCAGCTATCGACGCGAATGCCGGTGCACGGCCGGACAGTGCGAAACCGGTCGGTGACAGCCCCCCGAAGAGCGCAAGAACTCCGAAACCGACCGCACCGGCGACCAAGGCAAACAACAGGTACTGCACATGCCGACGAAGCACGAGCGGACCATCGATCCCGCCGATCCGTTTGCGCACCAGAACAATGGCGACAATTGCCTGAGCGCTACCGGCTATGGAGGTTACGGCAGCGATTCCGACGCCGATCCATTCCTTGGGCAGAAGGGCTGCACAAATCAGGGCTCCCACGATGAAGAGTCCGGACTGCACGCACTGCATGAAGAACGGCGTGCGGGTATCCCCGAGCGCGTAAAACACCCGCTGAAGGACGAAAAGGGTGCTGAACAGAATCAAACCGGGCAGGAATGCAAGCAACACATTGCCCATCGATTGCACGTTTGCGAATCCCGAGGTGAATAGTCGAGCAAACGGGTAGGCGACGACCGAAAGGGCAACCGCAGCGAACACGATGAGAAGGCCGATTGACCGCAGTGATGCCGAAAGGTCGGTGCGCATTCCGGCGAGGTCCCCGGCGCTCGCATACCCACTCATCCGGGTGAAGTAGACGGTGGCGATCGACACTGCGATGACCGAATGCGGCAGCATGAAGATGAGCCAGCTGTACTGCAACACCGAAACCGAGGCGTCCTGTCCAGAAGCGATCGATGCAACGCGACTCTGGAAGACACCGGCGATCTGTGTGACGAGGATCATCCCGAAGAGCCACCCGGCGGCTCTTCCTGTCGCGGCCAGTTCTACCCCACGCCAGTGGAAATCGGGGCGATAGTGCAGCCCGGAACGCCGCCAAAAGACGAAAAGAATGAGCGCCTGGGCCGCGACGGCAAGGGTCGTGATCGCCCCGAGTACCGCGACCTTTCCCGCATCCCAGTCGGCGACAGTGCTATTCGCGGCGGCGGTCCCAAACAGGGCCATGAAAAGAACGAGCCCGGCGATACTCACGACATTGTTGAGCACTGGCGCCCAAGTGAATGGTCCGAATACGCGCCGGGCGTTGAGCACTTCGCTCAGGAGGCTGTAGAGCGCATAAAAGAAAATCTGAGGCAGACACCAGTAAGCGAAGGCGGTGGCAAGGGCTAGCGCCTCCGGGGTGAAGCCGCGCCCACTGCTCGACGACTGTGCATAGAGAGCGACGAGGGCGGGGGCCGCGAGAGTCGCTGCGAGAGTCACAACGGCGAAGACCATAATCCCGAGGGTGACGACACGATTGATGAACTGCTGGCCGCCGTCATGATGGGCCGCGGCGCGCACGATCTGCGGCACGAGTACTGCGCTTAACACACCACCCGCGACGAGTGCGTAGATGTTGTTGGGCAATTGATTACCGATGGCGAAGGTATCGCCGGCCGCAAATGTGCCGATAGCCGCAGCAAGGACGATGGTGCGCACGAAACCGAGCACGCGCGACACGATAGTGCCGGCAGCGAGGATTGCGCTCGCGCGCCCCATTCCACCCGGGGCCGCCGCACTGCGTTCGGCGGTCGTCATGAACTCGAGGGGC
>JACMOZ010000469.1 GCA_014377785.1 Aeromicrobium sp.
AACGGTGCCACGCAGTTCGGCGTGGTTGGCCTGGTGGTTGCAGCCTTGTCTGTGTTCGGAGGGGCCCTTTCAGTCGCCTTGGTTGACCGGAGATTAGTCCGCGAGAGCGCGGCCAGAATAGTCGCGGGGGGCTTGGGCTCAGCAGTCGGAGTGGGCATCTTCGGCATCGCGTTGGGGCTCGCGCAGAGCAGCACCTTCACCGCATTCGTCGGGCTTCTGCTGGCGCTACCAGCGGGCATAATTGCCGCAATCGGCATCGGCTCGACAGATCGGGCGGCACGGAGCTGACCCAGCGGTCCTAATCGCCCCGTAAAGGTTCGCCTCCCGAGACTTACCTTCTTGGCTTTCCGACTGTTCAAAGAAAACGGTATGCATAGAGGATCCGGGTGCTTGACTGTGCGTGGGGGTTCGAACATGAGATTGCTGAGTTACTCCGCAGCGGTGACTGTCGCCACCGTTGCCGGGGCATGGGTCGTAAACCTAATGCAGGTTGTGCTACTGAACTCCGGTCGTGTCTCGCTGGCCGAAGCGGCCAGTTCCTCGGTTGGCATCGCCATGTGGGCAGCCTTCCTCACTTTGCCGGCGATTGTTCTGTATGGTGCGTTGATTGCGGGAGTGATGGCACTCATCCACCGTCGCAGGTGGTGGGCAGGATTCGGAACTGGCCTTCTGGCTTCATCGTCGTTCGGAATTGTCTTACTCCTCCTGGATGGCCTCATCACGTCCTCAGGCAGTGCTGAAGAGCTTGAGCAGGCGTCGGTGATCCGCCTGGTCGGAACCCTCATTTCAATACTGTGGAGTGCAGTTGTCGCCGCAGTTCTCGTGCCGATGGCTCCAGCCTGGACACCACGTGGAAGCGCTCCGGGAAGATCTAGCGGCGCTCCACAAGACGCAAATCGGCCCGGGTCTACGAGGACCTGATGCGCCTCGGATTGGCCGCGTTCAGGGTTCGCCTTGCGGGCATCCGGATCATCGCTTCTACTTAACGTGGTCCGTGGGTTGGTCGCCACTCGTTCTGCGTCGTTCGATGCTGAGCGCTCGGAGAAAGCCGATGCTGACGATGCTGGTACAGGCAGAACCGACAACGGTGAACCAGTTGCCCGCGTCGGAGAACCACATGAGCAGAAGCGTGGCAATCACGACCGACGCCGACAGTCCAAGGATGACCCACCAGAAGACTCGTGACCGGGGCATGCTCGCCATGCATTGATCTTGGCACACACGACCCGGGACCTCCTGTCACGGATCGTCTTTCGCGATACAAGCGCGGCACAGAGCGTTGGCTAGTCGGATTTGAGCGCGTGTGTCAGCGCATCTCCGGTACGGCGTACTTGAATCCGACGTGCGATGCCGTAAAGCCAAGCCGTTCATAGAATCGGTGCGCATCCACGCGTGCGGCGTCAGAGGTGAGCTGAACGAGTTGGGCACCGAATGTCGGTGCATTGTCCACGGCCCAACGAATCATTGCCCCACCAATTCCGCGGCTCCTCTGATCAGACCGAACCCGGACGGCCTCGATCTGCAAACGCGAGGAACCAACTCGAGCGAGTCCCGGAATGACGGTGAGCTGCATCGTGGCAATAACCTCGCCCTGAACTGAAGTCGCGACGAATAGTTGCTGAGCCGGATCCGCGTCGATAGCGGCGAACGCACGCTCGTAGGCGGGAAGGTCCTCCGATCGACCAGTGTCGCCTCGGGAGGCGCTGATCGAGTCATCGGCGAGCAGTCCAAGGACTGCCGACAAGTCTTCTCGCTTCGCGCGCCGGAGACTTGCCGAACCAGAGGACAGAGTGAGGGTGACGTCGACCATGCTTCGAGTATTCCAAACGCTGCCCTTCAAGGCGCACAAGCTTCGCGACGAACCTGCCGCGTGAAGGGTTCCACCAGAGCAGAAGGATTCAAGGAGCCCTGGCTGCAAGCTCCAGCTGCACCGCATCCCGCGACGACCAGTCGGTCGGTGGCCTCCATTAGCGTCAAGAAATGAGCTCCCTCGTCCCCACCGACTACCCCGCCACGCTCGAGAGCATTAGACGGCTCGTGCATGAGGCGCGCTACATCGCCCAGCGTCGCGTGAACACCGAACTGCTCAGGCTGTACTGGCAGATCGGAGCGACGATCATCCAGCGGCAGAAGACAGCCCCTTGGGGCAGCAAAGTCCTCGCTCAGCTCTCCGTGGATTTGCGTGCAGAGTTCCCCAGCGCGAGAGGATTCTCGCCGGCCAACCTCAAGTACATGCGGAGGTTCGCCGAGGCGTGGCCCGCCCTAGACGCAATTGGTCAACGACCCGTTGGCCAATTGCCCTGGGGCCATGTCATCGAGCTGATCGAGAAGCTCGACGACGCCGAGTTGCGCGACTGGTATAGCGCTAAGGACGTCGCACAGGGTTGGAGCCGACCCGTGTTGGCGCACCAGATCAAGACCCACCTTCACCTCCGTGAGGGTGCGGCTCCTTCCAACTTCCCGCATGCTCTCGAACGTGCCGACTCGGAGCTCGCTCAGCAGATCACGAAGGATCCGTTCACGCTCGAGTTCCTCGCCATCGACGGGGACGCCGTCGAGCGACAGTTGGAGGACCGGCTCGTCGAGCGCATCATCGATACGCTCCGCGAGCTTGGCCCTGGGTTTGCGTTCGTTGGCCGCCAGGTCCACTTCGATGTCGACGGTGATGACTTCTTCGTTGACTTGCTGTTCTTCCACGTCGATCAGCTTCGGTACGTGGTCATAGAGCTCAAGACCACCAAATTCGAGCCCCGCGATGCCGGCCAGCTCGGCTTCTACGTCGCCCTCGTCGAGGACCGGCTGCGGGGCGACCAACACCAACCCACGGTCGGGATGCTGCTGGTTGCCGACAAGAACGAATCCGTCGTCAGGTACGCACTCGCCGGAACCACCCAGCCAATCGCCGTCTCCCGCTACGACCTCTCGCCCGCCGAGCAGGCCGCCCTCCCTTCCGAGGACGCCCTGACCCGCGCGTTCGCTCTCGAGCTCGACGACCAAACCCCGAAGCCCACGTAGCCCCAGTTGCCCACACCTCCCCGGCTCGGATCGCTGGCTGATCTTGTCTCGTACGGGGTTCCCGTGCGGGCACTTCTACGAGACATTGCGGTGTGGGCAGATACAGGCGCTGGAGTGCCCGCAGAGCGTCTCCCTTACGGGCGCGGATGATTTGAGTCGCGTGTGGGTGTGAGTGTCAGCGCTCTTTGGCGGCGTTCTGTGATTGCTCTATGGAGCAACCGCTGTGCGCCCACAACCCTCCAGAGCGGGCCTCAGCGTTTGTATCCCATGTGACGAGGCGCCTCAGTCACGAGGAATTCGGCAGGTGACCGCTTCGCCTTCACGGCCTCGTCTCACGCGACCTCGCGTGGGGTGCCGGTGTGGAACAGCAATTACTTTGAGGAAAAAAGCGGAGCCGCCGAAGTTTCGCGTCGGAGGGCGGCGATTCCCAGATAAGCGAGCACTGCCGTCCCGCAGATTCCAAGGAGCCCGGCCAGGAAGGGGGCATCCACGCCGTAACCACCACTGAAGTTAATGACCGCGTACCCGACCACCGCAAGCACAACGAGGGCGACATAGGACAGGCGGACGAGCCACCCGACCGGTGAGCGGACGAGGGACATGAGGATCACCGCGATCAACGGCGCGAGCATCATCCCGCCGTACAGCAGGGCGGGCGCCACCCGCACATCAGGGCTTGGGCAGGGACTCACGAGATTGCACGCCATGGGGAATCCCTGTGCCATCCAAAAGATCAGCCATGAAATGACAACAATAGCGACCGAGGGTAGCCACATTCCGAGGCGAGTTTTCGTCTGCTTGCGGGGGGTCATATCAAGAGTGTCCCATCACGGGCGCCGAAAGCCGGATCACAAACACGCGCGAATCTCCAGGTGCTCGTCCCGACGCGAGTCTCACCCCGGGCCGCCGGCGAGTTCTTTGGAAGCGAAGACTCGGAAAAAAGTGGGGCCATTAACAGCACGTCGCGACCTTGTGTCAGAAATCTAAAGCTTTCTGAGACATTCGCCTGTGTCGTGGAAGATTCCCCTTTGGGCTCCAGAGGAGTTCGGCTCATGTCGCCGAGGCCGCTTCACTAGCTGTTCTGCATGGCTCCGAATATTGTCATGCCAACGACGACAGCGGTCAGTAATGCCATGATCAGCCACCCTTGCCAGGTGCGCGGCCCCCAGCCGAAACCTATCCGCTTCCGTCCAAACCAAGGTTCATGTTCTGGCATAGCGTCCCCCCTCAAACTCAGATATTTGGTCTGCGGGGCCAACTCTACCGACGCAGTCGGGGCCGAAAGCCTTCCCTGTTCCCATTCCACGCTGACATCCGCAAGAGGTTCCGGAGACGCATCTTCACTGGGGCCCTATCTTGAAGTATCCAAACGAACGGAACCGTGGTGGACAGTCCAGCCGCACTTGCAGTCGCTCTCGCATCCGTCGTCGCCGTCCTCTACCTCGCTGCGATCGCGTACGCCATCGTCCAGATTGCGCGAACCCGCGACCTGTCCGAGGTGGAGAAGGCCCTCTGGATGACCGCCGTCGTATTCGCGCCTCTGCTCGGCGCGCTCGTTTGGTACGTCGCCCGGCCACACACATTCGGCCTTGTACTCACAGACAAGCTTCGATAGACCTCGACCTTGATTTCTGTTCGGGGAGGAG
>JACMOZ010000470.1 GCA_014377785.1 Aeromicrobium sp.
CTGCGTACCCGGTGGGCTACAGGTTGGGAAGCCTCTACGCGTGCAGGCTTTGGTGTAACCACGAGGAGTGTGGCGGCGTCGGCCATGAGCTCAGCACGAAGATCGAGAACGAAGTCGGCCGAAGGTTCGACCGCTGCTTTGCAGAGGCTTTCGGCGAAACGCACAAGCGGCTCAACGTCACTGTTGCGAGATCCGCGACCCTCCAGGGCGTCGGCGAAGGCCTCGTAGTCTTTGCTTCCCCGGGGCCCGATCATGAAACCTCCCTTTGAGTCTTGTTGAATACAAGGCCATTGTTTACACGGCCATTCAATACACAGTGACCAACGATCCTGAGTTGTCCGGAGTTACGGGTCATCGGATGTCCTCCGTCACGATTTTGGACAATCCGCGGATGGCGCGAAGCTGCAATTGTTTGACGGCGCCTTCGCTTCGACCGAGTGCGGCGGCGGTCTGCGCGATCGACAATCCCTGGATGAAGCGCATAAGTACACAATCGCGCTGTTCCTTGGGGAGCTGGTTGACCGCTTCATAGAGCAATTCGTTGGAGATCAACGCGAGAACGTCTTCTTCGGGACTTGGAACGGTTTTCTTGTTCTCGGGGAGGACCTCGGTAATGATTTCGAGCCTGGACCGACTCGACTTGAAGTGGTCGGCCACGAGGTTGCGGGCGATCGTCGTCAGCCAGGCACCGAAGTCCTTGCCTTGCCAATTGAAGCGCTGGATCGAGCGGAGACCGCGCGCGAACGTTTCGCTGGTCAGGTCCTCGGCCAGCGGTCTTGATCCGACGCGATAGTAGACAAAACGGAAGACGCCCTGGACGTAGTGGTCATACAACTGACCGAACGCCTCGGCGTCGCCTTCCTTGGCCAGATCGACCAACGCGCGCAGTCGTGAGGCATGGGGATCGTCGTCGTGGCTCTGGGCTGTGCCGCCCGATGCGGAGTATGGCGACGAAGGGGACGCTTCTGCGAGAGACAAGGCTATAAGGAGTGAAGAGTCCGATGGGTGAGCACCGGCAAGCGCAACGGCGGTGCGCAAAACTCCCCACTGAAAAGCCACGATCGACCCTCCCCAGGTCAGTCGCGAGTCTAACCCGAAAATCTGTTGTTGTCAGCGGACTCGGGAACGTATGAACTGAATCGCGCGCCACGTCCCGCCAGCGGCGCCGACCGCGAACGCAGCCTTACCGCCCGCGACGGCAACCTTGCGTCCGGTGCGGTAGTCATGGATTTGCCAGCCCTGCGCCTTGGCATAAGTGCGGAGACGCTTGTCGGGATTGACGGCGCAGGGGTGGCCCACGAGCGAAAGCATCGGCAAGTCATTGTGCGAATCGGAATAGGCGTAGCAGCGAGCCAGGTCGAGCCCTTCGCGTTCGGCAATGGCATTGACCGCAACGGCTTTGCCTTCGCCATGCAGCATTTCGCCGACGAGGTGACCGGTATACACACCGTCGATGTGTTCGGAAACGGTGCCCAGCGCACCGGTTAGTCCGAGTCTGCGGGCGATCGTGTTGGCAATTTCTACAGGTGCGGCGGTGACAAGCCATACGCGCTGGCCACGATCGAGATGTTGTTGCGCAAGTGCGCGCGTACCCGGCCAGATCTTGTGCGCCATGTTCTCGTCGAAGATCTCTTCGCCGACTTCTTCGAGTTCGGTGACGGTATGACCTTCGATGAACGCCAGGCCTTTGGCGCGGGCCTTCGCAATGTGTTCGGGGTCCTCGACGCCGACGAGGCGGAAATAGGTTTGCTGCCACATCCCCTTGACGATGTCGCCGGTGGTGAAGAACTTGCGCCGGTGCAGTCCGCGGGCGAGATGGAAAATCGAGGCGCCCTGCATGATCGTGTTGTCGACATCGAAGAATGCCGCCGCCTCGAGGTCGGGTTCAGGCGCCAGCGCGTATTCGACTTCGGCGGCGGCGGCGGCCGCCTGACCAGCGAGAACCGACCTCGATTGGAGGTTTCGCGGGTGGTCAGATGCGTTTTCGCGCGACATGGCTGGAGCCTATCGGGTATCCTCGCCCACTTCCTGTGGTTGACTCGGTTTGTGATCGTCAATGCCAGTGAATACCTTCGCGCCGCAGCCCGCGAGTACGGTGATGCCGTGGCGCTCATCGAACACCGCGAGGAACGCCGCGAGTTGTCTTGGAGCGCCTTCGATGCCGCCGCCGACGCGGTTGCACGGGGACTTTCGGCACGCGGACTCGTCGCCGGTCACCGCGTCGCCCTCGTCATGTCCAATCGCATCGATCTCGCTGTGGGCTACTACGGGATTCTTCGGGGCGGCATGGTCGCCGTACCCATCAATCCCCGATCGACTGCGCGCGAAATCGAACGCATGGTCAACGACTCCAAAGCCCGGGTCGTCTTGTGCGACGAGATCGGTGTCAAACAGGTGCGCGAAGCGACCGCCGGTATCGAGGGACTGATCGTCGTCGTCGACGGCACAAAGGCTGGCGCGGACGAAACTTCCTTTGCGGACTTCCTTGCCAGCGCGAGTGGCGCCGATCCGGCCGCTCCCCGAGATCCCGAATCCCTTGCTGTCCTCCTCTATACGTCCGGCACGAGCGGCAAACCGCGCGGAGCAATGTTGCCGCATCGCGCGATCATCGCGAATGTCGAACAGATCGCCCTCCTGGATCCTCCCGCAATGACGTCGGATGACACCTGCCTTGCGCTCTTGCCGCTTTTTCACATCTATGGACTCAATTGTGTCCTCGGCCAAGCGGTCAAGCAGGGCGCCAAGGTGCTCCTCGTCGACGGTTTCGACCCGGCTGGACTCCTTGATCTCATCGAGGCCGAGGGCGTCACCAACTTGCCGATCGCCCCACCGGTGATCGCCGCCTGGGCCGGCCGGGAGGGGCTCCGCGGCAAACTCGCTGGTGTCCAACGCATCATGTCGGGCGCTTCGGCACTCGATGCCGACCTCGCCGCGGACTTCGAATCGTCGTCGGGCCATTTCGTCGATCAGGGTTATGGACTCACCGAAACGTCCCCCGTCATCGCGACGACTCTTGGTTCGCTACGTGCCGCAGATGAGGCGCCCAAACGCGGTTCGGTCGGACGCCCATTGCCCGGCATCGGGTTGCGTATTGTCGAGTCCAGCGGCGAAGATGCCAATCCCGGCGATCCTGCCGAGATTTGGGTACGCGGTGACAATGTGTTCACCGGTTATTGGCCCGACGGAATCGACGGCCCCGACGACGAGGGTTGGTATCCTACCGGTGACATCGGTTTTCTCGATGACGACGGCGACCTGAGTCTCGTCGACCGCTTGCGCGAACTCGTGATCGTGTCCGGTTTTAACGTGTATCCCTCCGAGGTCGAGGACGTCATCGCTGAGGTCGACGGTGTCAGTCAGGTCGCCGTGGTCGGCGTGCCCGATGAGGACACCGGCGAATCGGTGCTCGCCTTCGTCGTGCCCGGTGGCAATGCCGACGAATCAGCACTGACGAGTGAGATTGAGGCGTATTGCGAAGAGCGACTTGCACGGTTCAAGATCCCGAAGCGCATAGTGATCGTGCGGGGGCTGCCCTATTCGGCGACCGGCAAGGTAGCCAAGGGTCGTTTACGCGCGCTTGCCCGCAGCGAATCCCTGGGGCTCGACCAGCCATGACACCGTCGCGCGTCATGGTCTATTCCAAACCCGGTTGCCATCTCTGTGAAGTCGCCGAATCGGCCGTGGCGCAGTTGTGCGCCGAACTCGGTGTGGACTGGGAGAGCGTCGACATCCTCGACGACCCCGAGTTGATGGCGACATACGGCGAGCAGATCCCAGTGATTTTCGTCGACGGAAAACAGCACGATTTCTGGCGAGTCGATCCCGAACGTCTTCGTAAAGCCCTGACCCGTTAGACGCTCCATCGAGTGGCCATGGACCCTCATTTCCCATGACGTTGCGGGCTCATGGACTCTCAATCCCAAACTGGTAGGATTATGGTATGACCAAGCAAATAGCGGTGCGTCTTCCCGACGACATTGTCGAGTTCATTGACCGCCTGGTCGGAGAAGGCGTTGAGAGTAGCCGGGCAGCTGTCGTGGCCAGAGCGGTTGAGCGCGAGCGACGTCGCGACCGTGCCGCCAGGGACGTGCGGATCCTTAAGCGCTCAGCAGTTTCCGACGATCTCGATGAACTGGCCAAATATGCTTCTACCGTTCAATCGGATCTCGACTGATGCGACCGATCCACATTGCGAATCTCGACAAAGCGCGACCCGTGGTGATTTTGACCAGGGAGATTGTCCGTCCACACATGGCCCGCGTCACCGTCGCTCCGATCACCAGCACGATCAAGGGTCTCTCAACTGAGGTTCCCGTCACCACATCGAACGGTCTTGAAGCCGAATCAGTCATCAGCTGCGACAACATCGTGACCGTTCCAACAGACGCCATCGGTCGCCAGATCGGCTTCCTCTTGCCACAGCAGGAAATCTTGCTTGCCGATGCCATTCGAAACGCTTTCGATCTCGAGGGCGCGTAGCTCCGTACTGACCCTTCCGGCTAGCCGTGTTCGGCCGTCGTGACGTTAAGGATGCAATAGGTGCAGCTCAGCTGTCGCTGGGTTCGGCACAACGACGCGGAACTGGGCCGGTCCCCGGTCGCCGCGCGTCCGTATCGCGGTGATCAGCTCAGGCGTTGCCGCGGTCCTGTCGGTAATGACAAGAACTTTTCGCAGAAGGGGCGAAGCCAGAGGAGAGTCAAACCGGGTTGCGCGGAACAAGCCTCGGCCTTTATGAGTTGTCCAAGACATGACAACAATCGGAATAATCGGAGCAGGACACATCGGCAGTCAGATTGCCCGCGCGGCAATCGCGAACGGCTACGACGTCGTCATCAGCAATTCGCGTGGACCAGAAACGCTCAGCGAACTTGTCGTCGACCTCGGGGCTACGGCGCGTGCAGCGTCCTCGGCTGAGGCTGGCGCGGCAGGCGATTTCGTCGTGGTCACGGTTCCTCTGAAGGCGTACACGGACGTTCCAGTCGAACCACTGGCTGGCAAAGTCGTCATCGATACGAACAACTACTACCCCGAGCGGGACGGCGAATTCCCCGAACTGGAGAACGAAAGCACCACGACGGCCGAACTGTTACAGGCGCATCTGCCTACCTCGAAGGTCGTCAAGGGTTTCAACCACATCGGATCCGCCGACATTACGGCTGACGGATTGCCAGTTGGCACGCCGGACCGCCGAGCACTCGCACTCGCCAGCGACGACGAAGGGGCTAAAGCGCTCCTCATCGGGTTGTATGACGAGTTTGGATTCGATGCAGTCGATGTCGGCCCGCTGCGCGAGGGCTGGCGAGTGCAACGCGATACCCCCGCATATGTGGTCCGTCAGAACGCAGACGAGCTGCGTACAAACCTCGCCGCCGCGAAGCGTTACCGCGATATGTGAGCTGCGGGTCGGAGCTGGACTGACGAGGGTTTGCGGTAGTTCCGGCTACCCATATCCCTCGTCGGCTGTCAGCCGAGGCTGCCAGTTGACCCATCTCTGGCGCGTTTTCGTTGTGATCTCGGGCACAACCCCCCGCACTCGATTTTGTTCTCACGTTCACAAACTCTTAACATGGGTATGCACCGCGCCCCATTTCGCTCTCCGAAATAATCCAAGGACGTGCCGTGCAGGAGCACTGTGACAATACTGCGTAGTCCCCGAACCCCGTCGGGAGCCACCGATCGTGGCATCCCCGATGCCACCGTGGCGAGGCTTCCCGTTTATTTGCGAGCCTTGACGTCCTTGGCCGATCAAGGCGTCGCGTCGTGTTCATCCCACGAGCTTTCCGTGGCGGCCGGAGTAAATCCCGCCAAATTGCGCAAAGACCTCTCCTACCTCGGTTCGTATGGAACCCGCGGTGTCGGCTATGAGGTCGAATACCTCGGCTACCAGATCGCCCGCGAAATCGGCCAGACCCAGGATTGGGAAGTCGTCATCGTCGGTGTCGGAAATCTGGGCGCAGCATTGTCGAACTACCAAGGCTTCAGCACCCGCGGCATCCGTGTCGCCGCTCTTGTCGATGCAGACGAGAAGCGCATTGGCCAGGAAATCGCCGGAATCAAGGTTTCGGCGCTCGCCGACCTTCCGCAGATTATCGACGAGCGCAAGATCTCGATCGGCATTATCGCGACGCCGGCCGAAGCGGCACAACAGGTGACCGATCTCCTCGTGGCTGCCGGCGTGACCAGCATCCTGAACTTCGCACCGGCAATCGTGCATGTTCCTGAGGGCGTCGACGTACGCAAAGTGGACCTGTCCATCGAGCTCCAGATCCTCGCTTATCACGAGCAACGCAAGTCCGTTGCCCCAACAACAATCCAGACGGCGGTGAGCCTGTGAGTTTTTTGGTGGTGGGACTTTCCCACAAGTCGGCGCCGATCGACATTCTCGAGCGGGTTTCACTCGACACCGATGCGGCAGTCAAGTTGTCGCAGCATGCCCTCGATACTCCGTTCGTCAGCGAAGCCGTGGTCGTCTCGACCTGCAACCGCGTCGAGATTTATGTCCAGGCCGACCGTTTTCACGGCAGCGTCGAAGAGGTCTCCGGGCTGCTTGCCGACCATGCCGGCCTCGACCGGGAAGAGTTCGTTCGCCACGTCTATGTGCACTATGACGAGGCAGTGGTCGCGCATCTCTTTGCCGTGGCTTCGGGCCTCGACTCGATGATTCCCGGTGAAAGCCAGATCCTCGGTCAGGTCCGCGATGCGCTTCAGGTCGCACAGGCAGAGTCGACCGTCGGTTCGGCGCTCAACCTGTTGTTCCAGCAGGCCCTGCGCATCGGCAAACGCGGTCATGCCGAAACCGGCATCGATCGCCTCGGCCCCTCGATCGTCACGGCAAGCCTCGATGCGGCGGGCGAACTGATCACGAACGACAGCACGCGTTTTCTCGTCGCCGGCGCCGGCACCATGTCGACCCTTGCGGTCAAGACCCTCGTCGAACGTGGCATATCGCCAAGCCGCATTATGGTGGCCAACCGCACCTTCCAGCGGGCCTATGCGCTCGTCGCGACGTTCGGTGTCAGCGCGGTCCGTTGGCAAGCCATGGACGTCGAGTTGGGTGCCGCGGACGTTCTCATTACCTGCACCGGGGCCAGCAGCATCGTCTTTACGAAAGAACGAATCGAAGCCGCCCGCGGTGGACGCGAGATGGCCCTGATCGACCTTGCCCTGCCTCGTGACATCGATTCTTCTGCCGGCGATGTCGACGGCGTCACGCTGATCGATCTCGAAGTGCTGTCGCACCGGACCGAAAACGCCGACCTGGCCCTGGACATCGAGAGCGTCCGCGCCATCGTCGCCGATGAAGTCCGTGCATTCCTGGCTGCTCGTGCCGCTTCTAACGTCACCCCTACTGTCGTCGCTCTGCGCACGATGGCGACGGGAGTCGTCGCGGCCGAGATCGCCCGACTCGAAGCACGCCGGCCCGACCTTGATGCATCTGTCCTGGCCGATGTCCGGATGGCAATCAAGCGAGTGGCCGACAAACTCATCCACGCGCCCACCGTCCGCGTCCAGGAACTCACCGAGGGACCGGTCGGGCTGACCTACGCCGATGCCCTCGCCGACTTGTTTGCGCTCGATCAAGCCAGCGTCGAGGCCGTCACCCGAGTGAGTGGTGATCAGGTATGACGCTCAGGATCGGCACTCGTGGGAGTGAACTCGCAGTGGCCCAGTCTTCACAACTTGCGGCCCGGTTGACCGAACTTACAGGGGTCGCGACTCAACTCGTTCACGTCAAGACCGAGGGCGACCGCAATCATGGGCCTCTGACCGAGATCGGCGGACAGGGTATTTTCGTGGCCGCCTTGCGCGAAGCGCTCGTCGCGGGCGACGTCGATGTCGCCGTGCATTCGCTTAAGGACTTGCCGACTGCTCCGGACCCGCGCCTGGTCATCGCGGCCATACCGGTGCGTGAAGATGCCCGTGATGCCGTCGTCGCCCGGGACAACCTCACTCTTGGCGAGTTGCCGCAAGGCTCGCGTGTCGGCACCGGTTCACCGCGTCGCGAAGCCCAACTCAACGCCCTCGGACTCGGCGTAGACGTCGTCCCGATCCGCGGAAATGTCGGGACCCGCATCGACAAGGTGCACAATGGCGAGCTTGATGCCGTGGTCCTCGCGCGCGCCGGACTTGCCCGCCTCGGCCGCATCAGCGATGCGACCGAAATCCTTGATCCCCTGCAAATGCTCCCCGCCCCCGGGCAGGGTGCACTTGCAGGTGAATGCCGCGCCGACGATGTCGCGACCATTCGCCTTCTGCAGCAACTCGACGACGCGGATACTCGTGCCGCGGTGACTGCAGAACGCAGCCTTCTCGCCACCTTGGAAGCAGGCTGCTTGGCTCCTGTCGGAGCTCTCGCCGAAGTCGCCATGGGCGACGACGGGGACGAGCTGTGGCTCCGGGCAATTGTCGGAGACGTTTCCGGCGCACCAACTATCCGTATGTCCGCAACGGGATCGCCAGCCGATGCCACCGCGGTCGGTGAACGTCTCGCTGTCGAGATGCTTGCCGAAGGCGCAGCCGCCCTGATGGCGGTCGTCTCGTGACAGCACAACATGGCAGCTCAGGAAGAAGATCACTGTGACAACCTCTACAGCGACCCGAGTGGATACCGCCACCACTGCACCGAGCAAGCGCAAGGCCCCCGTGGGTCATGTCAGCTTCGTCGGAGCAGGCCCAGGTGATGCGAGTCTGCTAACCGTTCGTGCTGCCGAATTGCTCGGTCAGGCCGACATCGTCATCACCGAGTTACCCGAACACGCCGCGCTCGTCACGAACGACGCGGAAATCGTGGACGGCGGCTTCGGCGAAGACGGTGAAATCCTCACCGTTGCCGCTCGAGCCAAACTCGTAATCAAATACGCCAAGACGGGCGTCCACGTCGTCCGTTTGATTGCCGGCGATCCCTTCACGTATGCGACCGGCCCCGAAGAGGCCGCCGCTTGCAGCAAGGTCGGCATCGGCTTCGAAGTTGTGCCCGGACTGTCTTCGGTGACAGCGGTGCCCGCCTACGCCGGCGTGCCACTGACAACGCGTCACAACCGCGAATTCTCGGTCCTCAACGTCGGTGACTCCAAGGTCGACTGGTCGGCCCACACGGGCGACCAAACGCTGGTTTTGCTCGATGCGGTCGGCCGCATCGGCGAAGTCGCCAGCGGCCTGATCGAAGCCGGTCGTGCGGCCACCACTCCCGTCGCCATGACACGAGTTGGCACGACGACCGAACAGACCACCGTCGTGTCGACGCTGCAAAACATCGCGGCTGACGTGAAGGCGCAAAAGATGGAAGCCCCGGCCATCACGGTTATCGGCGAAGTCGTCGACATGCGTGAAGCACTGTCGTGGTTCGAAACCAAGCCGCTTTATGGCTGGAGAATCCTCGTCCCCCGCACCAAGGAGCAGTCGGCCGGCCTAGCCGCCCGACTCCGCGGCTTTGGTGCGTTGTCCGAGGAAGTCCCGACCATTTCGGTCGAGCCCCCGCGCAACCCGCAGCAGATGGACAAGGCCGTACGCGGACTTGTTGAAGGCCGCTACGAGTGGATCGCCTTCACCAGCGTCAACGCGGTCAAGGCCGTACGCGAAAAGTTCGAAGAATATGGACTCGACGCGCGGGCCTTCTCCGGACTCAAGATCGCTGCCGTCGGTGCGAAGACCGCCGAAGCAATCGCGACGTGGGGAATCCGCGCCGACCTGGTGCCCAGCGGCGAGCAGTCGGCACGCGGACTCCTCGAAGATTGGCCGCCTTATGACGACCTTCTCGATCCGATCAACCGCGTGTTCCTGCCTCGTGCGGACATTGCGACCGAGACTCTTGTCGCGGGCCTGATTGATCTCGGCTGGGAAGTCGACGACGTCACTGCCTACCGGACCGTACGGGCCGCGCCACCGCCAGCGCCGACGCGCGAGGCAATCAAGACGGGCAAGTTTGACGCCGTGATGTTCACGTCATCGTCGACAGTTCGCAATCTTGTCGGTATCGCTGGCAAGCCGCACGCGTCGACGATCATCGCATGTATCGGTCCGGCCACTGCCAAGACCGCCGAAGAGCACGGTTTGCGTGTCGATGTGATGGCCGAAACGCCTTC
>JACMOZ010000471.1 GCA_014377785.1 Aeromicrobium sp.
AGCCAATTGCGGGTAATGGTGATGGGGCGCAACTTATCGAGGGCGCGGCCATCTTCGCGGGAAGTCATGACCGCGAGCCTATCGGACGGACCCTGCCACGGAGTCTGATGGATTCAGGTTGTCGGGACCACCCAAAACCCTCATCTCCCGTCCCCGGACGGACGCTTGTGTGTCAGATGTCGTAGACGGATCCGGCGGTGACGAGTTCGACGAAGCCGCCCCAGGTCGACTTGACGTCGCGCATGACTTCACCGCGATCGGTCCAGGCCGGTATGTGCGTGATCAGCAGGCGACCGACGTCACCACGGGCTGCGTAGGCACCGGCTTCGGCACCGGTGAGGTGAAGATTGGGCGGGTTGTCCGCCGACTCCACAAACGACGCTTCGCACAGAAAGACATCGGCACCCTCGACCATCCGGGCGAGAACTTCCGTGGGACCGGTGTCCCCCGAATAGACCAGCGTCGAAGCGCCGTCGCTGACCTTGATCGCAAAAGCGACGACCGGGTGATCGACCTGAAACACCGTGACCGTGAACGGCCCGATCTGCAGCGGCTCCGCTTCGATCCACTCTCGGAAGTCGAACTGTTCGGTTATTCCGAAACCGTCCCCTTCACCGTAAGCGGTCGAAAGGTAAGTCCCCGCACCTGCCGGAGCGAACACCGGGATCGGTTCGAAAGCGCCGTCGGGATGATATTTTCGGAAGACATAAAAACCGCACATGTCGAGACAGTGATCGGCGTGAAGGTGGGACAGCGCAACGGCGTTGATGTCACGCAGCTCAATGACTCGCTGAAGTCCACCGAGTGCCCCATTGCCCAGATCGATGACGAGTCGGAAGGTTTCCCCCTCGTACGGTGCCTCGATCAGGTAGCAACTGGCCGGCGAATCGGGCCCTGGGAAAGATCCGGCACAGCCGACGATTGTCAGTTTCATTCGGCCGGTCATACCTTTCTTCCTACTCGCTGCGCTGGTGGGAGGTGTCCCCGCCAGCCAAACTGGGCGACGGACTGGATTTCGGGCCCTAGGAAACGGCGGCCGAGTTCGGCGAACTCTTCGGGACGTCCGGTGGTGAGGAAGCGGTGCTGGGGTGCGCCGAGGGCGACATCGCGTTCGAGCCCTTCGCGCACGAGCAACGCGTAGACGTCTTTGGCGGTTTCCTCGGCACTGGAGACGAGCGTGACATCGTCGCCCATCACGTAGGACAGGACGCCGGTGAGCAATGGGTAATGCGTGCAGCCCAGGACAAGTGTGTCGACACCGAGGTCGATGAGCGGCTGCAGATAGCTGCGGGCAACGTCGAGGAGTTCGGGGCCGCTGGTGACCCCGGACTCAACGAACTCGACGAATCGCGGGCAAGCCTGTGTATGGAGTTCGATGGCCGGGTTCGCAGCGAAGGCATCGTCGTATGCCTTGGAGGTGGCCGTCGCCTGGGTGCAGATGACACCGACTCGACCGTTGCGAGTCGCGTTGACCGCGCGACGAGTCGCAGGCACTATGACTTCGATGACCGGAACGTCATAGCGTTCGCGCGCATCGCGCAGGACGGCAGCACTGGCCGAGTTGCAGGCGATGACGAGGACCTTGACGCTCTGGGCGACGAGATGATCCAGGCAGTCAAGTGCATATTCGCGGACTTCACTGATGGGTTTGGGGCCGTAGGGTTGACGCGCCGTGTCGCCGAGATAGAGCACCGGCTCGTGGGGCAATTGGTCGAGCACGGCGCGGACAACCGTTAGGCCGCCGAAGCCGGAATCGAAGATGCCAATAGGTGCGTCAGTCACCCGAGAACCTTATTGCCACCGCTGTCCCTGCGCCACCCTTTGCGTCCCACAACACATGTGACGCGCACCCGCCGGGGGTGCTAGCCCTCGGGCTGGGTCCAGATGTCTCGCAGAACCGACATCCCGTCGTCGACGTAGGCCGCGATCGGGCGCACGCCACCGTCGAGGTACCACTGCTCGAGGGCGGCGAAGTAACCGAAGACGAAGGCATGGGCCGCGACGCGCGCCTTCGTTTGGGGCATTCCCCGACCGGCCACCAAGCTGGCTGCGATCCGGTTGCTTGCCTGATCGAGCGAGGCGTAGACGGCTAATCGGACCGTCGGCTCCCGGAAAAAATAGCGCACCCGACGCCATGGCCCTTGACCGGCGCGCGCACCCGCATCCATGCCTTCGACGATCGATTCGTAATCGGCCACGACGCGATGCGCGGTGGCCACCGGGTCACCCTCGGCAAGCAGTTCGGCCAGGGCATCTTCACTGAGCGAGGCGAACTCGTCGGAGACAATCAGGCCTTCCTTCGTGCCGAAGTAGCGGTAGACCGTTGAAGGCGACACGTCGGCCGCTGCCGCGATCTCCTCAATCGTGACGGCATCGAACCCGCGCTCGTCAAACTGGTCCAGCGCCTTTTCCTGGATCGTGCTTATTGCGGCCAGTCGTTTGCGCTCGCGAAGCCCAGCGGTCATAGGCCCAGTGTAGAACGCTTCTCAATTTTCTGACAGCAACTTTCACATTTTTTTGACAGTGACTTTCATAATTGCATAAAATAGTGGGTAGAGATCAGAACCGACGAACTCCAACAATCGGCTTCTAAGGAAGGAAAAGCACATGACCACAATCAGCAAGGTGAAACAGCGCGACCGGCGTGGAGCGGTTACAGCGATGGGGATCGGCCTTCTACTTACCGTGATCGCATTAATCGCGCTGATCATCGATCAGGTGAGTGGCCAGACCCTCGCCCGTCACGTCCAAACTCTCTACGCTCCTCATGATCTCAACCCCGACCCGAACGTTCTTTTCGGCTACTTGTATGTGGTCGGCGTGATCGGGATCCTGCTGTGGCTGGCGACTATTTGGGGGATCATCCAACACAAGCGTGGGGCTCGGGTCGTCGCAACGACCGTCTTCGTCCTCAGCAGCAGCGTCGCCCTTTTCAACATCTTCGTGTCCGAATACGGAAGGCAGATCTTCCCAACCCTCTGGGGTGTCCTCGGCCTCCTACCCTCCGTCGCGGGGCTTCTGGCTGTCATCATTCTGTGGAGGCAAGGTCGCAGCATGGAGTGGTCATGACTGTTTTGATAGTGGCCGAGTCCTAATTCGGGAACACCCTCACCGTCACTCAGGCAATCGCGTCTGGCCTCGCCCAGTCACTTGGCCACGACTACCACCGGGTCGCGGCTACAGCGGGAGTTTGGGCTGGGGCGGCGCGTGAGCGGGATCGACCCCGTCGAAAAGTGAGCTCACCGATTCGCCGGCGTGGATGCGGGCGATGGCCTCGGCGAAGAGACCCGCGACGGATCTGACCTTGAGTTCGGGCCAGTCGGCCGGCGGGGGCACGGTGTCGGTCGTGACGACTTCGGTGATTCCCGGGTGATTGCGCAGGCGTTCGACCGCATTGCCCGTGAACAGGCCGTGAGTGCAGGCGACCGAAGCTTCGAGGCACCCCTCCTCCTTGAGCTTGTTCATGAGCTCAATGATCGAGCCGCCGGTGGCGATTTCATCGTCGAGGACGATGGCGGTCTTGCCGGC
>JACMOZ010000472.1 GCA_014377785.1 Aeromicrobium sp.
AGGCGAGCCTTCAGCCCGTCGAGTTCGGTCCAGAAGACGGCTGGCAGTTTGTCGCCGAACTTCCCGAACCATTCGGTGATCTGCGGGATCTCGGCCTTCCACTCCTCAGGGTCGACCGCGAGTGCCTTGGCGAGCTGCGCTTCGGTCACGTCGAGTCCGTCGACGTCAAGCGCTCCCGGAGCAGGAACGTAACCGATCGGTGTCTCGACGGCTTTGGCGTTTCCTTCGAGGCGGTCGACGACGTATTTCAGCACCCGGCTGTTTTCGCCATAGCCCGGCCACAGGAAGCTGCCATCGTCGTCGCGACGGAACCAGTTGACGTAGAAGATCTTCGGCAACTTGGCTTCGTCATTGTCTTTGCCCATGTCGATCCAGTGGCTGAAGTAGTCACCGGCGTCGTAGCCGATGAAAGGCAACATGGCCATCGGGTCACGGCGGACGACACCGACGGCGCCGGTCGCGGCGGCCGTGGTCTCGGAGCTGAGAGTGGCACCCATGAACGTGCCATGGGTCCAATCACGGGCCTCGGTCACCAAGGGGATCGTCGTCTTGCGGCGACCGCCGAACAGGATCGCGTCAATCGGCACGCCGTTCGGGTCGTCATACTCCGACGCGATGATCGGGCATTGACGGATCGGGGTGCAGAAACGGCTGTTCGGGTGCGACGAGGGTTCCTCTGAGGCGGGCGTCCAATCTCGGCCCTTCCAGTCCGTCAGGTGCGCCGGCGGCTCGTCGGTCATACCTTCCCACCAGACATCGCCATCGTCGGTCAATGCCACATTGGTGAAGATGGTGTTGCCCTTGGCGATGGCTTCCATCGCATTCGGGTTGGTCTTCCAACCCGTGCCGGGGGCGACGCCGAACAGGCCGAATTCGGGGTTGACCGCATACAAGCGGCCGTCGGCACCGATACGCATCCAGGCGATGTCATCGCCAAGCGTCTCGGCCTTCCAACCCGGAACGGTCGGCGTGACCATCGCGAGGTTCGTTTTGCCGCAGGCGCTCGGGAAGGCCGCTGTGACGTATTTGACGACGCCCAAGGGGCTTGTGAGCTTGAGGATGAGCATGTGCTCGGCCATCCAGCCCTCGTCGCGGGCAATCGCCGAAGCGATGCGAAGTGCATAACATTTCTTGCCCAGAAGCGCGTTGCCGCCGTAGCCCGAACCGTATGACCAGATGGCGCGCTCTTCGGGGAACTGGACGATGTATTTGGTGTCGTTGCAGGGCCACAGCACATCTTCCTGACCCTTTTCGAGGGGTGCACCCACGGAGTGCAGCGCGGGGATGAAGTTGGCGTTGGTCGACTCGATCGCCTTCAGGACCTCGTTGCCGATGCGTGCCATGACTGTCATCGATGTGACCACGTAGGCGGAATCGGTGATTTCAACACCGAACATCGGGTGTTCAGCCTCGATGTGACCCATCACGAAGGGGATCACATACATTGTGCGGCCCTTCATGGCGCCGTCATACAGGCCGTTCAGGATTTCCTTCATCTCATCGGGGTTCATCCAGTTGTTGGTCGGGCCGCTGTCGGCCTCATCAACACTGCAGATGTAGGTGCGGTCTTCGACGCGTGCAACGTCGGAAGGGTCGGAGGCGCACCAGAAGGAATTCGGCTTCTTGGCTTCGTTCAGTCGGACGAACGTGCCGGCCTCGACGAGTTCGTCGGTCAGTGCAGTCCACTCTTCGGGCGTGCCTTCGCACCAGTGAATCCGGTCGGGCTTCGTGAGGGCTGCTACTTCGTCGACCCAGGACTGAAGCCCGGCATGTGACGAACGGTAACTCGTATTTGTTGTGTCTGCAGTCATACTTATTTAGTTCCTTCTCGCGCATCGCGGGCCAACGGAATCGACTCGCACTCTCAGAAAACAGCGCTTGTTCACTGACTAGCTGATGTGGATATGGCATTGTCAAAAATCAATTGTGATGGCCTTGACTGTACGCTGGATCGCCTGTCCGTAGTAAGTCGAGGTGGGTGAAAATTGTCACATGGGCACTCTCCCGCCGGAATAATCATGGTCGGATTTCAGATCGTGCCTGCTGCACGATAGACTTCCCAACGCCTTCTGGGCACGCGCTCGTAGCTCAACGGATAGAGCATCTGACTACGGATCAGAAGGTTGGGGGTTCGAATCCCTTCGAGCGCACCAATCTAAAATCGCCTCCCCCGCACCTCGGTGGAGGCGATTTTTTTCAACTCGGTTGTGGAGGCGATGTGAAGACTGAACATGTGATCGTCATCGGCGCCGGCATGGTCGGTTTGTCGACCGCCTGGCACCTGCAGGAAGACGGCGTACGCGTCACAGTGGTGGACAAAACCGGTGTTGCGGGGGGTTCATCGTGGGGCAATGCGGGCTGGCTCGCGCCCGCACTGACGCTGCCTCTCCCGGACCCGGCAATTCTGGCTACCGGAATGAAGGAGACGCTCAAACCGTCGTCGCCGGTCTATGTGCCGTTCACGGCCAATCCACGCCTCATCAAGTTCCTTGTCGACTTCACCCGTCATTGCACGCCGGGCAAATGGCGCCAGGCGATGGCGGTATACAACGAGGTCAACAAACTCGGTCTGCAGGCCTTCGACGAACTCGCCGCAGGTGGTGTTGCCGAGCATACGAAGAGCGCCGACCCGTTCCTTGCCGCCTTCGCCTCGGACGCAGACCGCGAAACCCTCGTCACCGAATTCCGCCATGTGGTCGAAGCCGGCGGCGAAACCGACTTTGATTTGTTGACCGGCGAGGAGATCCGCCACATCGAGCCTGCACTCGGAGATGGAGTGACGTCGGGCATCTTGCTGCGTGGACAGCGCTTTATCAACCCGGGACGGTTCGTCCGTTCACTTGCCGACTCGGTGCGCGAACGCGGCGGTGAGATTCGCGAAGGCACCACGGTCGTGGACATCAAGGACCGTGGGGTCAAAGGCGTCGATGTTCATACAAGCCAGGAAATTCTGCATGCCGATGCGGTAGTCATTGCAACTGGCACCTGGCTTGGCCGGCTCGCCCGCACGTTCGGCGTCAAGACGATCGTTCAGGCCGGCCGCGGCTACAGCTTCACCGTGCAGCCCGAAAGCATGCCGGCGAACCCGGTCTATTTCCCGTCGCAACGTGTCGCCTGCACGCCGCTCGGCGACGGCTTCCGCGTCGCGGGAATGATGGAGTTCCGCCGACCGGGCGACCCGCTCGACGAGCGCCGGATCAAGGCCATCATCGACGCCGCCAAACCGATGCTCACCGGCATCGATTGGGAGGCCCGTACTGACGAATGGGTGGGTTCACGGCCTTGTACCGCCGACGGACTGCCGATCATCGGTGCGACCAGATCATCGCGCGTCTTCGTCTCGGGCGGCCACGGGATGTGGGGAATCGCGCTGGGACCCCTCAGCGGTCGTATGCTGGCCCAACAAATCACTCGCGGCGAGGTGCACCCGGTGATGAAGAACTTCAACCCACTTCGTTAGGAAACAAGTTGACCCGCACGATGAACGTTTCGGAAAGCATTGTCGTCAACGCTGATGCCGCGACGATTTATGAGCAGATCAGCGATCCCACCCGGATGGGGACGTGGAGCCCGGAAAACAGGGGAGCGACCGTTCAAGACAGGCGGGAGGACACCTATGTGGGGATGGTGTTCGATGGTCGTAACAAACGCGGTCGCGTCCAATGGACAACCCGCTGCACGGTCACGGCGGCCGATCCGGGACGGCTGTTTGAGTTTCGGGTCCACTCGATCGGTCTGAAGACCCCACGGATCAAGGGTCCCGTCGCCACCTGGCAATACCGCTTCGAGGAAGTCCCCGAAGGCACCAGGGTCACCGAGACATGGACCGACGATCGCCGCTCATGGCCCGATTTTGCGGCCAATGCCTTTGACAAGATCGCCACGAGGACGACTTTCGCCGACTTCCAGAGCAGAAACATCCACAAGACGTTGAACAATCTCAAGACTTCGTTCGAATTGCAGGGACACTCATGACCACGGAACCGGCACGAGACGGAATCGAGCGTTTCGCCGTCCGCCAGAAGATCACCATGATGGTCAACCGCTACGAGATCCGCGGACTCGACGACACCGGCACCGAAGGCCCGATCATCGCCGTTGCTCAGCAGAAGCGGATGGCATTTAAGGAAGAGGTCACCTTTTACGCCGACGAGGCGCGCACCCAACCGGTGTTCGGCTTCAAGGCACGCAGGCGGATGGACTTGGCCGCGACATATGACGTCACCGATGCGCAAGGGGCATCCATCGGCTGGTTCCGCAAGGACTTCGGCAAATCGCTGATGCGCTCGACGTGGAACCTTGGTGCGGCCGACGGCCTCGAAGCCATCGGCACCGAGCGCAACAAGAATGTCGCCATCGCGCGGCGGGTGTGGGACTTGATCCCGTTCGCGGGGGACATCCCGGCGCCGTTCACGTTCCATTTCGATTTCACCACGGCGGACGGCACGGTCATCCTCGTCTCCGAGCGCCAGCGCTCACTGCGCGATCGTTACGAAGTGACGTTGCCCAAGACGGCCGACGGCTCGCGGCTGGACTGGCGCGTAGGAGCTGCGATGGCCGTCGCCCTGGATGCACTCCAGGCGCGCTGACGAACCCCTGTTGCGTCATAAGGATCGTGGCCCGAGGGCCACATTCTCTATGACGTTGCGGTCTATGACGTTGCGGACGATTTGCCGAGGAGTCCGCGCTTGTCCGCGAGAACCTCGAAGACATAGGTGAAGAGCGGCGGGATGCTCGACGCGAGGGCGAGGGCAGTTGTCTTTGCGCTCCAGCCGAACTTCGAGCAGACAGACAAGCACGTCACGACATACGCGACGAAGACGCCGCCGTGGATGGGGCCCATGATCGGCACGCCACCCTGAATGCCGCTATGCGGGTCGGCCTGCACCACCCATTTGAAAATCATCGCAATCAGCAGTCCGGCCCAGGAAATGGCCTCGGCGATGGCGATCGTGCGGAACCAGGTGCGGGTACGACTCGTGGCGATATCGGTTATGGTCACGGCGCAACGCTACCCGTGTAACCCCAGCGCAATCTCAACCGGGGACAATATGCGCATGGCCTTCCTGCTGCGCGTCGAGCTTCCAGACGTCCCCGGTTCACTGGGCGCCCTTGCGACGGCACTGGGTAGCGCCGGAGCCGACATCGAAGCCATCGAAATCGTCGAGCACCGTTCCGACGGTTTTGCGGTCGATGATGTCCTTTTCGAACTTCCTTCGAACGTCATGCCCGATGCACTCGTCACGGCGTGCCATCGACTCGAAGGAGTGCGGGTGCACTGGATTTCGCGCTACAACGCCGGCGCCAACTTGAGTATGGATCTGGAAGCGGTCGAAGCATTCACCGACGAGCCGGCACACGCGATCGGGCGACTCATCGAAGTCATACCGGCCACGTTCCGCACCGACTGGGCGATGGCGTTGCGTCGCGATCACGGTGAAGTCATAGTCCTGCACGAAACGTCGACGGCGCCCGAGATCGTGCCAGAGGCGGCGGCCTGGGTGGGGCTCCGCAAGACCAGGAAATTGGCCGAGATCGATGCATGGGACTCGGTCGTCCTTGCCGCGAGCCCGGGCAAGGACCGGTCCGGCCGCGACTTCGTGGTCGTCATCGGCCGCCACGGCGGGCCAGAATTCCTCAACTCCGAACTCGCGAGACTGGCGCACATGGTGTCGTTGGCCGCTTCAGTCCAAACCGTCTGACCGCGCCCGTCCCAAGTTACTTCTTGTTGGTCAGGGGCGTATGCGCGTGGTGGCTGCGGCCCAGCGCGGCGACTTCCTTCTCCATCTGTGGCACGGTCTTGGCGGCCATACGTTTCATGATGGGCCACACGAGCGGCGAGTTCGTGAGGGCCTTGGTCCAGTTGGAGACCATGACGCCCTTGGGGACATAGACCCGCGACTTGCGCCCGGCGAAGCCGCGGAGGATCAGATCGACGCATTCCTCAACCGTGGTGGTGCCGTTGGCGGGCCACGGAAGCTTGGAACGGATCTCCTTGAAGGAGGGCAAATCGGCTTCGGCATTGCGGACGATATCGGTGTCGACCCAGGACGGGTGGCACACGCCGACGTCGATGCCAAGATGCGCAACCTCTTGTTTGGTGGCCAGCGCGAGTGACTCGGCGCCGGCCTTGCTGGCGTTGTAGGAGGCGAGACCGGCGAGTGGGGTGAACGACGCCATCGAGGCTACAACGAGGGCATAGCCCTTGGTCTTTTCGAGGTGCGGGATCGAGGCATGCAGGGTCCGGTAGACACCGTTGATGTTGATGTCGACGACGCGCTCGAAGGAGTCGTTGTCGATCTGGCGGACCGTGCCGTACGAAGCGATGCCGGCATTCGCCAGCACGAAGTCGAGGCGGCCGAAAAGTTCGGCGGCGGCGTCGACTGCGAGGTGCACGGCGTTGTTGTCGCGAACATCTGCCTCCCACCAGGCGGCGGCATCGCCGATCTCGACGGCGACTTTTTGAAGCAAGTCGGGCTCGAGGCCCACGAGGGCGACCTTGCCGCCGCGTGCGGCGAACTCCTTGGCGACACCGGCACCGATACCGCGGGCGGCACCGGTGATGAGCGCGACTTTTCCGTTAAATGATTTGGGCATGGGAGTTAACATACCGCCGGTATCTGAATTACGCCACCCTTTTTAAGGCGACGTTGTCAGCGGAGCTTCGACAGAACCGACTTCCAGGACTGCTTCGATCCGGTTGTCAAGACCGAACGCTCGTAAATTCGCGCCGCGAGCACGGCTGCCACTGCTATCAGCGCCAGCATCATCACGATCGTGCCGACGATCTGCAGTGGGCTCGCGACGTCGGCGGCGATCCGCAAAGGCATGAGTGTGGCCGAGAATGGTGGGATCCAGGCGAGAACGGTCGCCCAGGTGGCATCGGGGTTGGACAGCGCCGACTGGGCGGCGAAATAGGTGGCGAAGGACAGAATGGTCAATGGCATGGTGGCCGAATTGACGTCTTCCTGGCGCGAAACCAGGGCGCCGAAGGCGGCATACAGGACGGCGAAGAAAGCAAAACCGAGCACGTACCAGACCACGACGGCGCCGAACAGGGCGATGGCGGTGGCCTGGACGGTGACGAGATTGGTGAGAACTCCGGTCGCCAGCGCAGCGCCGCCGAACAACGCAACCTGCACCAGCCCCACTGCACCGATGCCGAGGACCTTGCCGATCAGCAGATGCAGAGGCTTGATCGTCGAGAGGAGGAGTTCGACGACACGGCTGGACTTCTCTTCGACGACACCCATCGCGACGTAAAGCCCATACAAATAGACGGTGAAGAACAACAGGAGGACCGCGACGTATGCCAGTGCGCGGCGCTGGTCTTTGTCGGGATCGGCTGGATTGATCGCGTCGATCCCGAGGGCAGCACTTTTCGCGGCGTCGGTCAGTAGGTTCGGGTCGACGTTCTGTGCGGCGAGGGCCGACTGAAAGGCGATGTTTTGTGTCGCCGAATCGAGCACCGCCCGAAGGGCAGGATCGAGTTCGGACTCGACGATGACCCGATTGCCTGCTGACGTTACGACGAGGATCGCGTCGAGGTCGCCGTCGAGCAGCCGGGTGCGCGCTTGATCTTCATTGGCGGCGGTGACGTCGATCGGAGTCTCGAGCGCCGTCCCCGATGTTTCGATAGCGGTCGACAATTGCGGCTGGCCGCCGACGATGGCGACCTTCATTCGGTCATCGCTGCCAGCGACGACCGAAAAGATGATCTGGCCGCCGATGAGGATGACGAGAGTTATCGCGGTGCTTATGAGAAAGGTTTTAGAGGTGATGCGAGTGGTGAACTCCCGGCGTGCCACCAGGCCGATCGTGGTGACCGCGGACATCGTCGGGGTCCTCATGCGGAGATCACCTCACGGTAGATTTCGGCCAGCGGCAGTTCGTGGGGTGTGAATGCGGTCACCGGTCCGTGCCGCAACGCCTCGCCGAGGGCCGCCTGAGCGTCGGCGCCCGCGCCGAGTTCGATGCGGGTCCAGTTTTCGCGTTGGAAAACCGTACGGACGCCGGGGACAGAATCGGCCCATCCCGCCGGAGCGCCGGTATGCACATCGATCTGTGTGGGCTGGTCCGAGCGGAGTTCTTCGACCGACCCGAGCGCTACAAGTTTTCCGACGGCAATGATGCCGACCCGGTCGCAGAGCTTCTCGACGAGTTCGAGCTGATGACTGGAGAAAATCACCGGAACACCGTCTGCGCGTTTCTCCGCGAGTACTTGGCTCATCACATCGACAGCTACCGGATCGAGACCGGAGAACGGCTCGTCGAGGACGAGTACTCGAGGATCATGGATGAGCGCTGCGGCCAGCTGGACGCGCTGCTGGTTACCGGTGCTCAGGGTGTCGACGGTGTCGTTGATCGATGAGTCGATGCCCAGGCGGGTCGTCCATCGCTCGACGGCGGCTGCGGCGTCGTTGCGTGACATGCCGTGCAGGCGGGCAAAGTAAATCAGCTGGTCGCCGACCTTCATTTTTGCGTAGAGGCCTCGCTCGGCCGGCATATAGCCGATGTGGCGTCTGACGTCGAGATCGACCTCCTGCCCGTCGAGCAGTATGCGCCCGGAGTCTGCGGAGAGAACCCCGAGGATTATCCGCATCGTGGTGGTCTTGCCGGCACCGTTGCTGCCGACGAATCCGAGCAGTTCGCCCGGCCTCACGTTGAACGACAAATCGTCGAGCGCGAGGAGGTCCCCGTACCTTTTCGATACGCCTTCGATCGTCAGCCCTGGCTGCTTGTTCATCGTTCCCCCGTCGACGGTTCAACCCGACCGTCAGCACGCCGCCAAAGAACTGCACGGCCGAAGGTAGGTTGACGACATGAGCGTATCGGAGATTTTTGACGAATCGGCCTGGCGGATTGTTCCCGGTTTCGAGAACCTGAAGGACCTGACGTATCACCGCGCGGTCGACCAAGGCACGGTCCGCATCGCGTTCAATCGTCCCGAGGTCCGCAACGCGTTCCGTCCGCAAACCGTCGACGAACTCCTCGCTGTTCTGGAGCATGCGCGGATCAGTTCCGATGTCGGTTGCGTCCTGATCACCGGCAACGGCCCCTCTCCCAAAGACGGGGGCTGGGCATTTTGCTCCGGCGGCGATCAGCGGATCCGCGGCAAGTTCGGTTATCAATATGCCGAGGGCGACACCGCCGACACGGTGGACCCGGCCAAGCTCGCGCGTCTTCATATCCTCGAATGCCAGCGGATGATCAGGTTCATGCCCAAGGTCGTCGTTGCGGTCGTTCCGGGTTGGGCCGCGGGCGGCGGTCATAGTCTCCACGTTGTCTGCGATCTCACCATCGCCTCCGCTGAACATGCGCGCTTCAAGCAGACCGACGCCGATGTCGGCAGCTTCGACGGCGGCTTCGGCTCGGCATACCTTGCACGCCAGGTCGGCCAGAAGTTTGCCCGCGAGATCTTCTTCCTCGGCGACACCTACACAGCAGCCGACGGGCAACGGATGGGTATGGTCAACGCCGTCGTGCCCCATGCCGACCTGGAAAAGATTGCCCTCGAATGGGGCGCCAAGATCAATGGCAAGAGCCCGACAGCCCAGCGGATGCTCAAATATTCGTTCAACCTCATCGACGACGGCCTCGTCGGCCAGCAAGTGTTGCTTGGCGAGACGACCCGGCTCGCCTACATGACCGAGGAAGCGCAAGAGGGCCGCGACGCATTCCTCGAAAAACGCGATCCCGACTGGTCGCCATACCCCTATTACTACTGATCCGGCAGGTTAGCGCAGGTCAGATAGGGTCTAGGGCGTCGCGTCAGTCCGCACAGAGTCCGCAAGAATTTCGACGAGTCCGCAGCCGGACCGCAGTTCCGACCTTGGGGCCGACCTGATGGCCAGTGCCCTTTCGGTCGCCTTCCTCGACGCCAACGTCCTGGCGAAACCGGTCATTCGCACGCTCCTGTTGTTCGGCACCGACGATAGTGGCGTTGCTATCACGTGGAGGCAGAGGCTGAGCGTACGTCTGCAAACATGAGGCGGTTTAGTCGCCGGGACCTAAGCCGTTGACGAACCGGCTATGGGAGGGCCTTCGTGGAGACCCCATTCGCTCCACGACCCGTCATACACAGTGATGTCGGCAACGCCTGACAGGTGCGCCGCAAGCGCAATCACGCAAGCGGTGACGCCAGAGCCGCAACTCGCGACGATGCTTCCTGCTTCCCCCAGTCGATCCTGGATCACCACGGCAAGTTCCCTGGGTGGGAGCATGTGCGAATTGACGACCAAGTCGGACAGCGGAAGGGATTGCGAGCCGGGCATGTGCCCACTACGAAGGCCGGCACGAGGCTCTGGCGCGTTGCCCTCAAACCGATCCAAGGACCGTGCGTCAAGCACCGAGATGCCTGGATCGGCGAGTAGGGAGAGCACCTGACTCTGATCGACAAATGCTGACACATCGGGTCGCGCGACGAAGTCGCCTATTCGGATGGCAGTACTCGTCATCGGTGCGACGGGGAAGTCGGCGGCGATCCATCCGGGGAGCCCTCCGTCAAGGACTGCCACCGAGGAATGCCCCATGGCGCGAAACATCCACCAGGCACGGGCGCTGGAGTAGATCCCAGCAGCGTCGTACACGACAACCATGGATCGCGCGTTGACCCCGAGCATTCTCACCAGAGACTGAAACTGGTCGGCAGAGATCATGGTGTGGGGCAGTTCAACATTTGCGCAAGAGAACTCCCCATCGATATCGAATCTCTTGGCCCCAGGGATGCCCGTGTCGAGGCTTCGCTGGGCGCCGATGCTGGCATCCAGTACTACCAAGTCGCCACGGTTGGCGTGCAATTGCTGTTGCACCCAGTGAGGAGTGACCAAGGCTGTTTCGTTGGCGTTCACGATGAGACCCTGCTCAGGGACCAGGCGCAACCGCTGGCGAACCAGTCAGCGACGAGGGATACGTTCTCGACGACATCTTCTTCCGACACACCAGACACCGTAGGCCGCAAGGATTATCCCCGACTTGACGCCACCGGTGAAGTGGGTGCCAACAGCTGGAGTCGTCGAATGCGCAGGGCATCGGCGATGTCTTGCAACGTCCAACTCTCCCAATTAACCGGCGCCGAATTCCCTATTACTACTGAGCAGAAACGCCAGGGATTCGCTCATTCAGTGAGACGGCAATCTCAATAAGTGGCCATGTCCGGCGACGAACGGATAGCCTGCTTCGAATGAACGCCGTCGCTGAAGATCAGGCCCGTCCGGGAGCCCGCTTGGGCGTCGTCGCCGAGTCGAGCCCAGGGGAAACCCGTGTGGCTGCGACGCCGGCGACAGTCCTTCAGTTGATCACCCTCGGCTACGAGGTGTCGATCGAGTCCGGCGCGGGTCGATCGGCGAGTTTCACCGACGATGCCTACATCGAGGCCGGCGCAACCATCGGCTCGACCGCCGACGTGTGGCACAGCGACATTGTTTTCAAGGTCAACGCCCCGACGAGCGACGAGATTGCCTTGCTCGCCGACGGCGCGATCCTCATCAGCCTGATCAGCCCCGCGCTCAATCCCGAACTGGTGGAGGCACTCGCCCAGCGACCGATCACCGTGCTCGCGATGGACGCAGTGCCTCGTATTTCGCGCGCGCAGTCGCTCGATGTCCTCAGCTCGATGGCCAACATTGCCGGTTATCGTGCCGTCGTCGAAGCCGCGCACGTTTTCGGCCGTCTCTTCACCGGGCAGATCACGGCAGCGGGCAAGATGCCGCCGGCCAAGGTGCTCGTAGCCGGCGTCGGCGTGGCGGGTCTCGCCGCGATCGGCACGGCTAACAGCCTGGGTGCGATCGTGCGTGCCACCGACCCGCGAGCCGAGGTAGCCGACCAAGTGGCCTCGATCGGCGGCGAATACCTTCCGGTCGACGTCGAGACCGAGCAGAGCACCGACGGCTACGCCAAGGCGACGTCCGAGGACTACGACCGGCGGGCCGCGGAGATCTACTCCGAGCAGGCCGCCGATGTCGACATCATCATCACCACGGCGTTGATCCCAGGCCGTGCTGCCCCGCGACTGATCACTGCCGATGACGTCGCGAGCATGAAGGCCGGCAGCGTCATCGTCGACATGGCGGCGGCTCAAGGCGGCAACGTGGCCGGGTCCAAGCCGGGCGAAGTGGTCGTCACCGACAACGGCGTCACGATCATCGGCTACACCGACCTCGCCGGACGCCTTCCCACACAGGCCTCCCAGCTCTACGGCACGAACCTGGTCAACCTGATGAAGCTCCTGACTCCCGAGAAGGACGGTCATCCCGTTCTCGATTTCGATGACGTCGTTCAGCGCGGTATGACCGTCGTCCGCGAAGGCGAGAAGACCTGGCCGCCGCCACCCGTCCAGGTGTCAGCACAGCCGCCCGTCGCCGAGGCCGCACCCAAGGCGGCAATCGAGAAGAAGGAACCGATGACGCCGGCGCGCCGGTTCACGCTGATCGGCATCGGAGTTCTTGCGCTGTTCCTCGTCAACGCCTTTGCCCCCGATCCCCTTCCCCAGCACTTCACGGTCCTCTTCCTGGCCGTGGTGGTCGGCTACTACGTCATCGGCAAGGTGCACCACGCCCTGCATACCCCGCTCATGTCGGTGACGAACGCGATCTCGGGCATCATCGTCGTCGGCGCCATGCTTCAGATCGCTCAGGACGACACGGTGATCCGGGTGCTCTCGTTCGTGGCGATCCTGCTGGCAAGCATCAACGTCTTCGGCGGTTTCGCCGTGACCCGCCGCATGCTCAGCATGTTTTCCAAATGACACGCCTCCAAACGACACGCCTTCGAAAGGCTGAACCCCGATGACTGCACAAAGCATCGCCACGGCCGCGTACATCGTCGCGTCGTTGATGTTCATCCTCAGCCTCGCCGGGCTCTCCAACCACGAGTCCTCTCGTCAAGGCGTGCTTTACGGCATCGGCGGTATGGCGCTCGCGCTCGTGGCGACGTTCGGCCTCGTCGTCGACATCGCCGACACCACAGCCGTCGTTCTCCTGGTCGTCGCAGTCGTGATCGGAGCCTTGATCGGTTTGTGGCGGGCGCGGGTTGTCGAGATGACCGGTATGCCCGAGTTGATCGCCCTCCTGCACAGCTTTGTCGGCTTCGCTGCCGTCCTCGTCGGCTGGAACGGCTACTACGAGGTCGAGGCGCACGGCGGCAGCGCTGAATTCACCGGGTCACTGCTGAAGATCCACCACGCCGAAGTGTTCATCGGAATTTTCATCGGCGCGGTGACACTCACCGGCTCGATTGTGGCTTTCCTGAAGTTGTCGGCGCGGATCAAGTCGGCGCCGCTGATGCTGCCCGGCAAGAACCTGATCAACCTGGGTGCGCTGGCGGCGTTCGGCGTGCTGACAACATTTTTTGTCATCCGTCCGAGCCTCGGGCTGCTCATAGCCGTCACGGTCGTCGCGCTGGCGCTCGGCTGGCACCTGGTCGCCTCGATCGGCGGCGGCGACATGCCGGTCGTGGTTTCGGTGCTCAACAGCTATTCGGGCTGGGCCGCGGCGGCGTCGGGCTTCCTGCTCAACAACGATGCACTCCTCATCACCGGCGCGCTGGTCGGCTCCTCGGGTGCCTATCTTTCCTACATCATGTGCCAGGCGATGAACCGCTCCTTCCTCTCGGTCATCGCCGGCGGCTTCGGGATCGTGGCCGCATCGGGCGAGGCCGCCGACTACGGCGAGCATCGCGAGATCAGCGCCGAGGACACGGCCGACCTTCTCCGGGAAGCCACGAGCGTCATCGTCACCCCCGGCTACGGTATGGCCGTTGCCCAGGCGCAGTACCCGGTGGCCGACCTCGTGCGCAAACTCCGTGAGCGCGGCGTCGAAGTGCGTTTTGGTATCCATCCGGTGGCGGGCCGGCTGCCCGGCCACATGAATGTGCTCCTCGCCGAGGCCAAGGTGCCCTACGACATCGTCCTCGAGATGGACGAGATCAACGATGATTTTGCCGAAACGTCGGTCGTTCTCGTCATCGGCGCCAACGACACGGTCAACCCTGCCGCGGCGGAAGATCCGAGCAGTCCGATCGCCGGTATGCCGGTGCTTCACGTCTGGGAGGCCGAGAACGTCGTCGTCTTCAAGCGGTCGATGGCGCCGGGCTATGCCGGGGTGCAGAACCCACTGTTCTTCCGTGACAACAGCCAGATGCTGTTCGGCGACGCGAAGGACAAGGTCGAAGAGGTCCTCCGCGCGTTGTAGGTCACGCCCCCGCTGAGCGTGACGTTTTGGTCGGTTTTTCGGCTCAAAGGCGACCCAAACGTCACTCCCAGCAGGAACTAACCGACAACGCCATAGAGTCGGTCGCCGGCGTCGCCCAATCCTGGGACGATGTAGCCCTTTTCGTTGAGTTTTTCGTCGAGTCCAGCCGTCACAAGTGTGACGGGCACGCCGATTCCGGTGAGATCCCTTTCGATACGCGCGATGCCTTCGGGTGTCGCGAGCAGGCATACGGCAGTGATGTGGTCCGCTCCGCGTCTGACCAGAAACTCGATGGCGGCCGAGAGCGTTCCGCCGGTCGCGAGCATCGGATCGAGGACGTAACACTGGCGGCCGGCGAGGTCGTCGGGCAGGCGCTCGGCATATGTCGACGCCTCAAGCGTCTCCTCGTTGCGGATCATGCCGAGGAAACCGACTTCGGCCGTGGGAAGCAGTCTCTGCATGCCGTCGAGCATGCCGAGTCCCGCGCGCAGGATCGGCACGACGAGGGGCCGGGGCGACGACAACTTCACGCCGGTGGCCTTCGCGACGGGGGTTTCCACTTCGACCGGCTCGACCCGCACGTCGCGGGTTGCTTCATACGCGAGAAGCGTGACGAGTTCGTCGGCGAGACGCCGGAATGTCGGCGAGTCGGTGCGTTTGTCTCGCAAAACGGTGAGCTTGTGGGAAATCAGTGGGTGATCGGCGACATGAACTTGCATGGCGCGAAGCCTAGCGTCTGACGTGGTTCGTCTGACACCATCGCCTTAACGAATACGTGACAGGAGAGGCACCGTGGCCGAGGACGATGTGGACTTTGCCATCGCCGCTTATCGCGACGAAGGCGTTTGGCAACTCGCCGAATTGCATGCCTCCCTCGCCGATGACATCGACGATCTGCTCAACGCACTCAAGCGCTTCCCTTCAGATGTAGGAGTGTTGGCCCTCGTCTCGGTCAGCGATGAATTCTTTGTGATAGTGCGGGCCATCGGATCCAAGGTTCGGCTGTTGCTGTCCGATGTCACCGCCGTGACTGATTGGCCGCTGGCCAGCGGTGTCGCCGACATCCTTGATGTGCCCGATCCCGAGGACGACGACGATCCACAGCCCGCCGGTGACCTCGACATCTTGAGCGACCTGGGTATGCAGGCGATGGAACTCGGCGTGTTGTGCGACGACCCCGAGCTCTATCCCGATGAGGTGCTGAGCAATGTCGCCCGGCGACTCGGGTTCGGCGACGACTTCGAGGCGCTGGTCGGGTGAGTTGGGCCAACTTATCGGCCGACGGCGCCATGGTCCAGGCGCTGGCGTTGGCGCGGCAAGCGACCGAGCACGGTGATGTGCCGGTCGGCGCGGTCGTCCTCGATCCCGACGGCACCGTGATCGGCACAGGCTTCAACACGCGTGAAGCTCTTGGCGACCCGACCGGCCACGCCGAGGTCAACGCGCTCCGCACAGCCGCCGAAGCCTGTGGCTCCTGGCGACTTGAGGGTTGCACCCTCGTCGTGACCCTCGAACCCTGCACGATGTGCGCCGGCGCGATTGTGGCCGCCCGCCTTTCCCGTTTGGTCTTCGGCGCCTTCGATGAAAAGGCCGGCGCGGTCGGTTCGCTGTGGGACGTCGTACGCGACCGCCGGCTCAATCACCGACCCGAAGTCATCAGCGGCATTCGTGCCGAGGAGTCGACGGCACTCCTCCGGCAGTTCTTTGCCTCCCACCGTTAACAAGTTTCCCAGCAGGTCCCCGAAAACTGTTACTGATGACAGGTTGCAACAGGTGATCAGTAACAGTTTTCTGTGAGGAGTCCGTGCGGAGAAGTCGGTATGCGCGGGCGAGGAATAACCGCTCCGTCAAAATAGTTGAACATTCAATGATAGGTTACATGGGTCGACAGGAGTCATACGCCATGCAATTCGGAATTTTCACCGTCGGAGACATCACACCTGATCCCGTGAACAAGACCGTGGTCAGCGAACACGAGCGGATCAAAAACACGATCACGATCGCCAAGAAAGTTGAAGAGGTCGGTCTCGACGTCTTCGCAACCGGCGAGCACCATAATCCGCCGTTCGTGCCGTCCTCCCCGACCACGACGCTGGCGTTCATCGCTGCGCAGACCGACAAACTCATATTGTCGACGTCGACAACCCTGATCACGACCAATGATCCGGTCAAAATTGCCGAAGACTATGTGACGCTGCAGCACCTCGCCGACGGCCGCGTCGACCTGATGCTGGGCCGTGGC
Organism: Aeromicrobium sp.; assembly: GCA_014377785.1. Lineage (GTDB taxonomy): Bacteria > Actinomycetota > Actinomycetes > Propionibacteriales > Nocardioidaceae > JACMOZ01. Next base: position 16,432 of record JACMOZ010000472.1, read on the forward strand.
AACACAGCGCCGGTCTATCCGTGGTTCGGCAAGGACATCGCCCAGGGCCTCCAACTCGGCATCGAGAACTATCACCTGTTGCGCAAGCTTTGGGACGAAGAAGTGGTGAACTGGGAAGGCAAGTTCCGCACACCGTTGCAGGGCTTCACCGCGGTGCCGCGCCCGCTCGACGGCATCGCGCCGTTCATCTGGCACGGGTCGATCCGCAGTCCGGAGATCGCCGAGCAGGCCGCATATTATGGCGACGGCTTCTTCGCCAACAACATCTTCTGGCCCAAAGAGCACTACATCCGACTGATCAATCTCTACCGCGAGCGCTATGCGCACTATGGCCATGGCCGGCCCGAACAGGCGATCGTCGGCCTCGGCGGGCAGGCGTTCATGCGCAAAAACAGTCAGGACGCGATCAACGAATTCCGGCCTTACTTCAACGAAGCGCCAGTCTATGGACATGGCCCCTCGCTCGAGGACTTCATGGAACAGACTCCGCTGACTGTCGGCAGTCCGCAGCAGGTCATCGAGCGCACGCTGGCCTTTGCCGACTATTTCGGTGACTATCAGCGCCAGTTGTTCCTGATGGATCATGCTGGCCTCCCACTCAAGACGGTGCTCGAACAACTCGACATCCTTGGCGAGGAAGTGGTGCCTGTCCTCCGCAAGGAGTTCGCCGCCCGCCGTCCCGAAGGCGTCCCCGATGGACCGACCCACGCCTCGCTTGTTGAGGCCCGCGATGCCAAGGAGAGCCAGGTATGACCGTCAGGATCGTCGCCACCTCGGCCGGTCTGAGCGAACCGTCCACAACGCGTATGCTCGCCGACCGGATTGGCGAAGCCACCCGGAAACAGCTCGGAGATGCCACAGTCGAAATCGTGACCCTGCGCGAATTCGCCCATGACATTCCCCCAAGTACTTAGTGCAGGGGGGGGCCC
>JACMOZ010000473.1 GCA_014377785.1 Aeromicrobium sp.
GTCGCGCCGAGCGCAACCCGCGCGCCCGCGGGCAGCCTGGCGGGGTTCGAATTCACCGTCACGGAGGCCGGATTCACCGTCGCAAGGGTCGAGTTTGTCTCATCATGGAGCAGGACTGTGCCGCCGTGTTGGAGCACCGTGAAGTCGCTCGTCTTGGACTTCAGACCGGAATCCAAGGTTTGAGAAGGGAAGTTGAGGTGACCGAGCATCAACTGCTTCGAGTTGACCACCCACACCCCGCCGTCGTTCAACGCGACTTGGGTGGAGGTGAACCCCTGGTAGACAATGGCCGCTGCAACGACGATCGATGCGACAGTGACAACACCTGCAAATGAGAAAACTGCGCGTTTTGCCGGACCGAGGCGGGCTAAGAATGTCACGCAGCAGTCTCCTCTCGAGAGCCCCGGCGGGGATCGGCATGAATCTATGTCGGCTGACGAGGCCAGACCATGGGGATGTTTACCCATGGCGCAACCTGCATCTCGTGTGGTCGACTTTGACCTTGTAGCTTCCTGCGAGCGGCACTGCTGTGAGGCACGAATGCTCACATAGCGTCGCAGCACGGTGATGTGTTCACCATTCCCCTCTTTCAATGGCACCTGAATGGGGGTGGTCGAGGCGTGGCTTGAGTCTGAACAATGAGATAGTGTCTAATTCAATTCAGCTGTTCTTGTTGTATCGCCCGAAAGAGACAACATGTGCCCAGCGGTGTCGATTGAACCTCGAGCACCCATCCGCATTGCCTTCGTGGACGACCATGAACTGGCCCTCCAGGGGTTCACCCACTTGCTGGAGGGCGATCCGGATCTCGAGCTCGCGGCCGCCGTCTCCACCGTCGCTGAACTGATTGCTCGCGAATGCCAGCCTGATCTTGTGGTCTTGGATCTACGCCTCTCGGACGGTACATCGCCGAGGGAAAACGTCGATGCCATCAGGCGGCTGGGGGCTGGCGTTCTGATCCTCACGTCCGGGGAAGATCCGCGACTAATTCGCGCCGCCGCTCGGGCCGGTGTGCTCGGAATGGTGCGGAAGTCAGAACCCCTCAAGACACTGCTGTCCTCGATCAGACGAGCGGCTGCCGGTGAAACGATTCCATCGACAGATTGGGCGGCTGCCCTAGACGCAGCGCTCGATCTGGCGGACGCAGGCTTGAGCGCTCGCGAGCGGGAGATCCTCTCTTATTACGCAGCCGGGCAGACAACTCAGTCGGTCGCTTTCCAGACGGGATTGTCTCCCAATACGATCGCGGACTATGTCAGCCGGATACGCGCGAAATATGAGAGGGCCGGCCGGCTGGCGCATTCCCGGGTAGATCTCTATCGCCGTGCAGAAGAAGACGGAATTGTCCCTGACATCCAGTAGCACATCTTCGCCACTCGCCTCAGAACGGGTGTTCCGTACGCTCTCACTCGCGGTCGGGCTCGGCGGGACTGTGTTCAACCTTCTGGAAGTTCAAGCAGCCCTTGGAGAGACTCCGGATATTCGCCCCTGGTACGGCTACGCAGCGATGGCGCTCCTCTGGGGGACACCGGCCCTGCTCGCCGTGTTCGCCCCTGTCTCGCCCCTTGCAGTCCTTCGTGCGCTTGCCGCCACCACTGCCGTCGTTTTCCCCATTGCTCTGATCCTGTGGATCCCCAACATGACAGTCTCGGTCATGCCCCTCTCGGCCTCCCCCTGGCTACTGGGCCTCATAGCCGTTCCCACTTCGATGGCGGCGCTGGCTTGGTCAGTCCGAGTGGCAGGCATCTACACGGTGGCGGTCTGCCTGGGGGGCGGCATCCTGAGATTCGTCTCCAGCGGCGGCGGCTACGCAGCGATCGCGCTTCAGGACACCCTGTACATGCTGCTCGTCGCGATCATTTTTCTTGCCCTTATCCAGACCACCAGACGAATCGCCGGGCAGCTGGACGTCGCGGCGACCTCAGCGACCGATGAAGCCGTCCGCGAAGCTCGCAATCGGGCAACGGAACGCGAGGACGCTCGGTTCAACGCCCTCGTGCATGACGACATCATCGCCACTCTTCTCGCGGCCGCCCGCCCATCCAACGGTGCGGATGCCATGCTCCGCCAGCAAGCCGTCGCAGCCCTCGAGAAGTTGGAGGAACTCTCCAGTGGAAGGACACGGACCAAGCCCTACACCGCGCTCGAATTCGTTGCCCGACTCCGATCGACTGTCAACGATCTTGCCACCGGAGTCCCGGTGCAGGTCGCCCTCCTCTCCGCACTTCCCATCGATGCGGCCATCGCATCAGCGATGAGCGAAGCGCTAGCCGAGGGCCTGCGAAACAGCTTGCAGCACGCCAAACCGAAGCCAGGCCATCCAGAGGTCTCCCGTTCTGTCGAAGTGACCCTTTCGTCCGTCGACGTCCGAGTGCGGCTGTGCGACTCCGGTCAAGGCTTCATCACATCCCGCGTAGGTGGCGAAAGACTGGGCATCGCCGTGAGCATCACCAGTCGGATGGCGGCACACCCCGGGGGATACTCTTCGGTAGAGTCAACCGCTGATGGAACGAATGTCGTTCTGGGCTGGAAGCGTCCGTGACCACTCAACCTCTCACCGGCACGAGTTCCGTTCTTCAATTGGGAAGCGTCTCCGCCTGGCTTGTGCTGACTCTGTTCCTCGGCACACAGATCGTGCTAGCCATCCTCAACCCACTTCCCAACCTCGCCCTCGACTTCAGCGCGCTGCTATTGACCTGTGCTGCCGCGGTCGCACTGGCGATACCGGGGGACACCCTTCCGCTCGTGACAACCGTCATCATTGCTGCAGTTCCAACTGTCGTTGCCACACTCATGTCCTTCACCCTCCCGGCATCATCGAATCTCGGGTATGGCGCATGGCATTTCGGTGCCGACGGGTTCCTCATGTTTTTCCTTGCGCTGCGCAACCGACCCGGGTGGGCCTGGGCCGGCTTGGCCGGCATGTGGGCAGTCACCCTGCTCTGGTCGAACCTGATCGGACTCGGAATCGGCGTAGGGATCTCACTTGTCGAAAGGGAGGCTGGCGTGCTCCTGATCGGCACACTGTTCAACCTCGGATTCACCCGCACATCAGCGAAAATCTCGGCACTCCACCGCGTCCAACTCCACAAGGAAGGCCTCGCCGCCGAAGGGCAAGCGTCGATCCAGACGCGAATGGAGAGAACAGCCCATCTTGATCGCTCAACCACCGCGATGTTGAAGCGACTATCCGCCGAAAGCCCAATCAGCGACGAAGATCGAGCATCCTGCTTGCTGCTGGAGGCGAGTCTCCGCGACAGCGTTCGGGCGCGATCACTTGACCGCGAACCCGTCATGTCCGAAGCCAAGGCCGCGCGGTCCCGCGGAATCGAAGTAACCCTGCTGGATGACAGCGGATGCGACGACTTGAGCGAGGTTATCGGAGCCGAAGTTCACGGGAAGCTGCTAGCCGCGGTCGCGCAACGGTTGCACGACACCGCCTCCGGCCGACTGACCGCCCGCGTTCTACCGATAGACAGGGAGGTACTCGCCACAATCACCCGCGAGGCAGGTGGCCCAAGCGAAACTCTCGAGGTTAGCCGCGAAGGATTCGTCCGTTGACCGGATGCCAAGGGTAGCGCCTCGAAACTCAAGCCCGTCATAAGCATGGGCTGGTCATCGTCGACCGCGCCTACAACAACTCCAAGGCCGACAACTTCCAACCACCCCTCCGACTAGCGGGCCACGAGTTCGTCTTCGACTACAAGGAACACGACCACGGCAAACAACACCACTACGA
>JACMOZ010000474.1 GCA_014377785.1 Aeromicrobium sp.
AGAAATCGACGACCAACTCCAAGGGCCGCACGAAACTCACCGGTGCCGATCTGCGGAACGCGCAGAAGGAACTCGGATCGGTCACCCGCAAGCTCGAGAAAGTCACCACCCAGATCGACTCAATTCATGGTCGTTTTGCCAGCCATGATCAGGGTGATTTCACCGGGCTCGCAGCGCTGCAGAAGGAATTGGGAGCGCAGGACGCAACGAAGGTGGATCTCGAGTTGCGTTGGCTCGAGCTCAGCGAGGTACTCGAGGCCTGAGGCCCAAGGCCCGGAACTAAGGCTCGAGGTTTGAGGCCTCTGGCGTCGGTGATGGGTGGTGCCGGTCCTGGCGGTTCTGCTTTCCGACGCCCGAACGTACGAAGTTTGGACCGCTCGAGGTTTGCGTGTGAAGAAGTGCACAAAACTAAAGACTTAGCTTCTGTTGTTCATCTGCGTGAAGGTTCTTAGTAACTTTCCTGAAGGCATGCGTTCAAGTGTGAAACATTGACTCCTCTCATGCCCCCCGAGGGTGCTTACCCGAGCATGAAGGATTTGAAGACGATGACGGTCGGTTCTCGCATAGTCTTCATGCGCTTTGCCACGGCAAGAAGCCCGAAACTTCACCTGTGGGTTGATCATTTTGAGCGCGTTGTCGGTCACGGCCCGCGCGTGATCAACTCGGTAGCCTCCGGCCAGGATGAGTGCATCGTGGTGTGGCACCTGGTCTCCGCAAACAATAGGATGCTCGCCCGCAGTGCCAATCTCTTCGAGCGTTTTGAAGACGCCCAGGCGGATGCTCTCGCCACGAGTGGCTCGACGGCAGTGCGCGAGATCGTGCTGACGAGTCATCAGCGCCGAGGGGAATACGGCTGGTATTCCCTGCTCGATGGCGAGGTCGAGATGATCTGTGCGCGTTGGTACGGCACAGAGCGGGATCGCCGCAATGCCGTCGAGCTCGCCGAACTCTCGCTGGCCACATCTCGCCTTGCTGCGGGCGCCCGTCCGATCGACCCCGAGGTCAATCGAAGACAGCATGAGCAAATCGCCCTCTGACCTTGTGTCGCACTTGACCTCGTGACACATCTGTCTTTGTGACGCAACCGAACTTGTGTGGCCGTCTTTCCTGATGTTCTTCGACGCACGAAAGCAGCCTCGCCTGACAGGCAATGCCAATCCGGGTGGGCAAGTCGATCGGCGTGAGGAGCGCGTCGGCTCGGTTCCCGACGAGCTACCAGATGGGCTCAGTGTGTCAACGCCCTACAGCCCTAGAACTCTTTGGGCTCGTTCGGCGGGCTGAAGGCGCACCGGCCAGCGGTCCTGGTTGTGACTGTTGCCGCGTTGCCTCCCAGGCTCGAACCGAGAGGCGTGATCTCTGCTAAGCACTCGGAGAGCGAGATGTCGGACGCGACGGAGAATCCCCACGAATGTTGAGCCCAACGGGTGAAGCGGCCGGCAGTGCCCGCGATTGGCGAGTCGCCGGGAATGCCGACCGCGAGGCCTCCGTTACCCGGCCCGGCAAAAAATTTGTCGCGAGCGCATGCCGGCTCGGTGCCAGAATTGCCTATCCCGGAGAGCATCCCACGACCAGCAATTCTGACGCGGCTGGCGGATGGCATGACGTCGATGTGGCTGGAGGTGGGCCAGGCGATCTTCGACCCTTGGCTTGGGATCGCGGAGATATTGGCGCGGGTGAAGCTCCACAGTCCGGCCGAGAAGACAGACGCGCTGAGTGCACCGCCGCAATCGGTGATTACCGCTACCGGGACGGTTTGGGATGCCAGATCGTCAAAGGGAGTCGGTTGATGGACCACGAGCTTCAGGTCGAGCTTGGAGCCGTTCGCGGCTGTTGCGACGGCCGTGAGAACAAGAGTCGCGTCGGGATCGCTGGGCGTCGGAGTTGCGGTAACGCTGTCCGACCCTGTGGGCGCTTTCACCACAGTTTCCGGCGCACTCGTGGCAACCGAAACCGGAGAAGGTGTGGAACAGCCGGACAGGACCAGGGTGATGAGAAGGGGAAAGAGGACGGCGGGCGCGATGCTTCTCGAATTCACGATCGCAGCATGTGTCACCCGTATGAATAGACAGTGGCGCGAAAGTGAACGAGGGGCACCTGTGACGTGTCCGATCAACGTGCTGGGTACTTTGCGCAGAACTCAGAGCGACCGCAACATCACATTGGCCAGGGACGACTTGCCGCACGTCAAGGGGTCTCGCGGTGAGGAGCGGGCCCTGTTTCTGCGACATGCACTGTTCATCTGCCGTCTAGCTGCCGCACGCACGTGCGAGGGCAGGCGTTCGAGGTTGGGACTTTGAATTAGCCAGCTTCTCCGCGGCGAAGCTATTCGAATACGAAAGCAGAGCTCCCATGTCGATTAGCAAGGTACCGTCCAACGCGTCGGCGCGAGGATTGGACGTCGTCGACACGGGCGTCGGGTTCACCGAAGTGATCGCGACGCATGGTGAAGCCGGTACTGATAAGCCGCGACGCCTCCTCTCGGCGAGCGACGGTCCGGATATCGCCTTCCAATGGATAGCGCGCGGCAGCGGCACCATAGTGGTGACGGTCATGTCCCTCGTGGGCTTGTTCCTGCTTTACCAGGGCTTCCAGGCGCTCCAGGTTGCCGGACCCTCCTTTCTCACCGAACAATCGTGGGACCCGAACTCGGGCAAATTCGGGATTGCCGCCGTGATTTCTGGCACTTTCTTCATCGCTCTCACCGCTATCGCGTTCGCCCTTCCGCTCTCGCTCGGTACTGCGCTCTACATCAGTGAGTACGCGCCGGCCAAGATCAAGAGCGCACTGGTGACGATCGTCGACCTCATGGCTGCGGTTCCCAGTGTGGTCTATGGGTTGTGGGGCCTCTTCTTTCTCAGCCCCAACATCCAACCGGTCTCACAGTGGATCTCCACCTACCTCCATTGGATCCCGGCCTTCGCAGTCAACGGTTTCGACGCCAACGATCCACTCGCGAGCCCGACTGCATTCGCGGCATCCACCTTCATTGCAGGCATCGTCGTCGCACTGATGGTGGCACCGATCACCAGCTCGATCATGCGCGAGGTATTCACGCAAGCCCCTATCGGTGAACGCGAGGGAGCCCTCGCCCTCGGTGCTACCAAGTGGGGCATGATCTCGAGCGTCGTGCTGCCCTTTGGCCGTGGAGGCATCATCGGTGGCACCATGTTGGGCCTGGGACGCGCGTTGGGGGAGACGATCGCAGTCTTCCTAATCATCTCGCCGGTGTTCGTAATTCAGCCACACATTCTCGAGAAGGGGGCCAATTCGATCTCGGCGCTGATCGCCCTGCGTTACAACGAGGCCTCCAAGTTCGAGATCTCGGCGCTGATGGCGGCCGGGCTCTCCCTGTTCGTGATAACGCTGATCGTCAATTTCATCGCCTCAACAATCATCGGCCGAAGCCGATCCGGAAACGAGACCACCTGATGTCCACCGTGCTCGACACGCCTGTGACGATTGCAGTAACCGAGGTCGAAACAGCGCGAGGTGACAGCCCTCGCACCTGGATCCCATCGGCAACCCCACTGCCCGCACCCGAGCCGCGCCGGTCGACCGCCACCATTCGTATGGTCGACATCATCCGCCTCTTCGGCTCGGCATTCGCGTCTATCGGTTTCACCGCGTGGCTGTTCTTTTATGCATTGCCGCTCCAAGGACAAATCGGCTTTGTTCTCGTGGCATACGTGATTTTTCTGGTGCTATTCAGCATCCTCACTGCGTTTGATGAAAACAGCCAAACGGTGCGGGACCGCCTAGTGGCCGTTTTCGTCAATTCGCTCGCATTCCTCCTGTTGCTCGCGCTGTTTTCCGTCGTCTTCTACACCGTCGGTCGAGGGGTTGGGCCGTTGGGCAATCTCAACTTCTTCACACAGGACATGAGCAATGCTGGGCCACTCGATCCGCTGACTCGAGGCGGAGTCATCCACGCCGTTCTCGGCACGCTGATCATGATCACGATTGCGCTCGCAATCAGCATTCCCCTTGGCCTACTCACGGCCGTCTTCCTCAGCGAGTTCCCCGGCCGTTACGCCCGTTTTGTTCGTACGGTGGTCGAGGCCATGACGGCTCTGCCCTCCATCGTCGCCGGCCTATTCATCTACGCGACGATCATCGTGTTCCTCGGCTTCAACCGGTCCGGCTTCGCGGCATCCCTCGCCATTACAGTGATGATGTTGCCGATCATCATCCGGTCGGCGGATGTCGTTCTACGCCTGGTCCCTGGAAATCTCAAGGAGGCCGCGCGAGCGCTGGGCGCTTCAACCTGGCGCACGGTGTGGACAGTCACGCTGCCGACTGCGCGCTCAGGCCTGACCACGGCGATCATCCTTGGCACAGCCCGCGGTATCGGCGAAACTTCGCCCGTGCTTCTCACCGCCGGGGCCACGACATTCCTCAATGTCAACCCGTTCAGCGGACCGATGACGTCGCTTCCGTTGACAACGTTCACCTTTGTCAAGTCGCCCGAGAACAACATGATTGCCAGGGGCTTCGGCACCGCC
>JACMOZ010000054.1 GCA_014377785.1 Aeromicrobium sp.
CCTCGGTCCGGGCGGTGGCGATGCGGGTGGAAGGGTGGTCGCCACCGGCACCCCCACCGACGTCGCCTCGGCCGAGGGCAGTGCCACCGCGCCGTACCTTGCGCGCCGGCTGGCCCATCAACCACAAGCAGACTCATGAGCAGATCCCGAGCATCATCAGCGACTACTACTCAGCGTCCGACGCCGGCGACATCGCCCGCCTCGTCGCCTGCTTCTCGAACCGCGCCACCGTCGTCGACGAGGGCCGCACCTACGAGGGACGCGACGAGATCCACGGCTGGCGCGAGTCCCCCGCGTCGGCGTTCACCCACACCCTCGCGATCACCGGCGTCGAGAGCCGCACGTGGGGGAGCACGTCGTCAGCACGCACGTCGAGAGCGACTTCCCGGGCGGCTCTCATCCCGAGATCCGCGCATGCCGAGAAAGCGGACAAACGTACGACGCCGGGACGCCGGGTCTGGCTATTTAGTGCACCACCCTGTCAATCGGATGATCGCAGCGGCTAACTCCGTCGCCGAACGGCCATCCGTGTTGAGCCTGGTGACCTCCGCTGGTGCGGAGACTTCCAACCCAAGAGCCGCCTCACGGCTTCGTCCTACGGCGTAGTCCAAACCGCCGCCCACCTCGCGCTGGACGAGTCTTTGCTTGGTCACTGCGTCGCTCGATGTCAGGAGCACGCCAGACACCATCGGGTCGTCGCCCATCGCAGTCGTGAGAGCGTCAATCACATGTCCAAACACGCTCGCTGTGTTGACGTAGATCAAGCGCGTGTAGCCGTGAGCTCTGTAGTTCGACCACATGGCGGCCAGATTTGCCTCCACCAAGTTGTGGCCCTGCTTCCACGGCACTGGGGAGGCCATATATCGAGGTTGTCACCTTCGATCCAGGCGTGTTGGACGCCGTGCTCGGAGAGTTGGCGATGGACCTCGGCTGCGACCGTGGACTTGCCGACTCCGGACCGGCCGCCGATCAGGAGGACATGCGAGCGGAACATGGTCGCAACGTACTCATTTGCCGCGTTGAGCGAGTCCCATCAGGAATTCCGCACTGGCACGGTTCACGAACCTATTCCTTTGCGGCGCGCGTCGAGCACTGCGCCTACGTCGAAATCCACTCGCATGCTCCACGAGCGGACCTCGTGTGGGAGGTGCCCAGGTTCGTATTCGGCCTCTGGTGGACAAGATGCGCGGTAGCGCTAGACAACCCTTCTCCTGTGAGTCAGCGTCTTGGTGATGAAGGCGCCCGAAACCCACGCCCTCGACGTCCCGAATGGGACTCTGGCGTACGGCGTCAACGGAGATCTGGAAGGTGACCCGACCCGGGTCCTGCTCCTCGTCGGCTTCCCGATGGACGCGTCTGGCTTCGCCTCGCTCGCGAACCATTTCGCGGACCGGCCAGTGGGCTCCGAAGTACGGCTCCGAACGCGTCGTGTTCGTCCCCGACGGACTGGTCACGCTCCTTTCGGCCCATGTCGCAGCCTACCCCGTCGGCCCCGACGGTTGGCTCTTCACAGGCCCAACCGGAGAGCCGCCGCATCAGAACACCGTCGGCTATTGGTGGCGCAAGACACTTCGTGACGCGGGCCTGTCAGGGATCAAGCTCCACGACCTGCGACATTTCTTCGCCAGCGGCCTGATCGCCGAAGGCTGCGACGTCGTCACCGTTCAGCGCGCGCTGGGGCACTCCAAGCCGACCACGACCCTCAACACCTACGCACACCTGTGGCCCACCGCCGAGGACTGCACCCGGAAGGCCACTCAGAGCCTCATCGACGCGGCAACCGCTAAAATTCTTGCGGACTCAGTGCGGACTGAGAGCACCTAGACCTCATCTGACCTGCGTAAACGCGTCGGATCAGACGTTGAAGCGGAACTCGACCACGTCGCCGTCGGCCATGACGTAGTCCTTGCCCTCCATCCGGACCTTGCCTGCGGATTTGGCCGCATTCATGGTGCCGGCAGCCATGAGATCGTCGAAGGACACGATCTCGGCCTTGATGAAGCCGCGCTGGAAGTCGGTATGGATGACGCCGGCCGCTTCGGGTGCCGTGGCGCCCTTCGCGATCGTCCACGCGCGGGTCTCTTTGGGACCGGCGGTGAGATAAGTCTGCAGGCCGAGGGTGTCAAAGCCGACCCGGGCCAGCGCATCGAGGCCGGGTTCGTCGACGCCCATGTCGGCGAGCATTTCGGCCCGCATGGCTTCGGCGTCCTCGTCGTCGCCGAGCTCGACGAGTTCGGCCTCGGACTTGGCGTCGAGGAAAATAGCCTCGGCGGGCGCGACGATTCCGCGCATACGGGTCTTGAGGTCTTCGTCGCCGAGTTCGTCGGTGTCGCAGTTGAAAACAAAAATCTGGGGTTTGGCGCTCAGCAAGTGGAGTTCGCGGAGCAACTCGAGGTCAAGGCCGGCCTTGAACGCTCCGGTGCCGCTTTCGAGGATCTCCTGGGCTGCTTTCACCGCTTCGAATTGCGGGACGAGCGACTTGTCCTTGCGAGATTCCTTATCGAGTCGCGGCAACGCGTTTTCGATGGTCTGCAGGTCGGCGAGGATCATCTCGGTCGCGATGGTCTCGATGTCATCGCTCGGTGATACTTTGCCGTCGACGTGGGTGACGTCCTCGTCGCGGAAGACACGGGTGACCTGGCAGATCGCGTCGGATTCGCGGATGTGCGAGAGGAACTTGTTGCCAAGGCCCTCACCCTCCGAAGCTCCGCGGACGATGCCGGCGATGTCGACAAACTGCACGGTTGCCGGAAGCAGTTTTTGCGAACCGAAGACCTCGGCGAGCCGGGCCAGCCGGGAGTCGGGAACACCAACTACGCCCACATTGGGTTCGATCGTCGCGAACGGATAATTCGCCGCCAAAACGTCGTTTTTGGTCAATGCGTTGAAGAGGGTCGACTTGCCCGCGTTGGGGAGACCAACGATGCCGATGGAGAGTGCCACGAGCGACAATCTTACGGGCTCGGGCACAGCTTCGTTACCGGGCGGTCCATTCCTCCCGGGTCGTATGGAACAGCCGGCCGTCGCCGCCGTACCAGGGGTCCTCCTGCACGCCGATTTCGCGCAGCCCGAGGCGCCTTGCCACTGCGGCGGACGGCTCGTTGTCGGGGAACATACCGGCGTAGATCTGGTCCAAGCCCTCGGCGAAAGCCACATCAAGCAACGCTGACACCGCTTCGGTGGCGAAGCCGTGGCCGAACGAGCCCGGATGCAGATGCCAGCCGACTTCGTACTCGCCCACGAACCCGCCTTCGAGTCGGTCCAGCCGCATCACCAATGCTGTGCCGGCGACCTGTGAGGCGTCCTTGACCTCGATCGCGTAGGCCCGTTGCTGCGAATCCACGTCGTGGCGGGCCCGCCACCGCCCGATCATGGCGAGGGCCTCATCGAGGGTTTCCATCGGAATGTAGGGCGGATTGCCGAGCCAGCGGATGACCTCGAGCCGGCCTTGAATGTCGAGGACACGGGCAGCGTCGGAGTCTTCGTACGGGCGCAGGATCAGTCGTTCGGTTTCGATCGGCTTCAGTTCGCTCACGATTCAGTCCTACCAGACTGTCAGACCTCCATGCGACCGTGAACGTATGGACGCTTCTTTGCTCGTTATTGTGCTGTTCGCCCTCGTCACCGGTCTGGCTGTCGGCCTGCTCATCGGCAGCCGGGCGCTGCGCCGCAATCAGACAACCGCTGTGGATCATCTCGGTCTTTCCACCGCCGCGACTGCGACCGCGGTCGCGCCCGTGCGCGAGAGTCTCGACCGCTTCACCGAACGCCTCCAGCAACTCGAGTCGAGCCGCATCGAGTGGCATACCCAATTGCGCGAACAAGTCGATGCGGTCCGTCTGACCAACGAGTCCTTGCGCAAAGAGACGTCTTCGCTCGCCACCGCTCTCAGGCGGCCACAAGTGCGTGGCCGCTGGGGCGAGATGCACCTCAAACGCACCGCCGAACTCGCCGGCATGATCGACCGTTGCGACTTCGATCTCCAGGTCAGCGTGCGCGATGGCGAGGATGCCTTGCTGCGCCCCGACATGATCGTGCGGCTCGCCGGCGGCAAGCAAGTCGTCGTCGATTCGAAAGTCCCGCTCGATGCCTACCTCGATGCCGCGCAGGCAGACGACGAAGAAGAGACAACCGCCCATTTGCGGCGTCACGTGCGCCAATTGCGCACCCACATCGACCAGCTCGCCGCCAAGAGTTATTGGAAGCAATTCGACCAGGCCCCCGAATTCGTCGTTTTGTTCGTCCCGGGCGAGTCCTTCCTCTCCCAGGCACTGGAGACCGAACCGACGTTGCTCGAATACGCCTCCCAAAAACGTGTGGTCCTCGCCACTCCGACGACCCTGATCGCACTGCTTCGCACCGTCGCGTATGCGTGGACGCAGGAGCACCTCGCCGAGAACGCCCGCGAAATCCAGTCGATCGCCCGCGAGATGTATGAACGCATCGGCACGGTTGCCACTCACGTCGACGGCCTGGGGCGGGCCCTCTCCGGTGCAGTGTCGGGCTACAACGACGTCGTCGGTTCGATCGAGTCGCGGTTCCTGGTCACGGCGCGCAAATTCGCCGAATTGCATGTCGGCGATAAGCCCATCGAGTCCCCCCGAATCGTTGACAAGACTCCGCGCCTGCTTGTCGCTCCGGAGTTCCTTGATGACTTAACGACATGAATATGTCGACCATTGCGACACATTCATCTGCCCCATACGAAATCGGTATGCGAACCGTGACGTCGGTGTCACGTTTCGCATACCGAAATCGGTGTCAGAGTGTGAGGCCGGAGAGCTGGTCGATCAGTGGCTCACACGTCTGGCGCGTGTCAGATCCCGCATTGGGATGCGCTCCAGACCTGGCCAGCGCGGATGTCGACGTGGGTGTGATCGCTGTGGCCGGGGTAGCCCGGTCCGAAGATCCCGCCGAAGCCGGCCGAACGCGCCTGCTGGGCGATCGAGCAAAGGCTGGGGGTCCCGCCGACGCCGGTGAGGTCGATTGCCGTGCCGTACATGTGCTGGCTGGAGGAGGCGCCACCCACTGAGCTGTTACAGGAGATGCTCCGGAAACCCGACGTCACCGCAAGTGGCTTGTCACCGAGCCGGTGACGCAGGGCTTCGGCACGCCACATTGCGCGCTTGAGGTTTTCCTTTACGGTCGTCGCGGAGACTTTTCCGCCGCTGTAACCGCCCTGCCCACAGCCACCGTCGACCTCGCTCCAGGCGAAGTGGGCCGGCGAGCAGTCAGGGTCCTGGATTGAGTAGATCTTGGAATAGGTGGCCGGCCCGGCCACTCCGTCGGCCGAAAGCCCGTAGGCGCTCTGGAACCCCTTTACCGCCGCAACGGTCTGCGGGCCGTACGACCCGTCGATTCCCATGTTGACTCCGTAGCCTGCCCACCCTGCGACCCGGATCTGCAACTGACTGACGTCCGCGCCACTCGTGCCGGAGCTGAGGGTCCGGGTCCATGTGTAGCATTCGTCTGCTGAAGCGGTGCTGGCAGTTCCTATCGAGACGGCGAAGAGGCCGGCGAGTAGGAGGGCGGATGCGGCGAGCGCCGCGTAAATCTTGGAAAGCATTATGTTCCCCCGATGTTGTGATTGCAGCGCGCGATGCGCTACCTGTCGAAAGTATTTGGCCTTTCTCACGCGCCGCAACACCCTTTGCGTGTTCTCGCGAAGACCTTGACAGCGCTCTGGCGAGGAGCTAGCGACGAATAGCTCGGCAACAATTCATCGGCACTCTTGCTTCACCGCAGGGCCTATGATGCTGATGTTTGCATTCGAGTCCTTGGGGTGAGTAATCGATGTCTGTCGACGCGAACATTTCCCGGCCGATAAACCGGCCTACCCAAGAAGACTCCGATTGCGCGGAGTTAAGTCTGGTGCGCCGTTGCCAGCGGTTGTCGACACGCGTGATGGACCTCGCCATCGAAGCCGGCGCCGGCAGCGGCGTTGTCGGTCTCACATCGGTCAGACGCGACACCGATGAAATTGTCGAGGGGCTCTGGCAGTTGGCCCCCAAAGCTCGACGAACCATTTGGAACATGCAGCCGAGCATCTTGCCATTCGATCCAGAGGATCCCACGCTCGCACTGAATGAGCTGTCGCGGGCGCGGGGCGTCGATCTCCAACTGATCACCACTCGGCGCGCACTTGTCAGAAATCCGCTCCTCACCTCCCAATTTCCCGAGGTCCTCGTGGGACCGGTCCACCTGCGAACAATCCTCATCGACCAGGTTTGCGCTCTCATCGACGGTCCGTTGATGCCGACCGGCGACGGAACAGCATGGTTGGTCACTCGGACCGATCTGGTGGCTGAGGTCTGCTGGATCTGGCGTGAGACCAGACAACTTTCGCGTACCGCCCTCCCTGAAGGGTCGCCAACGCCGCTGACGAAACGGCAGTACGTGGTCGCCTGCCGCTTGGCAACCGGGGCAAAGGACGCATCGATCGCGAGGGAACTTGGTATCTCTGCGAGAACCGTTGCAACCGAAGTGGAAGCCGTGTTCCAACTTCTCGGGGCGGCTAGCCGGGTCCAAGCCGGACTGTTTATGCGCGGAGGCTCTCCCCATAATTGCCTGCCCGAACGGGAGAGCCGTCAACGTGAAATCGTCGCCACGTAAGACCTGGATGACGCTATTGGTCTGCCGTTCCGGGAGATCGAGTCCCGGTCTCTGGTCACGGCGGGCAAGTTCGCTGAACTTCGCCACGGCGACGAGCCCATAGAGTCTCCCCGAATCGTTGGCGTGACTCCGCGCTCTCCTACCGCTCCGGAGCTCCTTGATGAGTTAACGTCGTGATTATGTCGACCGCTGCGACGCACTCACCTGCCGCTTTGGCGCGGCGCGATCTCGGTGCCCGCCAGGCGATCGTCATCGCTTGCGCCGCGATGACCGCCATCGCCATCTTCGACGTCGTAGTCGACGGCAAACTCGGCACCTTGTATTCAGTTGGCTTTATCCTCATCGCCGTCACCACTCCGCTCAGCGTCGACGTACGCTCGCTGTTCGCGCCGGGTATTTTGCCGCCGTTGCTCATGATCGGCGTCATCCTCATCTTCGCCATCGTCGCGCCGTCCGCGATCCCGGCCGACGGCCTCGTCTCATCGGCCGGGACTTTGCAGCGGCTCATTGCCGGCATCATCGATCAGGCGACGGCCCTTGTCGTTGGACATCTGCTGGCGTTGGGTGTCATCGCACTGCGCATAGTCACCGCCCCCGACTGACCCTACCCCCGAGATTTGTGCGCTAACGGCTGAATTTGGCTCGACAAATGGCCGTAGGCGCACAAATCTTCGTGTGCCACCTAACCGGTCAACTCATCGACGAAGCACCAGCGCCAAGCTTCACCGGGCTCAAAACTCTTCATCACCGGATGGCCGGTCTCCTGGAAGTGTTTGGTGCCATGACTTTCGGTCGATGAGTCACAACAACCCACATGGCCGCACTCCAGACACAAACGCAAATGAACCCACTCGGTGCCATCACGCAGGCATTCTTCACAACCGTCGGGCGTCCTGGGTTTCGGATCCTCACCACAGTTGCGCAAATGTTCGCAACCACCGGAAGCTGCAGGACGCAGCTCTGTTTCGCGATCGGCAGTCGTCGCGTCTTCATACAGCCGATCAAGAATCGACTCCTCGACATCAAGTGAGTCGAGAACGCGACGCAGCACAGTCTGGTCGACGTTGCCGAGACCCCTGATGCGCAACACCTCTCGACGTTCACATTCAAGCATGCCGGCGCGTGCCCGCGAGTATTGCGCGCTCGGCGTTTCTGTGCCGCCAAGACGCTCCCATACAGCATTCGTGCGGTCGATCGCACGCTCACGTAAGCGTTGCATAACATCATCGGAAACGGTGCCCCGAACATGCTCATCGAGATAGGCAATCCCCGCGGCCGAAACCTCTTGATAGACCCCCGCCTCCTGCAAATGGTCTTCGTCGCGATCCGGGCCCTCCACCTTCAGCCAACGCACGAGGAGCGGCAAAGTCAGACCTTGGAGGAGCAGCGTGCCGGCCGTCACGAACAACGCAATGGCAACCATCACCTCTCGATGCGGCGTGTTTTCGGGCAGCAGGAAAACTGCGGCCAGTGTCACGACGCCACGCATGCCCGCCCACGAGACGATGGCGACCGATTGCCATGGCGGTCGCGGCTCTTTTCTGCCGATCCCGGGGATCAAACGCGGAACATAGGTCGCGGGAATGACCCATACGATCCGCAAGACGATGACGCCGATAAGCGCAAGGACGGCCGCAGTGATGATGCGTCCGGATGACATCTCGCTGTTGCCGAGGTCGTTGAGGATCGAATGCACTTGCATACCAATGAGCAGGAACACCGAGTTCTCGAGGACAAATGAGATTGTTGCCCAGTTGGTGCGTTCGATCATTCGTGACGAAGCGGACTGGATCAAAGGCGAACTGTGGCCAAGGATCAAACCGGCCACGACGACTGCCAAGACGCCGGACGGAGTTCCTTCGACCCCCGGGATATGGACCTGTTCGGCCAGTAGGTATGCCCCAAAGGGAGTCAACAAGGACAACGCTACGTCGGTCAGGTCGTCGTGAATGCGGGTGCGAAGGAGACCCACAATCAAGGCAACCGCGAAGCCGATTGCTGCCCCGCCGAGAGCCGAGAGAATGAAGCCGCCACCGACCTCCCAGACCGAAACCGATCCGGCAATGGCCGCAATGGCAGCACGAAGTATGACGATCGCCGTGGCGTCATTGACGAGACTCTCGCCTTCGAGAATGGTGACGACACGCGGGGGCAAACCGACGCGACGCGCGATCGTCGTGGCGGCGACCGCATCGGGTGGTGCAACGACGGCACCCAGGGCGAGCGCGGCCGCGAACTTGATCGGCAGGATCCACCACATCAACAAGCCGATGCCGAACGCGGTGAAGATCACCAGCCCGACGCTCAACAGCATGATCGCGCGCTTGTGTTCGTGAAAGTCGATAAGCGACGTGCGGATCGCGGCCGAATAGAGCAGAGGTGGCAGTAAACCGATCAAGACAAGTTCGGGAGTCAAGGCATAGTTGGGGGCAAACGGAACATAAGAGAA
>JACMOZ010000055.1 GCA_014377785.1 Aeromicrobium sp.
GAAGGAAGGTTTGTGCGATCCAGGCGATGATGATGATTGGATCATGGCTCAAAAGTGCCGCAGGCAGGCTCACGAGAGCGAGGAGCGCGAACGCGTATGCGCACCACATCGTGCCCACACTTTTTGTGATCCCCAACCCAACCTTTCGGTTAATCCGGTTGACGAGCTTGTCCTCGGGGTGGAGAGCTTTGGCGGCCGCACCCACAGTCGGCGGCCCTTCGTTGAGCCGTATTTTGGCGCGGGCGTGTTGCATATATTCGTAAGTTTTAGTCATTCCTTGGTCTCCTTCATGTCGGTCTCACTCTCGAGCGTGGGTTCTCGCTAAGAATATTGGCTTGCACGCTTCTTCCGACCCGTTGCCGCGATCGGCCGTCCCGGGGTATTCCTCCGCCTCTTGACCAGGGGAGTGAGCCGTCGCCTCGGCAGTTAAACAGGTTGACGTCACCAGGCGGACAGGCGACATCATCGGGGATTGAGGACTGTTCCCGCTGCTGGACTGCGCTGGGTGTTTCTGGGTGATGCTCGTGTCGAACATGATTGAGCACACGCACACGCACACGCTCACGCTCGGGGATGGCAAGCACGACGTGGAGATCAACGACCGGGCGCCTGATCTCGGGCCTCCACCCCACTTGGATGCTGCACGCACCTGCAGTGACTCTGGCTCTCGTCGGTGTTCTGGCAGAGCAAACCAGCGGACGCGAATCAGCTCCTGTGGAGGTTGCGTACTCCGGTCACTGCGCCGCCCCGCATCGAAGTGCCGCCGCGCATCGAAGTGCAGTCCCGACCGGGGCGGGCGCAGTGGCTGACGAGAGTGCACTCGCGAACGCGATCTCGCGCCGGAGTGCAAGGAGGCGCGCAAAATCTCCGGCAGCGGGCAAAGGGGTATCAGCGCAGCGACCTTTGCCGAAGTTGCTTTCTTCACCGGCCTGCCGTTACTTGCTCCGGCCGTTGCTGTCTGGAGGCCAGGCAACGGACGGACGCAGCCGCAACTCAGTTCAGTGGGGACTGAATTCTCTGTCGCCTAGCGAACGATCAGTAGTGCAGTGATGACGATGGCAGCTGGTCAGGGTACGTTCGCGCGGGCCGCTTCCCGGTGAAGCTGTCGGGCGTCGTAACCCGTAAGGAAGCCCTCCGTCTTGAGCTTTCGAACATCGTCCCTTACTTGGTTCGCGTACTTCGCGTGGTTGGGATAGAGAGCGTCGATGGCGCTCTGGCTGAAGGGAACCTCGTGACCGGCGATGAAGCAGAACGATGCACCGGTAGATGTGCCGATCCAGGTACTCGTCGGCACGTCGAGGTACGGCGATCTCAAGCCGCCCTGCACGTTGCCAAACGCGTCGAGCACCGGGGCCCCGTCACGCACGAGGATTGGCTGGGCTCGTGGTGGTGCAATTCCGTTTTGCACCCAAAGGTCGAGATTGCGGAGTGCGGCGTCGAAGAAGATAGAGCTGGGGAACCGGCTCCGCGGCCCCTCGTTGCAGTTCATTGGTGGCACGTTACGGCCGGCAGCGAGGATGTCAGCGGGCTGCGCGGAGAAGTAGAGCTCGTCTGGCGTCGCGTGCCCGGCGCCGGCCATCTCATAGTGCCGGTACTGGTCGGGCGCCACATCGCTGTCGGGCCGCCGGGCGCCGATTCCGAAGAGGTAGTCGGATTGAGACATTATGCGCATGATCGGCACGCCGACGTTCGAGAACTGTCTGCGCACATCATTTGGCGGCGGTGCGGTTTCGCATTGATTCATGGGGTATGCGCCCGCGAAGGCTCCGCCCGCCACCGCGACAATGTAGGCGTCGTAGATGGGCTTTCCGTCGGATTTGACGACAAGGGGGTGGATGGCGTTGATGTAGTTGACGAGGAATCCGCCGGTTTGCGAATAGCCGAATCCGTAGGCCCGCTTGACCCGGGTTTCCGGGCCGCCGTAGCGCAACGGATTCGATGCAGCACTACTCTTCAGCCATGCTCCCACCTGGCTGTAGATGTCCCAGATGAGGCCGTTCTCGGTGGCACGGGAACTGTCGGCCGCGACGGTCGTGCAGTTACCCGGGTCGGTCAGCGGGAGTGGATTGGCAAAGGACAGCGACTTGTACCGGGCAGGGTCGAAGTTTTTCAGAGCTTCGATGGTGATCGCCTTTGCGGTGATACCTACCCAAGCATCGCCGTTGTCAACGATCTGCTTGTGCGCGACGGCCCATCCGATGTTCAGGTCGAAGAAGTTGGAGGGGTTGAGCATCTCGACCACGACGTTGCCGCTGAACTTCTGCCCTATCGCCGGCCTTCGAACGAGCGCGCGAGTGGTGTACGGTGCGCCTGCGGTCTTCACCACGGCGGGGCCAGGAGCCGGCCAACTATACACATTCGAGGTGCCGCTGACGAGGAATTCCTCCTCGAGATAACCCACCTTCTTGAGGTTCTCTGGAATCAACTCGAACTCGGCCGCCCCGAACGCATGGGAAGAAACCGTGTTCGGTATCGGCCCCGAAACGGTGGGGATTGGCGTTCTGCCATTAGCCGCTGCAGCGGCGATGGTGGCGTCAGCCTGAACAGGCGCCGCGCTCGCTGGCACCACCGCACCAGCTCCGACCAATGCGACGGACAGCACGGCGGCTATCCCGAATCCCCAACGGCGAATGATCACTGTGTCTCCTTTGACAGATTACGAGGTTGCTCTGACGGGTCAGAAAAGCCGTGCGTTTCTCAACCCTACGTCTGTGCGGCACGAATTGCCGGGGGAATGTCGACGAGGAACGGCGGACCCGGATGTGGCGGCTGCGCCTATCGAGTCAGCTCATCGAAGCAACGGCGCGACGACTTTTGGCTTTCCGACCGAGGAGCAGGGCAAAGGAGCCGAGAAGGAATAAAGGCGTCACCGCTCGCTCTGCAGTGGGATCGACGGTGGGGACCGAGAGAACTCCCGTCTGGCCGGGTTCGAGCCGGATGGGCGATTCGAGACGGCCGACCTTCGGCCTCATATCCGGCTGGTTGGATCGAGAAATGCCGGGGCGCTGTTGCCCGATCTGGTCTGGATTGGGCGGGGTACGACGGCACGCGAGGGTGAAGGGTCGGTGGGCGGCGACACTTTGGGCGACTGACCGCAGGCACCTGCGCATGGTCGACCTGTCGTTTCGCAGCTCACACTTCGTGCTTTACGGCGTAATGCTGTCACTCTGCACCCCGAACTCCTCGGTGCTTCACTCTGTGGCGCGCAATCACATCGCCGCCAATCACATCGCCGCCAATTCCGGCACAAACTCCGGAACAAGTTCCGGCACGGGCGCGCGTCCTCCGCGCCGCGGTCTGCGATAGACATCGACGCTCGACGGTGGGATGAACCACGGCACCCCGTCTCGGATCATCACGTCCCATCCGCCCTGATGGATCGAATGGTGGTGTTTTGAGCAGAGAAGAATGCCATTCTCCAGATC
>JACMOZ010000475.1 GCA_014377785.1 Aeromicrobium sp.
CGGCAGGGCATAGAAAAAGGGCCGTAACAATCAGAATCTGATCGTTACGGCCCATTGTCTGAACGGATCCGGAACATTCCCGGAACCACTCACTGTGGGTGATTCGGAGAATACAAAAGCCCTGATCAGACGGGTGGGATTTTGGAGCGGGCAAAAGCCATTCCAGGGTGAAACCCCCAAAATTCCAGCGAGGCGTCTGCATCCCAATGAATACGGGGCCTTCACATCGATTCGTTCCACCGCCGAGCCGCCAAGAAATCGCCCTGTTTTCGGCGGCTAATCCGAGTGCGCCGATAGCTCGGTGAATCCATCGATGGAGACGTTCACCTCTTCGAGATCGAGTGTGTCGAGGTCTTCCATCAGGTACACGGTCAGATACGGGTAGGGAATCGGTCGACCGGCAGCATCGAATACAGGAACTCGGTATCGGAATCGGCGGTCGACGAACCTCCGATAGGTGAACTCCGCGATCACTTCGGTGAGGGGCCATGCATTCTCAACTCGGACAGATAGGTCTCTGTAGTCGCTGCGAACCCGGTGAACCTTGTCGTCGACGTCCAGCCACACCAGGTCGGGCTCGGCCAACCCAACCAGTTGCACGCGAACTGCCTCGATCGAGGCGCTCATCGTTTCGTCGTCGAGCTTTTTGAGCGCCCATTGGGCGCCTTCGACTCCCGCGAGCGAAAATGTCGGTGTCGCAGTGTCGAGGTCATCGTTGTCCCAATCCCAGGAGTCCCATGAACGCATGGGGATCTTCGTTGACGGGTAATCGGAGACGCGGATCTCCTCAGGGAGCCCAGCTGAGACGTCCACATCGATCGTCTCTTGCGGATACTCGTAGCTGGCAGAATCTCCGCCGGGATCGACTGTGACGATGGGGCCGGTGGGGTGATAGGTCAGTCTCAGCCTGCCATCGACCATCTCGACGTTGGACACGATCCGATCGACGTCCATAACGTCATCCACCGAGGGCCCATGCCTGACAAGCTGCACCGGACCAGTTATCGCGGGAGTCAAGATCGACGGGAGCACATCGGATATGTCGTCGGAGACGGGCGAGCCCAGATCGATGCCTCGCGACCCGAAGGGGGCTGACTTGTAGGATTCTGAATCGTGCAACGGATCAAAATCGGTGCTGAAGACATGGGGGATCGAGGCCGGCAGATCTTCCCACTCTTCGAGTGGGGCGTCACGCGCGCGGTGAAAGAGTTCATCTTCTTCCAGCGCAGGGTTGTCATCCTCTGAGATGTTTTCGATCATGGGAACTGGCTGATCCGTCAGCCAAACGCCATCGTCGTCAGCTCCGATCGGAATGAGATGTCCCAATTCGACGGAACTCCACCTGCCGTCACGACCGATTCGTACTGCGGTTGATGAGTGCGTTCCGGCGCTCTCGAATGACTCCAACTCGCGATAGACCACCCACGCGAAATTCGGCGCCCCGAATACCTCTGAAGGGCCGGAGGTCGACGGCAGGGGAGCGTCCGGCCACGTGATGTAGGACGGTGCCAGTCGCGGCGATACCAGGGCGGCAACCGGGCGCAGCCTGTCCACAAATAGCTCAGCATCGCCCAACGGGACTGGTGGATGCGAATTGAGTAAGTCGATGTCGCGTTCGGAGACCATGACAAAAGCTTAGGAGTAGCTTCCGATGGCGCCTCACGAGATGTCGGCGTGGTGCGCCGCGAGGGTAAGGCACCTCGCTAGGCGCTACGCCCACCGCTGATCGTCCGACGCAGCCCTCAATCTGGTTCGCAGTAACCTACTTGAATCGCACTTGAGAAGGATCCACGAAGAGAGCCGAACTTGTTCGAAATTGAAGTTTTCAGCAATCCTGTGAGCGCACTGGTCGGCGAAGGATCTCTTCTCAAATTTGAGAAGTTTCCTCGCGCGGCGGCCTATGACGAGCTTCTGGTCAAACCGGCTCTGCTTCTGGCAGACAAAGTTGTGTTGAGATCTCACCGATTGGATCTCATCTTGAATGAGAAGCGTGACTTCAATTCAATGCGGATGCATGCTCCGCTGTACGCAAGCTTTCTGAGCGCTTCTAAGCAACGGGACGCTCGGCTCGTGCGAAGGCTTGGTCTATTACAACGCGACTTACTCACGGAGGCGGAGATTAATAAATACGAGCAACAGACGCGGCTCGACTCCGAGAAGGTTTCGCAGCAACAGCCCGTATTTCGGTCCACAAACCGAGAGGCGTTCCTAGCTGAGAAGGAAGAAATTCGCGCAGGCCTATCCCTGGACAATGAAATTTGGGAGGAGTTTTGGGACCGAGCCGGTGCGTACCGCACCGCCTTGCAGGAGATGTTTCATGCGAGGGGTCAATCGCTGGAAAGTGTTTCTCTGACGGCTCTTTCAACATCCGATATTTTCGACCAAGGCCCGTGGGATCGCATGCCAAAATCCAGGCCCAGGGAAGTGTTAGATCATATGAAAGGACCCAACGCGGAGTTTGAACGTGCCTACTGGGCAATGGTCGAGGACGTGTCGACCTCGAATAAGAGCGTCATGTTGGATAGCGAGGTTCGAGAGAGTCTGGCCAGTTTCGGACCTCAGATCGGCGGCGTAGATTCAGCCGCGGCGGTCGGTGGTGCGGTGGACCTCATGCGTATGGTGGAGGGCATCCGGGACTTGCCAATCGATGAAATAATCGACGTTCGTGCTGAGCTTGCAGAGTACCTCCGCCCCTTTCGCTCATTCATGCTGGAGGTCTCAAGCGACGCAAACCTCGGCGAGGCAAATGACGTCGAGCGAACAAGGCTGCTCAAGATCGCTTGGGAAACGAACGTCGAGCCCGCTGTCGCGGACATGCGCGCGCACGTTGAGTCTGCGAGCTTTAGGCGCAATGCGCTTGACCTCTTTGCGAACAGCAGCGAAACAATTCGAACGGTTGGCCTGGCAGTGGGGCTCGCCGCTGCATCGGGCTTCATGGGGTTTTCCACACTTACAGTCGCTGGCGCAGCCGCACCGCCCCTTTTGAAGGCATTTGTGGGATCGGTGCGAGCGAAACAGGATGTGAAACGGAATCGCGCTTATTTCATTCACGCCATTAGTAGGAGTCGGTGGGCGACGCAGTGAGAGGGCAAAACGAACCAAGAAATGGTGACACAGCTGTGATTAGTTATGCCGATTCCTCAACTCTTTCATCATCTGTTTACGACGAAGGGATGGAAAATGACTACAACCGAGTAATAGCGTCCGCCGCGTCGATGCCAGATTCAGCTGACATAAGTGCTGTTATCGGGCACATGAGGATCATGATCCAGGCTGACAGTCGCGTATTGGGCCATGTCTGCCTCAGTGTGGTCTCCGCCACCGTAAGTCAACGAAGCAGAGTGCTGGCGGTTCGGCTGACTCTTGACTCGTGAGGATTTCGGTTTTCACGGCAGGATCTTTAGGTGCAATAGCGCGAGTACGCTACCCATCCGCGCGACGTCGCCGGGTTGTCGGCCTCCGAGACTCCTTCGATCGACTTCCTCAATCCGTCCGCTACGTCGTAGATCTTTTTGGCGAACGCAATGGTGGGGAAGATCTGATCGATCCTGCTGACTTCCCAATTAAGCTCAGTCAAGCGCGACATGATGAAGTCTCGTGCTCGATTTAGCGCCTCCTCTGACTCTCCAGTCACCGCTGCCTTGTCCTTATAACTGGAGGTTAAGTCGACAGCTTTCGACTTCTCCAAGGGCGTCATGAGTTCTTCGGCTACACCGCACGTTGTGGACTTCAGCATCTCCTCACCGATGGAGCGAAGATCAATAACGAATCTTTCTTCGGGTGTCGACGTTGCCAGGCTGCTCGCGATGAGTTTGCGTACCTCGGCCGAGCGCGAAGACGCTGAGGCGTCCGCAATTCTCGCGACCTCGTCCACGGAGTTCAGATATAACTTCAGATCTTCAGCATTCGAGAGAGCGCTGCGCTCTGCCGATGACGGATTGGGGATGGATGTCAGATCACGAATCGCCACGTCCACTTCATCAAGATGACTGCCCAATCGGATGTCGGCTGGCCTGACCGA
>JACMOZ010000056.1 GCA_014377785.1 Aeromicrobium sp.
GTCTCCGAACGCCTTGTGGACGGCGTGCACTGCGTGAAGATCAGCCGCGATGTGGACTCGCTGACCGAGGCGATGCTGGCCGTTGCCGATGAGAAGTTCGATCTCAGGGCGTTCGGACAGCGTGCACGTTTTGTCGTGGATCATTCGCTTTCGCTTGGTTCGGCGGTCTCGCAGATCGAGACCGTATTATTGAAGGCATCACGATCCAACCGCGCACGTCGAGACGTGCGCGAAGTTGCGGCTCTGGAACGTTTTAAGGAACTCGTGGCTCGTGACCTAATAAGTGAGAAAGTGGTCTAGAACATGCCCAAGCTGCCGACGGAAGCGGGGAAAAAGCGAAGTCCGCGCGCCTGGGCCGAGCGCGTAGTTCGTCAAATAATTGTCAGGGTCGTCGAACCCCAGCTCGACCAAGTCCGCAGCGAGTTGGCTACGGTGCGGGCTGAGACGCTCGCCGAGGTGCGCGCATTGGTTGCGGAGAGCAAAAGGCGGGAGATTGACCGCGAAGCGATGGTAAACAGGCTGATCGACATCGAGGAGATGTATCGCAGAGATGGCCTTCACGAAGGCAAAACCCACTTACACTTTGGCAAGATCGACTAGAGTCTGGGCGTGATAAACACTGTGATTTCAGTGATCGTAGTCGCGTATAACATCCCCAGGGAATTGCCGCGAACGATAAAGTCGCTCACAACGCCTTACCAGCGGGAAATCGTCGCCGCTGAAGTCGAGATCGTCGTCGTAGACAACGGGTCGACGCCCCCTGTCGATGCCGGAGTACTCGCGGAATTCGGATCTCAGGTGCGGCTCGTCAGGATTGAGGACGCTCAGCCTTCGCCGGCGGCCGCCATCAACCGGGGGCTCTCTGAAGCGCGGGGTGATGTCGTCGGCGTGATGATCGATGGAGCACGACTGGCGACGCCTGGCCTGCTTCACTTCGCCCGACATGCGGTTGCGCTCTACCCGCGGACGATCGCGGCAACGCTCGGCTGGTATCTTGGCGCAGATTTCCAGAGATTAGGGATGTCCGCAGGCTATACCCGGCACACAGAAGACGAGTTGCTCGACGATATCGCCTGGGTAGAAAACGGCTATCGGCTGTTCGAGGTCAGCACTCTCGATGAGTCATCTGTAAACGGATGGTTCGCGCCTATCTCAGAGTCGAACGCGCTCTTCGCGACGCGAGACACGTGGGACCAACTAGAGGGTTTCGACGAACGCTTCGACTTTCCCGGTGGCGGTCTTCTCAATCTCGACATGTTTTCGAGGGCGATGGCGCTAGAGGGTGCTCGTCTGGTAATCCTGTTGGGAGAGGGTACTTTTCACCAGCTCCACGGTGGAGTATCGACCAACGCGCCCGATGCCATCGCGCGCTGGGATGCCTGGGCCGCGCAATACGAGAAGATCCGCGGCATCCCGTATTCCGTGCCGGAGCGAGCGGGCGATCCCCTGTGGATCGGCACACTGCCCGCTGGCGCGGCCAAGCACCTTGTGACTGCTGCGGTTATGCCGCTCCCGCACCATTTGGCGCCGCTCGGGCGCTCGTTTGACCGCCTCCGCTGGGGCGCAGCAGAAACGATTGCATCGGGAGATCCGGTCCTCGACGCTCTCCTCCGCCTTGTCAGAGAGGAGATCGCCGCGGATCGCCTGCCGGTTGCAGCTGTCATTGCGCGCCGCGCGCGGCACTACGCGCCGTCCGCGGTCGCACCACAGCAACTGCTTACATTCCTGGGGGCCCACTCGCAGTTCAACGACGTGCCGCCGGATCTGATCCCACATCGTGACGCGGCGCTGGCAGCTGCGGCAGCCCTTATCGATGCGACCGGCTGAGGTTGGCGACTCCAACAGGCTTGCTTGCGATTAGTGCCCAATAGTCACGGAGTGTGTCCATTTGCTCGATCTTGGCAAAGTGCTGGAACCCGTATCCGGCCGCACGGTCGGCCTCGGGGATTTTGTCCTTGACGTGGACTTTTCTCGCCCGGGTCTCGGCCGTCCATGGGGACAGGCTGAACCAGCCGACTCGCAATTCGGTTACTTCGGGCGTCGGCTCAACGTCCCATCCATGCCTTCCCAGCCAGTATTGGCCATTGTCGGCCCGATGAAGCAAACGAGCCCGACCGGTTGGGTCGTAGGGGGAATTCAGATCGAGTTCGCTGGTCCTTGGTGCCCTCTCAACGTGCTTTCTCCAGACCGCGCCGGATACTCCCCAGGGTTTTTGGGATACTAACGATCGAGCCTCCGACGGCCTTCGGCTGGGCCGCTTGTCGACCATTGTTTGGGCAGGGATTCGAAAACCAATTCCGGATGCTCGCTCGCTAGAGAGAAAGGTGCGGAAGTCGCCAAGCAGAAACTCCGTGGTGTTCAATGCCATCGTCCACCCGCTAACGGCTTGTTCGATCTGCATCACCTCATCGTCAACGGCCCGTGCGCTGAACTCGATATTTTGGCTTGGAATAACCGTCCAATGTGGTGCGAGACGAGAAATTATCTCTCGAGACCTGTCGGTTGACCGGTAGTCGATCAGGATGCCATCGTCGAATAGGGGCACATGATGCGTCAACCACCACGGTAGGAGATATTCCTCGTTGTAGAAATGTGAGATCACCGTGGTGCGAGCACTCACGCGAGGTCGAGCCGCTCTATCGCAAGTCGCGGGAAATATGTGCAGGCAGAGCTCGAGCCGGCGGCACCGGCGTCGCGCAGCTTTGCGCCGAGTTCGTGAACGAAATTCCAAGCGGTCACGAGAAAGAGATCGTCCTCGCGGTAGGCGACGTCCCCCAGACCGCTGATCGAGATACCCAATCCATCGACGACAAGCCCGATCTTGTCTTCCGCTTCGTCGACAAGCAGGTCGACCGTAACGCCCGCTGCCCTTACGAAAGTGATGCCTTTTGCCGCCGCTCCGACCGCGATTACGCGGCGACCGGCCTTTTGGGCTTCATCGGTGATCGACCTCACCACCGCCATTCTGTCGCGGGCGAGGCGCCCGAAATCACGCCAGTCGGACAGCGTGCGCCGGCGTCTCAGCGTCGGGTTTGGCCCTGGCGGCGCTCTCCACTCGTCCCAGTCTGAATGCTTACTCGAGAGAGCTGCAAGCGCCCGTTTGAGCGCTTCGGTCGAGTTCGAGAAGAAGAACAGGGCGGAGTTCCCATGGATACGAGAGTAGGTCACACCGAAATGCCGAAAGCCTGCACGGTCTCCCAGAGCACGGGCGCTGGTCTCGCAGAAGAAGCTGCAGTGCTCGTGATAAATCGTGTCAAATTCACCGTTGGCCACCATGTCGACCTGGGACGTCTGGAAGATTGCGACGCCTTCGTCGGCGAGCACGGCCCGGGCGCCAGCGAGAAACGCCAACGGGTTCGGCGTATGCGGCAAAACATTCTGCCCGACGACGAAGTCGAACCGACGTGTGCCGATTTCGGGAACTACGTCTGGCCAGTAGCCAAGCGTGGTGTGCAAACCGAGGGCATTGGCCCGATCGACCATTCTCACGGCCGGGTCCACCCCGAGAAAACTGAGTCCCTGTTCTTTCAGGTAACCGAGCAGGAGACCGTCATTCGAGGCGATCTCGAGAACAGACCCGCCGCCTTCTCCGATGGAAGCGATCGCGCCGGCAAAGGCCTGCTCATACAACCTCAGGGAATTGCTCGTCGAGCTGGCGTAGAGATAGTTGTCGAAGAGCATTGCCGGAGGCACGAACTTCGACAGTTGACCGTGTCCACAGACCGGGCATGCCACCATGGCAAGCGGCAATCGCGGTGCCGCCGCGGAACTTTCCCCCAGATTATTGACCGGCTTCTGTTCGCCGAGATCGAGGATCAGTTCAAGACCCTGGTGTCCACAGGCGAGACAGTAACTCGTGGTCATACGACTCCTAGTCCTGACAACTTTTCGGCAAGCAGGTCCACGTGCTGCTCGAGCGTGCGCTCGGCCGGCGTGAAATAGTCTCGCGAAAGCGAGAAATCGAGCGCGAAGTTATAGGTTGGAATGTCAGGGTACTCGTTAACTGTCACGCCGAGATGCGAAGCGATCCTCTCCGCGAGTTGGCCGATTGTAGTGTTCATCGAGCCTACGTTCAGGACGGGGGGTGCTGGCAACTCGCTCTGTAGCAGTCCGGACACGCACGCGGCAAGATCCTCGAGATGAAGGATCGCCCGCCACGCTCCCGAATTTCGCAGCATGATCGGTTGACCGCTTTTTGCCTTGGCGACCATTGCGTTGAACACCAGTTCGGGGCGATACCCGGCAGAATAGCCGCTCACGGTGCCCATTCTCAGACCTGTCACAGCGCGATCCAGCATGGTCATCGAAAGGTCGCATGCACTCTTTGAAGCGTCATACACATTGTCTGGTCGTGGCAGCGCCGACGTTTCCGAAGAGAGCGGAAAGCCTGACGCGCCCACGGAACTCATTCGGGTGGAGTACACGCTCGCCGAGCTGGCATAGATCAGTCTCTGCTGAGGCCGAAGGCGCGATGCGAGAGCCAGCAGCTCCAGACAGTTCGCCTGGAGCGTCGCCGACGGATCGTCCTGAGCCTGTCTGACGCTCGACAATCCGGCGAAGAATAAGACCGCGTCGAATGCCTGCAGGTTATTCGTGCTGATATCGGTGTGCGAGCCCTCTAGATCCGGTGCTAGGACCGTCGGAAGGCTTCGACGGTCATTCGTCGTCAACTCGACGTCGAGTGCGTCCGGGAGAACTGTCGAAAGGTAGGAGCCGACGTAGCCGCTCGAACCGATCAGGAGGATCTTTTCCATCGCCATTTCGTTCTTTCCGCAGTCGCCCGCATGGCCTCGCCGAGAACGAGGTCGTTCTCTGTGGATCTGGTCCGCTGGGCTTTAGCGCCTTCGCGACCACGCCTGACGTTTCTTTTCGACACGATTATGTTCTTCAGATCGATCGCAGCCGTGGGTGCGCTTTGCGCTTGCAGGCGCTCGTTGAGTACCGCTATCTCTGCCACCAGTGCGTCACGACCTGGTAGGGAGGCAGCCTCCTGCTGAAGGGCTTTGACATCGTTTGTGGCTTGGTCGAGCTGGGCGGCGAGCCACGCCGCGTAGTCTTTGGCGATGGCGAGGGCCATTCGGTCGCTGTCATCGATGTCGACCGATGCGACGGACGTGCGTACCACCGGCCGCATCCGCGAGCCGACGTTTCCGAGGTAGTCCAGGGGGGAGTCTGGTGAGGGAGCAGTAGACAACATTTCTGCCCAGCGTTCGATGAACCTCTGCCCGGAACGGTTTGCCGCAAACCACCTGAACCACTGGTCGCTTCTGGTCGACAAGCCGGAGTGATGGACTACCCGAGCGGCTGGCTCGAACCAGATGGATCTGCCAAGCTCTCGCAAGCGCAACTGCAGGTCGACGTCTTCATAATATGCTGGCTCGAACAGCGGGTCGTAGCCTCCCAGGTCCACGAACAGCGATCGACGTATCAAAAGCGCTGCGGCTGACCCGTAGTCGACGACTCTGGGGCGCAGGAGTCCCTGGTTTTCGGCTTCCTCGCGGCTCAGACCCTTCCCCCATTGTTGAGTGCCGCCGTGGCTCAGCACTCGGGACCCGGCCTCCTGAATGCTGCCATCCGAATTGATGAGTAGGCTGGCGACCGCTCCCGCGTTCGGCCTTTGCTCGCTTGTCGAGATGAGCGCGGAAAGCCAGTCGCGTTCGACCCTGGTGTCGTCGTTGAGGAAAATCAGGTTTGCGCCGGTCGCCACAGAGGCGGCGACATTGCAGGCGGCGCCGAAGCCGAAATTGGAGTTTCTGGCAATCACACGCGTCACGATGTGATGAGATTTGGCGATCTTCGCGGTTGCAGGCGGGGCGCCGTTGAGCACGATAATCACCTCGAAAGGACCGACTTCCTCGGAGAGGGCGAGAGCGTCGAGGCATTCTTGAAGCTCAGCAATTAGGCGCCACGCCACAATGATAACGCTCGCCTTCATCTCCATGGCTGTCCCTGTCATGCCGGCCAGACTACCGGGTGGGGGCGCCTTTGACCTTTCGTCAGAAGCACCTTCATGCCACTACGATAACCACGGGATCACTTTTGCACAAAAAGGGTCCGAGCCGGAAGAACCTGTCCCAGTGACAAGTAAAATCAGGTCACTCCTGCTCCTTTGGTCCCATTGGTGCAGCGAGTTCTCGGTCGGCGAACCTTTGACACACGCGTGATCTCGGAGAGGCAGCATTGGAACCCGATCCTCGACTCCGCGAACTGCAACGTGAGCTGGACGAATCACGTCAAGAGAGTGCCCGGCTGCTAGGCGAGAGTCGAGCCGAGGCGACGTGGTCTCGGGAGCAGCTAGGCGCGCTGCAGTCATCGCGGAGCTACAGGCTTATTCTGCTCGCGCGGAGGGCCCTTGATCAGATAGCACCGGGCGGAACGCACCGTCGCGGACTGTACGTCCGGGCGACCGCTCTCGCGGTGCGAGTCGCGCGGGTCGCGCGTAGACCACGCGAGTCCACACCACTGATTGTGCACGCGACTCTTCCGCGTTCCGCAGACCCCCTCGTCAGCATCGTGATTCCCATTTATGGCAAGTGGGACTACACGGCGCGGTGCCTTGAATCCATCGCGCGCCACCATGAGGGGCAAGCGGTCGAGGTGATCGTCGTCGACGACAAGTCGCCGGATAGAAGCCTCCATATGCTTAGGCAGATCCATGGTGTCGTGGTCGTCGCTCTCGAAACTAATCTTGGGTTCACGAGAGCGGCCAACGCTGGCATCGCTGCATCCAAGGGCCGACATGTCGTCATGCTCAATAACGATGCCGAGGTTACAAGCGGCTGGCTTACCGCACTACTCCGCGTGGTCACCTCCGAACCTGACGTCGGCATCGTCGGTGCCAAGCTTGTCTTCCCGGACGGCCGTCTCCAGGAAGCCGGCGGCATCATATTCAACGACGGCAACGGCTGGAATTATGGAAAGTTTGATGATGCTTCGGCCCCGCAGTACAACTTTCGCAAGGACGTCGATTATTGCTCGGGCGCGGCCATCCTGATCACCCGCAGGCTGCTCGATCGAGTGCCTGGATTCGATGAGCGGTACGCGCCGGCCTACTACGAAGACGCAGACCTCGCCTTCGAAGCGCGCAAACATGGCCTTCGCGTAATCTACGAGCCCAGCGCGATAGTAATTCACCACGAGGGCATCTCGCATGGTGCCGATGAGAATGTCGGGACGAAGCGGTTCCAGCCGATTAATCGGGTCAAGTTCGTCGAGAAGTGGGGTCAAGTCCTCGAGGAACACTTCCCGTCCGACGGTCGGTCCGTCACACGTGCGTCCGTGCGCCGCAGAGGGAACGGCACCATTGTCATCGTCGACCATATGGTTCCGCGCTGGCGGGAGGACGCAGGGTCTCTCCGCATGCACCGCATCCTGTTAGCCCTGAGACGGATGAACTATGACGTGATCCTGGTGCCCGAGAATCGTGCACCCATGCCGGAGTACAGCAGGGCGCTCGAGGCCGAGGGCGTCCTCGTCTGGTATGGCTGGGGCGATTTCTGGGGCTACCTTCGTGACATCGAGCCGGAGATTGCGATGGTGATGCTATCGCGTACGTCGGTGGCTTCGCTCTTCATCCGCAATGTCAGAGAAGTGCTCCCGAATGTGCCGCTGGCGTTCGATACGGTCGATCTTCACTTTCTTCGCGAGCAGAGGCGAGCCGAGCTCCGGGATGCAGGGGGTAAGCCCAAGGGCGCCTTGGCTACCAGAGAGCTTGAGCTCGCCATGATCAGGTCCGCCGACCTCACTCTCGTCGTCTCCGATTACGAGAAGAAGGTGCTCGAGGCGGTCGTGCCGACCGCAACCGTGCTCGTGCTGCCGATCGTGCATGACTCCGTGCGGGCGGCGTCAGACGACGAGGCGAGGACGGACATCACGTTCGTGGGAAGTTTCCAGCATGATCCCAACGTGGACGCGGTGCGCTGGCTGGTGAGAGACATCTTTCCATTGATCGCAGTCAAGATTCCTGACGCCCGGCTTGTGGTGGTGGGGATGAATCCACCCGCGGATGTGGTCGCGATGGCGCCGCAAAACGTCCAGTTTCTGGGTTGGGTCGATGATCTCCAGCCGATTCACGCCCGATCTCGAGTGTCAGTCGCGCCGCTTAGGTACGGCGCGGGCGTGAAGGGCAAGGTCGCCGACGCCTGGGCCAACGGAGTACCAGTGGTAATGACCATGATCGCTGCCGAGGGGATGCAGGTGATCCCGGGGGAGACGGCGCTTCTCGCAGACGATGCGGAGGCGTTCGCCGATGCGGTTGCCGAGCTCTACAGCGATGACGAGTTGTGGCGGTCCGTCGTCGTCGCTGGTCGTGCCCATGTAGATCTGATGTTCGGTCAGGCCCGGGTGAGGTCACTTCTTGCCGACATCATCGAACAGACCCGACTCGCATCGGCGCAGAGGGCGGAGAGCCCAGTGCCGTTCGTGATTCCGCAGCTCACCTCGGGCGGTACCTCATGACCGTTCTGGCTTCCCCTTCGCTCGACAAACCTTTTGCCAGGTTCATGCGTATCGCCTGGCGGGTTGCGACGATCGTGCTGGCCGTCGTCGGCCTGATCGGGCTAGCGCTGCAGCATCGCTCCCCGGCCAATCTGGGACCGTCACCCGACGCGACGTCCTACGCCTACCAAGCGCTGCAGATCGCTAAAGGCAACTTCTTCAGCATTCCGTGGGTGGGGGAGAACGGCCAAGGTCCCAACGTTCCGGACGCCCTCTATCCCTCGCGCTATCCTCCAGGATTCTCGGCGGTACTCGCGATATTTCCGCTCATCTTGAGGGGCGGCCTCGGGGATGTTCTCGCGGGCTCCGCCGTCATCTCGGGACTGCTGCTCCTTGCTACAGGCTTTGTAGCGTGGCGGATCGGCGGGTGGCGGGTGGCGTTCATCTCGATGTCAGCGGTCTTGATCAGCCCGGTTATCTGGCGCAGCGCGACTATCGTCATGTCTGATGCATTCGGTGCACTCCTGATCGTGCTCGCGGTTTGGCTTTTCTACGAACATCGACAGGCGACCCGGCGAGCAGTGCAGGTGCGGTTCCTGGTCGCCTTGGGATTTCTGCTGGGCTTCGCGGTCTTCTCGCGATTCGCACTGATCATTTTCGCCGTGGTCGCTTTCATTGCGATCCGGAATTGGAAGAACATTCTGATTCTCTGCGTCGCGGCTGCACCCTGGGCCATCATCCTCGCGCTGTATCAGTGGAAGGTCTACGGATCACCACTGACGACGGGCTACAGCTACTGGCTTCCGGGCCTGCAGGAGTTCTCCTGGACCAATCCTCTTCAGTGGAACATCATGGGGGAGGGCCCATTCATCTACCCCGACCAGCTGAACGGTGCGGCGTTTCAGTTTGCCTGCCCCTGTAAATACCCCGATGGCGGGGTAATGATGAAGACACCCCCGCTCATCACCTATCCAGCGTCGCTGCTCGGGTTGTATTGGGTGACGATTCCACCCCTGTTCGGTCTCTTCGGCTTCTATCGCGCGTGGAAAACGCGCAGCGACAGAACGACCCAGTTTTTTATGGGGTCCCTCGTGTTGAATCTCGTCTTTTTCGCGTTTTACTTCTACGCGGGAGTGCGGTTCCTGCTCCCAGTCGCGATCTTGTTGATCATCTGGAGCAGTCTCGGAATGTTCGATCTCGTGGACGCGATAGTCGCCCGCCTCTCACGCAGACAGAAAAATAACCCACTCGGGGGCGTATCCGTGGAGTCGAGCGACGAGGCTGTGACGCGCGCATCAGGCGGCTAGGTGCGGTCGAGAACTTCTTCGTCGCACACGATGGAATTTGTTTTCGAGATCTCCTGGATTATGTCCCGCGCAGCTTCCGTGGCTGGCGATTCGTCCGTGCTTTCCAAATAATGTTGCGAGAACACCCTCATCGCATGCGCAACGCCGTCGTCGGTGATGGAGCGCAGATCCGGTTCGAAATACTTATTTCCGGCGGCCGGGCTGGTGATTACCTCGTAGGAGGGGAAGTAGTGAACGAAGTCGCGGGCTTGCTCTGCCTCCGCGGCGGCGACCCTAAGCAGCGACTTGCTATAAGTGGTCGCCGGGAGCACGTGTTGGTCCGAATAGGTGGCGATCAGTGGAACCGGACTGACTGTGAGCATCACCTTTACGCTGGAATTGACGCTCTTGATGCGATCAACGAAGGCCAGCAGATCGGCCGTCACGTCGACAACGCCGAAGTTCACGAACTCGTATCGGCTAGCGTCGAAAGTGCCTCCAGAAGCTCCTGGGACCACGGGAAAAATCGCACCGTCCTCTAGCGATCGCCACGTCTCGGTCAAACCAAGGGTGAACACAAAGACCTTCGATTCTTCGAACACCTGACGAACCGCAGCGAGGTGACAACGCCGATCCGTTTCGAGATCGCTCTCCGTCGCAAAGCCGTCTGGCTCGACGTGTGGCCGAAACGGATCGATCCACTTCTCGCCGAGGCGCCACTCGGGTTCAACGGGAGACCACGTTCCGTAAGCGCGGTCGAAAAGCTGGAGCGCCTGGCGAACGGTGTACACATTGCCATAGCGCGCGGAGAAAACTCCGTATCCACGTATAGCCCGTTCTTCGCTGGACAAGTCGGGTCCACCGTTCTCCGGCACAAAGTAGGTCATTCCTTGCTTCAAGATAAAGCGAGACAGGTGCTGTGCGAAACAGGAGCCCATCGTTGCAACCTTGTCATCGGTCCGAATGTGGAAGGGTGACCCGACGACAGGATCGATCTCGTGCGCAGCGGGAGCGGCGACCGATCTTGACCAGAAGTGGTCGGCACTCAAGGTCCTATATGGATGGCTCATCGCGCTGCCCTCGCTGCTGTTCGGTCGAGATACGGGCTGAGCACGAGATCGTAGACTCCATCGTCGATGCGGGAACAAACAATGTCAGACGGTTCGGCATCGCCGTATCTGCTCCAGGTTGCCTCAGCCCAGCGCTCGATACCCGAGTAGACCTCGCTGCCGTTTCTCCAGCGGTAGGACGCGGGAACGCCGAGAACCCCACCGATCGGCGGGTACACCGGCCAAACGATGTGATTCAGCGTGTCATCCAGATAGTCCTCGATCGGGTCACTCCAACTCGACTCAGGGGCGCCGATGGTAGTCACAATGGATTTCGCCAGCAGCGCAATGGCAGCTGGTCGAGGATGGTTCACCGAGTGCATGAAGACTCCGCCCCTCTTGAGACGTTGCCAGAACGGGCCGAAGGCAAGATCGGAGTTTTCGAACTCCGCCCGCATGTTGGCCACCGATGGCTCCCAATACTTGTCATAGTTCAGGCGCCACATAACCTCCGGCACGAATAGCTTCGGCACTTCGCTCGGGTCAACGCCGTGTCGCCACGCCCAGAGCGCGATCGCCGAGTGGTAGTCGTTGATGCCGCGGAAGATCTCACCGTTAGCGTGGGCGGCATAGACGAGGTCGGGATGGAATGCCGGGAAGGTGAGGGAGGGGATGTCGAGCACGCGTGACTGCGCCCCGGGGTGCAGAGCCGAATTGGCCTCAAGTGGCATGCGGAGCCAAAGGTCTGATCCGGATAACAGGTCGTTCGCAACTTCGAAGTCCGCTGACGACTCGAGATCCCAGGCGTGAACGGGGTTCACTTTCGCCTCGGGCAGCAGGGCGGCAAGTGCAGCACTGACCCCGCCCGCCTGGCAG
Source organism: Aeromicrobium sp. (assembly GCA_014377785.1). Taxonomy (GTDB): domain Bacteria; phylum Actinomycetota; class Actinomycetes; order Propionibacteriales; family Nocardioidaceae; genus JACMOZ01. The sequence continues at coordinate 11,648 of JACMOZ010000056.1, forward strand.
TTGCCGGTGACTACGACCGATGTGAAATCCACGATTACCAGCCTTTCAATTATTCGCTCTACCGATGATAAGTGCTTGAGCTCTGGCCGAGACCCGACGAGGGCGACGTAGACGGTAGGTTCGTCAGTAAATGAAAACGACTTCAACATCCGCCGATCCCGCTGACCTGTTCGTTCCCGTGCCCGAAGGGTCACGGGTGCTCCGAGTGGGATCGGCGGGTGGCGAATTCGAAGCGGTCTTTCGTGGCCTCAAGGGATGCACGGTTGTTGCCATCGATGGCTCTCGCGTGGCTATCCCTGGCGCTCTTGATGGCCTGGATCTTTTCGATGTCGCTGTGATCACGGGGGATCTCGAGCACTTGGAAGTACCCTCTGCCGCTGTTCGACTGATGGAGAAAGCGCTGGCGCCGGGAGGCTTCATAGTGATCTCCGCCCACGACCTCGTGAGCGCGTCCGCTGGGCTGAATCTCGTTCGTGGCGGCGATTTGAGCGGCACGCACATAGATTTCTACGATCGTTCAGAGGGACAGGTCATCCAGTTCGTTGCTGTGGGGGATCTGCCTGCGCTCGCGGGGATTGCTGTGCGAGCGTCACCTGAAGTCGCGCCGATCGAACTCGACCCCGTGGCTCCAGAACCGAGTGCTGAAAACCGCCGGTTGGCTGATGAAAACGAGGCGCTTTGGGGTCACCACGCGCGCCTGACCGCTGAGCTGAAGAGCCTAGAGGACGTGGTGATCCCCCGGAACGCGTTCCTCGATACCGAGAACGCAGCATTGCATGCAGCGTTGTCGCACCAGACGGCGCAGTCCGGCGTCGAGGCAGATTTTCTTCATGCGCAGGTTTCAGTGCTCAAAGAGGAAGGCCTAAAGGCCGAGAACGAGATCTTTCGACTTAGCGGTGTGAACGAATCGCTTCGGGCTGACTTGCAAAGACGCTTTCGCACGCGACTACTGACCTTCGCGCGACGTATGCGCCGCAGCTGAAGCGTCATCGTCGCTGCGGCCAACCGGGTAGCGATCTATCGTCAGTGTTCAGTCAGACATGCGCTGGTAGCCGCGAGGGGCCGATCCAGACGAGTTGAGAGCCTCATCTCAACCCGGGCGGCTTCACTTATCTCAGGAGCGGTAGTCGCGGCGAGCTCGCCAAGTGCTTGGCATACCGTCAGCATTCTGCACGCAAAAATCGGCGTTGGCGCGCTCGCCCCTCACTGCTGTGGATAACGCTCACAACGCGAGGCCGTTGCAATCAGGATGTCGGCTGAATTGCACGCCGAGTAGTTTAGGAGCGCCCCTATTCTGAAATAGGCAACGGAAAGCAAACGAATTACTTCGAGTGCGCCGGGGCCAAGTCTTCCAGTTCGTCGGGGTGGGTCCGCCACTCAAGCATGCGGTCGAAGTGAACCATGCGAAGCCAACCGCGGTGTCAGAGCCCCGCGCGAACGCTCCTCGGAATGACTCACTCGGTTCCGAGAACAAGATTGCGAGGCTGAGCATCGTCAACGAGACGCTTCGAACTGACCTGAAAGCGAACGGGACCGTGTTCCAAGGTGCCAGCTGGTGACGATGCCGGGTGCATTTCATGCGCAACGTCCCCTCCATCGTGCCGAAAGGGAGTCAGGACATGGTCGCCTCGATCATCCGCACGATCTTCGCTCAGCCCGATCGGGGGCATATTAATAGTCAGTTTCAGAAGGTCACCACGATGCTGAAACGCTCCCATCCAAAGGTCGCAGTCATGCTCAACAAGGCCCAACATGATCGCCTCGCGTTCTCATCTTTTCCGCAACGGCAAGCACGTCAGATCTGATCCACAGCCCCGTTGGATTGGGTCAACAAGCAGATCAAGCGCCGCACCGACGCCGTCGGAGTGATCCTCAACCCCGCTGCGCTCCTCCGCCCGCCGACGTGGCTCTGGTCGACCAACATGACGAATGGGAAGCTGGCGACCGCCGCGACTTTTCCGAGTCCTCGATTCCCGAACTGAAGACCATGAACGACCCGGATACGACCGTCGAGAAGGTGAACCTCATCCCCGCAACTCAACGCCGCATAAGCTAGAACCATTGATCCGCACGGTGCAACGAAATCACACCACCCCACGAAACGTGACCAGAAACGATTTTGATTGCAGTCGTAGGAGAATGAGATGCTGCTTTGCGCGGCCGGTTGTCTGTTGCGGGCGTCGCTCCCGAAATGTTAGTTCCCGCTGGCCTTGAACTGGCCGCTGATCGGATTCCGGTCGTGGTGACCTGCGGGGTGCTGGGCTTCAGCAGGCATGCGTTTTTTACCTGGCGTCGCAAACGGCCTTGGTATCGAAGCCAATGTCCGATGCCAAGGCAAAAGTCACGAAGAATGTGCTTCCCTTCGCACCGCAGCATGGGCCGCCATCATCCAGCAGGGCCAGCAGGGCCAGCAGAGCCAGCAGGGCCAGCAGGGCCAGCAGGGCCAGCAGGGCCAGCAGGAACACGCAGGCAATTCAAGCGAACCGCTGTTTTTCACACGAACCGGGCGACCCTTGTCCCTCAACGCTTGCGAGCAATGCCTGATCGCCCACCGGACGATCGCAGTTCAGAGTTGCCCGACCCTGGAGGCGAAGAAATTGACGGCATGCACGTTTCGCCACACCACCGCGATGACGTTGCTGCACGCGAGAGCGGGACCACCGCCATCGCTCTCTGCATCGGAAACGCCGACATCCGATCCACCGACGCTTGCTTCCACGCCGGGAACTAAGCAGCCGCGGAGTAGTAAACCATCAACTGACGAAAGGGTGATTCCACCGTGATACGGAACTTATCGGCGTAATCGGCTGGTTGGCATAAGCCGATCGAATCCGCCCGGCGACCATCCCACCAGCAGCGAAGAGACTTTCTTGCCGGCGTTAGCTCTCTTGCCGGTTCAGACACTCAACCACCGGTCAACGAGGCTGCGAACACCGGCCCTCTCGGCTAGGCACATTGTCGGCAATAGGCCGGCCGCTGACATGAGATTCGCGCCATCAAATGCTGCGACAACGGTTCAGCTGGAGTGAAAAACTTGCACCTGCGAGGTGCCTTTCAGCGAGCTGGGGTCCTGGAAAATTCTCATTCTACTTGATCAAGAAGGCATCCCCGTGTGATGCGATGGACCCAACTCGCGTCCCATCGATGGACCGCGGTTAGACGAACGCGGCCTTGCCGGTGATCGCACGCCCGACGATGAGCGTGTTCATCTCGCGGGTGCCCTCGTAGGAGTAGATGGCTTCGGCATCCGCGAAGTACTTCATCACGCCGTAGTCCA